>MEMY01000113.1 GCA_001768965.1 archaeon RBG_16_50_20 | reverse complement strand
AGACGTAGTCTCACAATTGTCTCTGGACTCTTGCACTCGTCGAGCGTCTGCTTGAGAATGTTCATTGGTTCTTGTTCGTCTGGAAAGAAAGCTTCAACAGTCTTGAAGGGGCGTGCAGAGGTCTCGACGTGTTCTCTGGACACTAAGCCATCTTTGCCCAGCTCGATCCACGCGAACCCTTTCTCCTCATTCTCCTCCTGAAACGAAGCCCTCTCCGTACTCCCAGGGTAGATTATCGTCGAATGCTGAAGCTCCTTCGTCTGATAAGCATGGAAGTGGCCTACGCAGACTAGTTGGCAATTTGATGGAATCGAACTCAGTCTGATCACGGGATCATTGTGTCCGTATCCAATGAAACCTTCCACCGGATAGTGGGTGAGGAGTATGTTCACGTCACCATCAAAGTGGACGGCGGTTGTGGTTAGCGGATCGTCACGTGGTCCCAATAGCGGGTTTCGACTTAGCCCGCCAACTTCAACATTCAAACCATCGACCGTGAATTTCTTGGAGTTGAATTCGCTGGGGTTTTGGAAGAAATCAACGCAGCCGGAATTTCCGTAGACAGCGAGCGGTGATGATCCTTCTTCAGCGGACTTGGGGGTATCATGATCTCCGCTCACTGCTAGAATTCGAACGCCCAGATCATGAACAGCTCTAAGATCCTCCATAACTCGCGCGCGAATGAAATTCCCAGGCTTGATTGTATCGAACACATCTCCTGCCAATAGCAGAAAATCGGGTCGGTTGCTCTTTGCGTACTCGATTACTTCATCAAAGCATCTGAGATGATCCTTTCTTCGCTCGAAACGCTTTGACCCGAAAGATGAGGCGGGCGGATCGAGATGGTTGTCCGCAGTGAGAAGAATCTGAACGGTCATCTTTCCGCCTCGGCGATCCCATACTTCGGGTATTTGCTCCGCTCAATGAGCGATAAGCGTTACAGGTCGAAACGATTTTGACGTCAAGAAACGAGGGAGAGGTCACTCAGGAGGATAAATCCGCTTCCCAGTCTTCCTATCGATTATCGTAATTGCCTGCGTGGGACATGATTGGGCGGCGATTTGGAGGTTTTCAAAGTCTTTCCCGCCTGCTTCGTCGAGCACATCGAGCTTTGCTCGGCTCTGGAAGACTCCCTGGCCTGGTCGTTCGTCTAGTCTGAAGACGTCGGGTGAGACGATCACGCAGCTTCCGAATCCGAGACATTTGTCCGCATCTACTTCGACCCTTATTCCGCCTTCTGCCTCTTCTGCTGGTGCTTGGCGCTCGGAAGGCATTTTGATGCCTAGGCCGTCGAAGATTCTTGTGAGGGCGTTGCTGATGCTGATCTTGGCGATGTCCCCGTTTTTGGTATAGGACACGTTTACGTCCTCGTCAAGTTTCTTAGTTGTTGTGTCCTTCTCGTCATGCACGAGCATCTGCAACTGGTCCGTTTTCCTGTCGTATCTCATTCTCAAGCGGAGTCTACCTGACCAGATAGGGGCCGGGACTGGGTAGGTATGCTTTTCGCTGGACTCCCAAGGGTGTTTGGAAGCAAGGTTTAGTCACGGGACCGTGGAATCACACGCAGATGGAGATCGTGTGAATGTCCGATCACCGAAGACTCGAGAAAATACTTGAGAGTGCCATTCCTCAAGACCGATTGCTTTCTGCGAAAAGAATTCCTGCTAGATACAAATTCGACGCGCTGAGGCCATATCGGCCCTATCCGAAACTTCGAATGAAAGGTTATGTCCCCAGCTTTCTTGTGAGACCAGAGACAATCGCTGAGGTCTCTGAGATCGTCCGCATCGCGAAACGCTCGAGGATCCCAATAGTTCCCTATGGAGCCGGGACGGGGCTCATGGGTGCAGCGATAGCAATTCGCGGCGGAATAATGATCGACACAAGCAGGATGAACCAAGTAGAAGAAATCTCTGAGGAGAGCCTGTTTCTTCGAGCTCAATCGGGCGCGGTTCTGGAGGACCTGTACAATAGGCTGCAAGATGATGGCCTCTTCTTCGCTCATGATCCGTGGACGCGCCCCATCGCTACGCTCGGAGGCGCCATCTCCACGAACAGCCTCGGCTACCTAGGCGCCAAGTACGGATCCATCGGCACCCAACTCCTCGGACTCGAAGCGGTTCTCCCAGATGGACAAGTATTGAGAACTCGGCCCGCGCAGTTCTCGTCCACCGGCCTTGACCTCAAGCGACTCTTCATTGGCACCGAAGGATCATTCGGGATAGTAACATCAGCGACCATTCGCGCTTTTCCCCAACCCGAAAGATTCGCATTAGCCAGCTACAAATTCCCTAGCTTCGAAGATGGCTACCGTGCAATCCTGACAATGAGAGCCAATGACATCAGGGCCAGCATGGTGGATTACGGCGAGGAAGATCCCACGCATAACGAAGAAGCTCAACTAAACCTCGCATTCGACGGCATGGAGGGCGAAGTGAACGCACACGTAGCGAAAGCCGATCGAATCTCAAGTCAGTTTCGAGGTGAGAAATTGGAGGATCGAATGGCCCAGGAGTTTTGGGATGATAGGCATGACATTGCCTTAATGTTCAGTCAACGAATCTCAAGAACCACGTATGAGGAAGAGCCACGCACGAAATACGACTACATTCACGTCTCGCTCATGGCTTCCAAAGTGCTCCAATTTCGGAGCGAGACACTTCGCATTGCAAAAGAGCACGGAGTCAAAGTTCTTGAGGTGGGGCTCTGGCACGGGCCTGAACTCTTCTCACTGGTGCTCTCTTCCAAAGCTGGCAACCCGAAGAACGCAGGTCTGAAACTGTGGCAGGCGTCTGACAAGATTCTAATGTGTGCTCAGGATTTGGGTGGCTCAATGGAATTCTGTCACGGAGTCGGACTCAAGCTCGCTCATCTTATGGAGCGCGAGCATGGGTTGGGGTTGGAGATCATGCGCAGATTCAAGAGGGCAGTGGATCCTTTTGGAATTATGAACCCGGGCAAAGCTGGGCTGTAATCATCTATCCGTCTATCAGTTTCAAAGGAGTTCTTTCAACGTTCTCTGAAACTGTTCCACGTCGGGGCCCAGCTGATAACGTACCTCTAGCTCCTTGAGCTTCGCCACGTAAAGGTCGGTCAGCTTCTGAACCGTCCCCTTGTTGAAACCATGGTATGACGATTCGAAAGCAAGCCGCTCACTCGCTGAGAGATATTTCAGCCCACGTTTAGATCCGTACACCTGCTGGTCCCTGCTTGCAGCTGCAGCGAAGAAGACCTGCTTTCGAATTTCATCTAGTAACGTGTGGAATGGTGGTGAATCTCCTCTCTCACAGGCTTTGAGCGCATCATGAACATAGAAGGGGCACCAGGCGAGGTGCAGTCGGATTTCCTTCTGGACTTCTTCTTTGGGCTTCCTACGGCTAAGCTTGGCCAGTGCCTGTCTTAGCGTCCCAGACCTATCAAATACGACCTCATAATCGGCATAAGGCATCTGCTCGGAGACATGACGGAGTTGACTGAAGATTACATCAACTTCGAGTCCAAGAGGTGGGAATTGTGACTTGCCATAGAGCGCTGCAATCATCTTGCAGTTTTCCCAGCCACGCTCCAGAAAGTTGATCGGCCTACCAACGGCTTCCATGATGGGATGTCGCAACGAATACGATTTCTCGAAGGCTTCTTGGTTGTTGATTGAGGCGATTCCGAGGTCGATGTCTGAGAACTTATCCTTGTTCTCGTCGATTAGGGAACCCGAGAGAAAGACGCCCTGCACGCTTTCCTCACTCTCAATCGTCTTGACAATCGACTCGACGATTCTTCGATGGTCGATCAAAGTCATTCGAACGGGATAACAATGAGCAAATGAGATAATGCTTTGGTCAAGGGCGGAATGGCGCCGTGTTTGTGTTGATTCTCGTGATTATAGTCATTAATACATAGGCGCAAAGAATAGTCCACCGACACTGCTGAAGGACACGGGTTGCGCGACGTTGAGCACGGAAACGGGGCATCATGACGTATTAGTCATTGGTGCAGGCATCATTGGGCTTTGCTCAGCCTATCACATCAAGAAGGACAACCCCAATCTTTCGATCCTGGTCATAGACCGCAGCTCCGCGCCAGGTCAAGGAGACACAGCCAAGAGCGTGGCGGCCGTTCGGGACACTTTCACTTCAGAGGTCAACCGGCTCTTTGCAAGCAGTACGATCGATTTCTACAAGCACGTCCAGTCCGAGCTCGGATTCAATCTCAACCTGGAACTGATCGGCTACCTCTGGTTGGTCAGTGAGAAGCAATTCAAGGGGTTTGAGGCGATTGAGGATGGAATGCGAAAACAGGGAATACGTTTCCGCACATTCGAGCGAGAAGAACTCACTCAACTAATACCGGACTTGGTCCTGGATCCAGCATCTGAGCAGAGCAAGATCATCGGCATGGATAGCATATTCAAAGCCGTGCAGGGATTGGATTGTGGGACCGTTTCGCCGGAATCCATCGCCAAGTTCTACGAGAACGAATTCAAGAAGATGGGTGGCGAATTCCAGTTCGGGATAGAAGCCAAATCCATTCGTGTAGACGCGAAGAATCGACTCGACCTGCCAGGAGAGCCATATGTTTGGCAGGATAAGGTGTTCCGAGGAGTCGAAACGAATCATGGATACATATCCGCAGAGACGCTCGTGATCGCTGCAGGATCAAGAACCCCTCTTCTGCTCGACCCAATCGGCATTGACTGTTTCGTGAAACCCAAGAAGAGGCAGGTGTTCCAGATTCGCGGGAGCAGCTTGGATAGGCTCATGACAACTAAGGGATTCAACGAACAAAACACGGTTCCCTTCACGATACTCCCGAAAGGCGGCGTCTACTTCCGCCCTGTGCGGGGAGAGAGAAGTTTCTGGGTTGGCGCTGCTGATGATATCGGTCGTCCCTTCAGGTTTGAGGAAGAACCGATCGCGGAGGAATCATACTACACCTACAACATCTATCCAATCCTTAGCGAGTACCTCCCATGTTTCGCAAACCTGCGACCTGTAAACTCTTGGGCTGGATTCTACGACATCAACTCGCTCGACTCCACACCGGTGATTGATCGCATCAGCAACTGCATCCTAGCCACCGGCATGAGTGGAAGCGGAATCATGAAAGCGGACGCGGTGGGACGCGTCGCTGCTGCAGTCTTCAAGGATGAGAGTGAAGCTGTATTGTTCGGGGGCCGCAGGATTTCTGCATCGCGAGTTGGATTGACGAATCGATCGGTGGGTAAAGAGGAATTCGTTCTCTGAATCCCATCGGGAAAAGTACTTGACAAATAGACTTTAAGACTCGAAAGCTTTG
>MEMY01000112.1:7240-11923 GCA_001768965.1 archaeon RBG_16_50_20 | reverse complement strand
GCGCTTGTGTGTACTTGCAAATTGGGATTCAAGACTCTGGGTGGAATTGTACACTCCGTTCCCTACTGGACAAACTTGACCTCAATTTCCCCGTCTACGGTCCTGCTTCGATGGCCGTTTCGATTATTTCCCATCGCGACTGATACATGTCAAGCTGCTTAATCGTGTAGTCGTCTAGCGGATGTTCCCTTTCCGGGACCTCTACATGTTTCTCTTCGCCGCATAGTTCTGTTGAGAAGTACCGTTGGCCTGTGTCATTCACCATTGTTATGATTGTCTGGTATTCAGGATGTTTCCTGGCGACCTTGATGGCTGCTATGACGTTGCAGCCTGACGAGATTCCGCAAAAGATGCCTTCCTCCCGCGCAAGCCTCTTCGCCATCAGGATTGATTCGTCTGAAGTGGTTGTGACGATTCCAGTGAGGTGGCTCAGGTCCAGGTTTCGTGGGACGAAACCGTCACCGATCCCTTCGATCTTGTGAGTTCCCCATTGACGATGTGCCAAGATCGGTGCTTCTGATGGTTCAACGGCGAAAAGTGCCACTTTGCTGTTCTTCCCTTTTAGAAAGCGTCCCACTCCGGTTAGAGTTCCTCCAGTGCCCTGTGAGGCCAAGAAGCAATCGACTTGTCTGCCGCTCTGGTCCCAAATCTCTGGCCCCGTTGTCTTGTAATGAGCCGCAACATTGTCCTCGTTGACGAACTGGCCTGGCTCCCAGTACTTACCCGGATTCGCTTTCTTCATTTCCTCAATTTTCTTCACACATAGATCAACATCACTCTCTCCGCCCGGAGTGTTGATCACGTTCGCGCCATAGGCACGCATTATCTTCATGCGTTCTTGGCTCATGCCTATCGGAATCACAATGGTGACCTTGAAGCCCAGTGCTGCTCCCACGAATGAGCAGGCGATTCCAGCGTTCCCGGTTGAGGCTTCCAGAATTTCCATGCCTGGCTTGAGCTCACCTCGTTCGATTGCTTTCGTAATCATCTCTCGATATATTCGATCCTTCAGGCTGCCTGTGGGGTTCGTGTACTCAAGTTTGACCATGATTCTTGCTTTGACTCCCTCAGACCTTGGAATATTCTTGAGATTGACAAGTGGTGTTCTTCCTATCGTTTCGAATATTCCTTCAGCGGCGTTCCGAGAACTATCCCATTTTATCTCCATAGCCTCATCCAACGAACTTAGGCTTTCAGACGGCAGTCTCATCTTATATTTTGTGGACAGATACCTGACGCTATTCGGGGATTGAGATGGTAGAGTCTCTGTCACTCTCTCGGATGGAATCATCATTGTTATGGTTCACAAAGGCATTCTAAAGAGGAAACATAGAGTAGAGTCTGTAATCAGTGACTCTTAGAAGGTCGGACTCTCAGCAGCTTGAATGCTAGCTGAACTGCAGGACCTATGGCCAGTGCAGAGACGATTGTCCCTATCCATGCTGGCCCCCCGAGTAGCCACCCTACTGTGACCGCGGTTACCTCAATGATTGTGCGCGCTCTGCGCACACTAGTCTTGCTTAATCGAGACAAAGCCAGCATAAGGCTATCGCGTGGACCGGCTCCGGCATCTACGCCGATGTATATCGCTGTGGCAAATCCCATCACGATCGTGCCGAGAAGGAGGTATGCGATTTGGATCCAGAAGATGCTGGGGACTGATGGGACAAACGGTTTCAAAATGTCAATCCATACACCGATGAAGATCATGTTCGCTATGGTCCCCCATCCCAACGGCTCTCTGAGAATCACATCAAGAAGCACAACGACGAACGCCACCCCGATGCTGGCTTCTCCGAGCGTAATCGGAAGATGGTATGTTAGCGCCATATGTAGAACATCCCATGGACCAAGCCCAAGATTCGCGCGAACCATTATGTCAATTGACAAACCGAAGAGAACAAAGCCGAACTGGATCACCAAGAAATCATAAGCGAATCTTCTCCAGCCCATCCAACGAAATTTGAAAATCTCACTCTTCACAAACTGCCCCCACCGATCGCCGAGTCTAGCCTGTTTCATCGATTCTGATGATTATTCAATTGTTTCCTTCGTAAGCGTAGGGGTTATTAGTAGTGGAAACCTACTGAGTTCTATCGGTTGCGTCTTTCGTTGAACTTTGACCCCCTAGGCTGGTCGCCTGCGGGTTAAGCGTCCGGTGGAGGCCGTAGCGTTAACATCAAGAAATCGTGAGCATCATGGAGACTCAATCACGGATTGCGTACATCAGCACCTACCCTCCACGGGAGTGTGGCTTAGCGACCTTCACTAGAGATTTGGCGAGAGCCGTGCTAATGAGGGGTCACGTGGACCGTAACGTTGTGGTTGCAATAGAGGATGACGCAAACCGCAACAATAACACGAGTCGCACGATCGATCAACACAGCCGTAGAAGCTATGTCTCAGCTGCCAATTTCCTAAACGAATCAGATATCGATGTTGTAAGTCTCCAACACGAATTCGGCATATTCGGGGGAGAATGGGGCGAGTACGTGCTTGACTTCTGCAGAAATATCAAGGGACCCCTAGTAACAACATTTCACACCGTACTCCGAAACCCACCAGAGAAAGCACGCCAAATCGTGCGCGAAATCTGCCAGATAAGCAGCGCCGTAGTAGTCACCATAGAATCCGCTGCTAAGATTCTTGAGAAGCACTTTGGGGTGAACGTCGATAAAATCGTGGTCATCCATCACGGTGCATCCCTACCTGATCGCTTGCGCCGAGATTACGCGAAACGTGCTCTAGGACTTCGGAACCATACAGTTCTCGCTACCTTTGGTCTAATCAGCGCTGGAAAAGGGATAGAGTACGCTATCAAATCATTGCCTTACTTGGTGAAAGAGAGACCTGATCTACTCTATTTGGTGATAGGTGAAACCCATCCTGAAGTCCGGAAACATGAAGGCGAAGCCTATCGCGAGAAACTGACATCTCTAGCTAGGCGACTGGGGGTTGATCGGAACGTGCTCTTTGTCAATCGCTACTTGCGCGAGGAAGAGCTCTCACTCTACCTCCAAGCTGTTGACGTATACGTGGCACCCTACTTGGGTAAGGAGCAGGTTTCAAGTGGAACACTCACGCTTGCTCTCGGCCATGGGAAGGCCGTGATTGCAACGCCCACTATCTTCGCCAAAGAAATCCTCCGCGAGAAAAGAGGTCTATTCTGCAAGTTCGCTAATGCCCGCTCAATTGCTGAGTGTGTTAACCGCATACTCGGTCACTCAAAACTCCGACAGGAATTAGAGGGGAACGCATTCAAGTATGGGCAGGAAGTGGGATGGGCTAGAGTCGCTGATCAATATGGTGACCTCTTCAGATCTGCAATGCGGGTTCGAGGAACTCTCACTGAAACTGCGACAGTCAGTGAAGCTTAACCACCTCTTCGCATTAACGGACGGTAACGCGCTTCTCCAGCACGCTACATTCTCCGTTCCAGCCAGGAAGGAAGGATACACGGTCGACGACAACGCGCGTGCACTAGTGTTCGCAGTGAAGGCGCACGCTCTATGGCCCAGCAAGAGGCTTTCAGAGCTACAGCACAAGCTGATCAGCTTCCTACTTCTCATGCAGGCAGAAGACGGTCGGTTCCATAACTTCATGGACTTCTCGCAGAGACTCATCGACGAACCCGCGGTCGGTGATCATGTCGGCCGCGCGATTTGGGCCGCCGGCAGCGTGATCAATTCTGGGATGCCCCGCGGAATGAAAGGTACAGCACGACTTGTGTTTGATCGAGCGTTGCCTTGGGCACGGGAATCCAGTTCGCCTCGCACGAAGGCTTATGCTTGTTTGGGGCTTCACGAGCGTCTCCATGTCGAGGCAGAGGACGGCAATCTGAGAACTAATCTTAAGGCGATGGCCGACAGCCTGATTCAGTTGTATGACCTTAACCGGACTTCAGATTGGGAGTGGTTCGAGAATATTCTAACCTATGATAATCCGCGACTGAACCAAGCATTGCTTGCTGCGTATCAATCATTGGGTGAAAAGAGATATCTTGTGGTCGCTGAAGAGACTCTACGGTTTCTGAAGAACAATACAACAATCGGGGAGACTTACGTCCCAATAGGGAGTGCAGGTTGGTATCCAAAGGGTGGAGAAAAGGCTCTCTATGATCAACAGCCTATCGAGGCTGGAGCGATGGTGGAGGCTGCCGCGCTCGCCTACAAGCTTACTCGGTCCGAAGTGTACGAGGCGACATTACGTCAAGCTTTTGGGTGGTTCCTTGGTCTGAACACAAAGTCCGTTACGGTCTATGATGAGTCAACAGGTGCATCATACGACGGAATAAACAAGATGGGTTTGAACGAAAATCAGGGCGCAGAATCAACGCTCGCCTTCCTTCTAGCCGCGGCAACTTTCATTGAAACGTTCCGAGGAGAATAAGACTGACTTTTGTGGATGGTTACGTTTCTCTCTCTAGATCGTCAAGAAATTCGTCAATCGGTGCGCTCGCAGCGCAACAGACCCTATCAGCTCCACCGTAGTAAGTCAACAGTTCTCCGTCCTGAATAATTGCTCCATTTGGGAAAACCACATTCGGAACAACTCCCTGTTTCTCAAACTCCATTTCAGGCTCAAGAATCGGCTCCCTCGTACGTGCTAGGACCTTAGTCGGTTCGTCCAAGTCCAGAAGAATCGCTCCTACGCGATAGACACGTTCCTTGCTAACGCCATGAT
>MEMY01000112.1:4393-7218 GCA_001768965.1 archaeon RBG_16_50_20 | reverse complement strand
ATGATAGATTACGAGCCAACCTCTTTCCGTCTTGATTGGTGGTGGTCCAACACCAACCTTCCTCGCCTCCCACGGAAACTTAGGTCTCAAAACTTCATAATCGTCAAAACATTTGACGTACTCCTTCCAAAATTCCCGCGAACTATTAACGGCCTCAAAACTCTCGAAGTAGGCGATCTGCACTTTCGCTTGAAGTCGGTGCAGTATCGCAATTCTTCCTTTGATTCTCTCCGGAAAGATGACGCAGTCTTTGTCATTGCGGTCCGGTCCAATTAAACCATGCTTGTCGAAATGCAGGAAATCTTTCGTTGAGGCTAGCGCTATCCGCGGACCTTGCCGCGAAAAGGCGGTATAGGTAACGTAGAAAGTTCCATTGAAGGGAGTGATACGCGGGTCCTCACAACCAAACTCCTCCCAGTCGGAGGAGGGTTCGAGAACGGGAGCCGAAGAACGGAAGGATATCTCTGTTCCGTTCAATGTTCGCGTGTATCCTAGGCGTGAAATCCGCTTGGTATCTACTGCGCGGTATAGTAGGTGGATTTCGCTTCCAGCATAGACTGCGCCAGGATTGAACGCCCCAAAAGCTTCCCAATCTTGCCCCGGCCTCGGCGCTATGATGGGATTTCCACCAAATCTAATGAGTTTCGACAATGCCACTCACCTAACTCGAAAGCGCTAGGTGATGATGCGTAGTAGAAAAGCTGAACGATCTAACTAATCTTCTTGTTTGCCGACTCGATTGTAACGGCTGTACCATTTGATTGTGCCTTTATTCCAATAAGCGGGAGGTTTTGGTTTGGGTTTCGATCGCATCTTCTGCATGTTCATCAAGCTTCCTAGCTAGAGGTTACTGATCGTCCTCTGCTCGCAGGTTCGAGGACTGTGAGAATGCCTGTCTTCCGGCTCAGAGAAAGCTGAATTTCACCCCTGAAACTTCTGACCCTTGCGTTCTGAACTTCCACCAGATCACCTTCAGAGATCGTGCTAATCTGACTATTCCATACAGCCAGCGGAATTTGCCCCGTCCCATCCGAGAGTGTTACCGAGCATACTAAGAGAGGCGTTCCGTCCCTCGTCGTCACAGCTCTGACCTCGGATTTCCTCACAACATGCGCTTTGAAAGAAAGACCATCCTGTCCAAACCGCATATTACCAATCTCACTCTTAGAACCCGCGGACATCTTTCTAGAATCGCGCCGTTTCTCGTCTACTTCCAAGAAATTGGAATACTCGTCGGGGAGCCTCTTGAGTTTCTTGATGGAGTAATTCTGAATGTTCGCTTGCGCCAGTGGCTCGCCCTTAACTGAGAACATGTAGGTTGAGGAATCATTTCCACGCGAGCGAATTTCAATCTGCAACTCTTCACATCGAGCTTTGCCGCGACGCCATGCAGTTAGCAAAGAATCGTGAAAAATACCGGGTGTTAGGTTGTGCTTCCTTGCTAGTTGGAGTAGATAGATGAGATCCCTATCCTGGCCGCGTGCTCTCGGTATGTTCCTTAGCGCTGGTAAGATGTTTCAACTCTCTAGCATTAAGGCATCATCCGTAATAAAACAGACGGAATTAGGCTTCAAAAAGGTGGAGATTAGGAGGAAAACCTCCATTTCTCTATTGAACTACTTCGCCGGTTGCGAATCTGGGTCCAACGGAGTTGATTTTGACCTTCACGTGGTCGCCAGGTTTGGTCTGTGGGACAAAGACGACTAGCCCTTCGATTCGGGCTACTCCATCGCCACGACGGCTGACTTCCTTGATGTCAAGCTCGTACTCCTTACCTTCCTCAACTGGTTTGTTGAAGGAACGTTCAAAGCTCATGCGTTTCACCTCATTCTTTTTCGTTCAGCTAGTTCTTCGGGAGAAATAGACGCCGACACGGATGATTACGGTAGGACGTTCGCTTCAGCCCGTATACCTAACTTGTCCGAGCAAGAAGGAACCGCGTCTAATAAAGTGGTCATTCTGGAGTCTGCAAGGTTCTGTCACAATCATCGCTGCGTGAATGTGCACAATCAAGCCTTTCCGGCAACGTTAAGACGTGTTCGCCAATACATATGATCGGAGAGAATTATGGGAAAAGCTAAGCAGGTAAGGAAGAAGAAGAAACAGAAATAGAGCCCACTCCGATCAGCCGCACAAATTCCATAATGATGAACCGCTCGTCCACTACATGGCCCTCATGCACCTCGCAAGTTTACGGATTCTTGCTCTTGCTGGTACATCCTCGACTTGTTTTTCATAGTCAATAAATAGTTCAGACCAACCAGAGACGTCAGAAACTTGAGGAGCCACGAGTGTGAAACTAGGAATTCTGGGAACCGGAATGGTGGGAAACGCAATTGGCACGAAGTTAATTCAGTTGGGCCACGAAGTGAAGATGGGCTCACGCACACCGAGCAATGAGAAAGCTGCCGAGTGGGTAAAAGCAAATGGGCCGAAGGCTTCACAAGGGACTTTCGCCGATGCCGCCGCGTTCAGTGAGATCATTTTCAACTGCACCGCTGGTACAGCCTCAATTGAGGCTCTGAAACAGGCAGGGGAACGGAACCTTCAGAGCAAGGTTCTCATCGACATCTCAAACCCACTTGACTTCTCACGGGGCATGCCTCCTACATTGACGATATGCAACACCGACTCTGTTGGTGAACAGATCCAACGAGCGTTTCCTAACGTGAAGGTTGTGAAAACCCTAAACACGGTTAACTGTAATGTAATGGTCAATCCTTCACTGGTTCCCGGAGATCACGACGTATTCCTGAGCGGCAACGACACCGCTGCCAAATCCAAGGTTCGTGAAGTCCTCACTCAATGGTTCGGGTGGAAGTCGG
>MEMY01000112.1:3647-4359 GCA_001768965.1 archaeon RBG_16_50_20 | reverse complement strand
GCCACTCTGGGTGCGCCTTTACGCCCTCTTCCAAAAACCAAATTTCAACATTAAAGTCGTGAAATAGTCAACAATGAGACTCCGCTCAGCTACCGACGATAGCTCGCGAGTGATGAGCCGCACTATTCTAATGACTTTGTGATATAGCTCGTAAGTATCTTGCGTATTGCTGCGGCTCGTCTTCTGTCGTAACGGATTATCTCCGACCCGCGAACTTTCTTGCTTGAAAGGAGTCCCACTTCAACTAGGTCTTGCAGATCGCTGTCGATCTGCACGGCGGTCTTTCCAATCCTCTTAGCTATTCCCTCAGTCCTGTCTTCAAGTTTCGGGTTCTCATTAAACAACATCAGAAGATCGGCTTTAGCGTTCGAGGAGAGTATCTTGTCCAGTATTCTGTCTGCTTCAAGCATGATTTGTGAACCAAACAATAGCATGCCCAGGCGCCTCTTTTCTCTAACCAACACATCCGCGTCCATTTCGCCTGGTCGCGGACTCAAGATCGCGCACAATTCTCTCAGCTGAAATTACGAGCACTCGTTACCGCGTCCAAGATGTACTAATCCTCGCTCAACGCCGCTGTATCGGTAGCCGTAGTCTCTCTCAGAGTTTCTTTTGTTCGAAGATCAGATAGACTACACCAATGAAGTACACGGCGTCGAGGAAAAGTATTGACTCGGTGAACATACAACGATACGTGTAGCCTGAGGCGGAA
>MEMY01000112.1:3448-3571 GCA_001768965.1 archaeon RBG_16_50_20 | reverse complement strand
CTACAATTTTTATCGGTGGCCGCGCGCCATATGAGTGTACAGTATCGAAGAGGTGACATTGAGAGTGAACTTCGATGAGAAAGTCTGGAAGCTTATGCAGCGTATCCCAAAAGGTCGAGTCAC
>MEMY01000112.1:3228-3354 GCA_001768965.1 archaeon RBG_16_50_20 | reverse complement strand
TGTCACAGAGTTGTAAGAACCGACGGAACGGTTGGCGGGTTTGGAGGAAAAACCTCCGGCAAGACCGTGGAGAAGAAGATCCAAATGCTGAGAAAAGAAGACGTGGAAATCAAGAACGGAAAAATC
>MEMY01000112.1:2771-3056 GCA_001768965.1 archaeon RBG_16_50_20 | reverse complement strand
CTCTTCATCGGCGGTCCCTAGGAGTTTTGTTAGAGACCTAGGAAGATTGAAAGGGAACCGACAGTCAACAGCCACTCAGCGCCCCTTGTCCTCCAAAACACGTAAATCTTGGAAGTAAACTATGGGCTGTAGTTGACAGGCGATTGCCCAGCAAGGATTTTGCAGTTCAGACAATCGACGTTACGAAGGTTTACCGTGTGGGGCACATTGATTACCCCGCCCTGAGAGGCGTCAGCTTGAAGATTGGAAAGGGTGAATTTGTTTCCATAATGGGGCCTTCCGGAA
>MEMY01000112.1:1477-2748 GCA_001768965.1 archaeon RBG_16_50_20 | reverse complement strand
GGAGCCTTGGATCCACCCACCACGGGCAGGGTGATCATCGATGGGGTCGACCTGAGAAAGCTTGGCGAAGATAAACTTGCTCTCCTCCGAAATCGGAAGCTAGGTTTTTGCTACCAATCCTTCAACTTGATTCAGAGACTAACATCAGTCGAGAATGTGGAGATGCCGCTAATCTCTAGAGGTATACCTGAAAAGATTCGTAGGAGCAAATCGCTGAAGATGCTTAGTGCGGTTGGGTTGACGGGGAAGGGGAACAAGCGACCGGCCGAGCTCAGCGGTGGAGAGCAGCAACGCGTCGCTCTCGCTAGAGCCCTAGTCACACAACCAGCTTTGCTAATTGCCGATGAACCAACCGGCAACTTGGACTCGAAGACCACTCATGAACTGGTCAATCAGTTCGTCCAAGTGAACAAGGAATTCGGAACCACCATACTAGTAGTCACTCACAACGCAGAAATCGCAAATAGGACGCAGCGCGTCATCTCGCTCAAGGATGGGCTAATCGAAAAAGAAGAATATCTCCAGCGAATAGACTCCTATTCAATGGGGTGAGCTGCATGCAACTTGTTGATATGTTCAAGCTAGCGTCCAAGGCACTGATTGATAGAAAGATCCGCAGTGTCCTAACGATACTTGGAATAGCAGTAGGTTCAGCTATTATTCTGGCCCTAATTGCAAGCTCAAACGGACTTAGCGCTGGGATCACTAGTAGTATTGAGAAAACTGGGGCAAATGTTCTCACAGTACGAAATGCGGGAGGATTCTTTATGAGTGGTTCAACAAACACTTACCAGCTAAGTCAACAGGATATAGACTACCTCAAAACAATAGCCGGCGTGACTGCAGCCTATCCGTTCTACAGCTATGGTGCTTCTATCAGCAGTGGTGGATCTTCACTTCAAGCTAGTGTAGTTGGAATCGACTTGTCCGCTCTGCCAGTGCTATACAAAGGGCTGACAGTTGCTCAAGGACGCATTCCTCTCTTAGGCGAAACAACCTCCGCTGTCATAGGATGGGGAATAGCAAATCCAGTATCCGGTACGCCAATTGGTCTTAGTCAAATGGTTTCCATGTCAGTTACAGGAATCAGAGGTGGAGCTGTTTCTTATGCAGTTCTTGCCAGCGCAATTCTCACACAATACGGGACAGCATTGTTTTCTAATATCGATGATACTGTGTACATTTCATTTCAAGCCGCTCAATTTCTTTCCAAGACCCCGTATTTCACAGGGATCTACGTTATTGTTGACAACACAGATAATGTTGCAAAC
>MEMY01000112.1:0-1312 GCA_001768965.1 archaeon RBG_16_50_20 | reverse complement strand
GAACGCACAAGAGAAATCGGGATACTGAAAGCTATAGGCTACAGACCGAAGCAGATAATGGGAATGTTCCTGTCAGAAGCTGCGTTGACAGGGGTAATTGGAGCGTTCTGCGGGCTAATTCTTGGCTACGTACTATCATTTCTCATGGGGGGATTGCTGGGCGGGATTGGGGGAGCAGGGCGCGGAGGATTCGGAGGAGGCGGAGGGGTACCAGCGATTAATCCTGTCTTCTCGACTGAACTGATACTTTTCTCGTTAGTATTCCCAGTAATACTGTCCACAATAGCAGGACTTTACCCCGCGTGGAGAGCCTCACGGATGAACGCAGTTGTCGCATTGAAGTATGAATGAGCCAAGTTGTCTTGCCAATGCTCCTCTAGTCTCATTGACTCTTAACCAAACTGCGCTTGAACTCAAAAATTACAGGTGGACCATTGAATCATACCGCATGAAGGAATGGCTGAGGATGAAGGGACTTACCGATCCGAAGAATAAGTCTCTGAGATAGCGCAGAATCGCGAAAAGTATTCCGATCACTCCGCCGTTCTGTTGTCCCAGATTCGTTGACTGTGGAGTGGCTCTCCTTATTTGGATCTTGGATGTCGTTTGGGCCAAGTAAGGTGAGGCGGGTCTACTACTGTCAACTGCAGATGCCTTGACGAGTAGCGTGTAGTTTCCCGGAACAACATCCTCCTTGAAAACCACTAACAGGCTGAAGGGTCTTGGTATGTTTGGATCGATTTCACCCAGGTAAGCACTGGACAGGGCGCTTGGAACCAATACAGCCGACTCTACGGTCACGTTTGCGTTGAAAGCTGCTAAGTTACCTCTATTGAGCAGGTTGCCTGACAGCGTCGCGTTGCCGCCAGGGACTGTAGTTGCTGGTGTGACTTGTACACCGTACAGAACGAGGTTGATCCAGCCTTGAACAGAAAAGCTGACAGCGTGAACCTCCTGGGTGTATGATATGTCTCCTAGCTGTTTGTAGGTCACCGTTATTGAGCCCTGATACGAATTTCCAATGGCTCCCGTTGGCGCGTACACTTGAAAGTTGATGGTGACAGACTGCCCCATACCTATAGATGAATAGTGCCAGTGACTGCCTCCATACATCGTCAAACCAGAGGGAATAGACAGAGCAACATCGGTATCGTAAATTGTCGAATAGAAATCATTCAGAACGCTGACTGTGACATTGTTGTCGAAACCCGCTGTCAACGTTTGCCCCGTCAGCGTGACGGTCAAGTGTGGAGCGGTCTGGGCTTGTCCGACCTTTGTTGACCCGGCCAAAAGGAGAACTAGCGTCAAACAG
>MEMY01000111.1:7923-8276 GCA_001768965.1 archaeon RBG_16_50_20 | reverse complement strand
TTCTCATCAACAACGTCTCTCGAGAACCTTTCAAGCATACCCGAGGTCAGATCACCGTTAATTCCCCTGTTCAGCACGTTGACCTCCACGCCTGATTGGAGGCTACTCAGATGTTGTTTAGCAAGGATCTCAAGATATTTCTGGTACGAGGCAGATTCATCAGAATCAGAGAACCCGGTTTCTCCAACCGTCAGACTGTCCCCGAGCGCCACAATCTTCACGGTTCCACCTTCAAGCCTCAAGCTCAGACTTAGTCTCTATTTTCGTTCCGGCGCTCATGTCCGAGTCCCCTTGAACCCCACCTCATCAGTCTCTACAACTGCACCAATATGCGACCCGCCGGGAGACGCGCA
>MEMY01000111.1:6182-7884 GCA_001768965.1 archaeon RBG_16_50_20 | reverse complement strand
CACAAGGTCCCGCCAATCGGCAAAGTCAGGTTTCTCTTCGACTATCGAGGTAAATCGGTTCCTAATGAACGGCTCAAGAACATATTCTTTGACAGCGGAGAAACAGATCTTGAAAGGATCTTCATTGCTGCCAAATATCTCCAAGATAGTGCTTTCATCAAGGCTTCTAGCTTGGTCACCCAAATGAACAGTGGGCGGCGTCCCGTTATGATATGTCAGAACCGCCTGAATGCTCGTTGGGATACAGCCAAGCACTTTGTCTCGTTGTCTTAAAGTCCTTGGAAAACGCTCTAGTGCTCTTATCGATGTCATTTTGGTTCTTCTCAAGAATTGATGCGAATCTCGGCTAGCGCCCCAAATCTTCGAGTGCTCCTCTCAATTCATCAAAAGCCTTGTTGAGGTCTGCGACGGCTTTGGCAGTGCTGCCATCTTTATCTTTCATTCCACAACGCATCCACATTCACGTCATCCAGCCCACTAGAACCAGTTCACTATTCGTCTCAGGAGCTTTGAACGGATGTATGTCCTCCATATGTGAAAAAGACCATCATGATGCCGAAGAATGCAGTCATCAAGAAGGTTGTGGAAATATCCGTTAAAGCCGCAACTGTTCCTGCAAGAAGAGGGCCGAGGGCGAATCCGGCGCCGAAGGTTGCCTCGTAGGAGCCTATTGCGGCGCCTGTCCGATCATTCGGGAAGTGGCGAGAGATCAGACTTATCGTTGTAGGAAAGATTACGCCTATGGCGCCTCCCATCATGATCAAGGCCGCGGAGAAACCCGCAAAAGAGGGAAAGGTGGCTATGATCAAGCTGCCCAAGGCCAAGAAGCCTGATGTTAGCCCAAGGGCCTTCTTCTCGCTAAATCTCGAATATCGGCCAGACATTGCAAAGACCAGCACTCTTGTGATTCCGAATAAAGTGAAGAGAAGCCCAATCAGCTCCGGGCTCACACCAACCGAATTCGCATAGCCTGGAAAAATCGCCACAACGACCCCAAAAACCATGGCATAGCAGAGTAGCATCATATACCACGGCAAGAGACTTCGAACTGTTGAGGATATCTTTGAGGAACCAGCCAGAATCTTTGGACCATGCCTGTACCCGGGTAGTACACTAAGAAGATTAGATACTAAGGCGACGGCGAGGAGTATCGTGGAAAGCACAAAGAGCTGAACGTAGCCAAATCTTTGTGCCACGAATCCACCTATCGATGGGCCGATCAGATAGCCGGAACCCCATGCGACACTGTACCAGCCCATCTCCGTAACACGCCTATCTATCGTCGCCAGATCGGCCACTAAGACCTCAGACACCGGCCAAAAGAACCCCAACCCAAACCCGGCTGCCAGACGCAGCACTAGCACATCCTGCACCGATTTTGAGAACACGAGAGAGATGGTCGCCAATATGTTGAAGACCAAAGCTCCTCTGAACAACCAAGCGCGATTGACCCTGTCCGCCAAGTACCCAGCTAGCATTGGGGTCACAGTATAGGTTACCGCGGTCGCACTCCCGATGAAACCGAGGTCTAGAAAGGTGGCACCGAATGTCTGTGCAAAGACCGGTATGAAGTAGGTGTACGCACCAAGACCCAGTGACGAGACAAATATTGTCCCGTAGAAGCGCGCTCGAGGTTGATTCAGCAGTAGCAGCCCCCTAGACGTCTTGGTCAAGAGTTACACCAACTTATGTGTCAAGTAAA
>MEMY01000111.1:5424-6123 GCA_001768965.1 archaeon RBG_16_50_20 | reverse complement strand
GTTCACATCTCTCTGTCTGACCTGAAGTATGGTGGTATCGAAGAAATGGTATTCTCTTAGTCGTTTGCCATAGACAATACGTAATCTAATGACTCAGAGATGGGACAGGGGTTACTGACCCCAATTCACATCTAGAACCTCCTTTGGTGCGATCCTACTGAGGTAACAGTCATGAGTGATGAGAAAGACAACGTTTTGGCTGAGATGGACGCTGCTGCTAAAGAAGCGGAGAAAGACCTCTCAACCTTAGACCAAGCAGCGGTTGAAACTGTCGCTAGATGGTGGCTAAAATGGTATACAACTGCGGGACACAAACGGTTAGGCAGACTGCTCGTGAAGATAGCAAAGTCTGGAGCCAAGAAATGAACCCTACTGATGTGGCTATAGCGCAGGCATCTTCGATGGTGAGGGTTGGGCGATGATCGCTCTCTGTAATTTCAACAGCTCTTTCAACGGAAGAGTTTACCCTAGACATAGAATAAGACCTGGAGTGTCTAACACCTCACGCCCAATGCTTGAATGGTTTCGGACTCACGAAACCATCGGGTGTTCAACTCTTTGCTTTGCCGAGCCTTCGTCTAGGTTAGAGCAAACGGGTGAAGTCGTCATAAACTCTGCTTCGGTGACCAAGGTACAGGACAACTACTCTGTTGTTTTTTCTGTCTATTTCGTAGATCGCCCTGTAGTCTCCAACTCTGA
>MEMY01000111.1:2034-5355 GCA_001768965.1 archaeon RBG_16_50_20 | reverse complement strand
CATTCTTAATTCTCGTTCGAAGTGGTTCCCTTAGTCCCGAAAGATATTTGCCCGCTTTGGGGTGAAGAAAGACCTGATAGGTCACGGGATCTCATCGAGGGGAATCAATGATTCAGGTTTCTTCTTGGCTTGCTCGCTACGTTTGAGGAGTGTGCGGTAGAATTCCCTGGTCTTCTCCCTTTCTCTGTATATGGTAAGAACCGTCTTGATAGCCTCACTTCTATTCGCGAAACGGCCCTCCGTGATCCACCTATCTATCTCCTGGACGACCTTCTTCGGTACTCTGACTTGAACCTGAACGCTTGTCATAACGCGTAAACTATGCTGTTTACGCTACTATAAGCGTTATTCCTTCGGGATGATGGGCGTTGACAAGAAACACCAAGGTCATGTCAAAATTGCGGCTTCAGACTTGAGGGTCCCTTGAAGCAGCTCTTTGCCAAGAACGTCTGAGACATCGTGAACTTCGACAGCGATGGTCCTGCCTTCGGGGTCGAGGTCATCATGGCACTATCGTTGATCTGTTCACTGAACGTATACTTTCCTTTTTTTTGATGTGCTTGATGCCGACATCCTTGTCATGCTCAATGGTCAAGGTACCGCAATCCTCCTGTATCTCTAACGTCTCGCCCACTAAGGTGAGACCACGACGCAGTCGTCATCAACTTCCTCGTACACGACTCATGTAAAAGGAAACAGGATCAGTTCGACCGTTCGCGCCTCTAGCGCTGTTCTGAGCGTTTCAGTTCTCTCAACATGGCCTCTCTGAGCTCATTCATGAGCCCTGACTCCGTCTCTTTGGCGATTCGGTCCCGGCGGCTGACCGCAAGCTCGCGAATTGCATCATCGATGGTCTTCCAAAGTTTGAGTGTGATGTCGGTCACCCTTGAATAGGTGTACTCTGTGGCGGTGTCAGAGTCAAGGAATATCTCAACCCTTCTGGAGTATATCGTGGCTTTTGCGATTTGATCAATGCAGATGTCATCCACAGCGGGTTCATATCCCCCAAGCTTCTTCAGAACCTCAGGCAGCTCGCGCTTCACCCGTTCATACTCGACTCTCTCGTCCTCGGTGAGCAGCTCCCCTTTGGCCGATAACTCAGGCGACCCTAGCTGGATAGGTGTGGTGGAATGCTCCTCCCGAACGTCTGATTCTGGCTTCCTGCCGCTTGTAGTTCTCTCCCACGGCGGATTCGCAAGGTACTGGAAGAGGAATTCGCGGATGAGGCTCTGTTGAGTTGTCGCGTTCACCTTCGCGAGTTGCTTGAGTTGTCTGGCGATGTCCTTTGGGAGCCAGAAGTGGGCTTTGCGGGTTCTTCTGGTGGACTTGATTTCTTCGTCCGTTCGTGAGAGGCCGGTCTTTATGGCTTCGAATAGGAGGAAGCTCTTGTCCAACGGATGGATTTTCCGCAGAGCGCGCTGTAATTCATCGAGCTCGTCGTGGTTCAACAGTAGGCAGTGCTTGGTTCGGCCCGAAGCTTCGGTCATTGCGTCCTACAGGATATTGGGTTGGCGCTGGCTGGCTCAAAACATAGTCAGATGAGTGAATGTACTGAGTACTGCTTAGTGATCCTGCCTTCTCTCTTTTTGTCCCCATCGGTGGTGTCCTCGTCTCTCTCGCGATTGTCATCACCATCGCTCTCTTCACCATCATTGTCTTCGGCATTGTCGTCATCATCTTCGTTTTTGTCGTCGTTACTGTCTTTGGCTTCGTTGTCGCTATCGCCGTGGGGACCGTCTTAGGAGTCGCGTTGGCTTGCAGCGGTCTGGATGTCCGTTATGTATTGCATTAGGATTTCAGTATCTTGCTTATCTCGAACATGAATTCCTTTGCTCTGTCGAGTGAAGTCTGGGCGTATCCTCTCTTCACTTGGATGCCAATATCATATTGGAATTTGCTTCTCTTCTTCCTCTCGCTCTCGTATGCCACTATCAGCTCGTTAGCTTTCTTTTGCATCCTCTTCATCAACTCCTCTCTTCCTATTAGTTCTAGGCCCGCTGCCTTTGCTTCCTCGTATTGTTCGAGCAGTTTTGCGAGTTTCTCGTTCGAGACGAAGAAGTGAATTAGCGCATCTTCTGTAACCCTGTGCACGATTTGCCCTGTCACTCTCATCCCTTGGCTCGCAAGGAGGGCTGTTGCCGCATAGAACATCGAGTAGTAGGAAGAGACGATAACCCACAGGTAGGACTCGAAATCGCTGCCTACTTTTAGCGTGCTCTTCAGGCTCTGTTCATCGGAAATCTCCTGAAGAATTGAAGCCGTCTGCAATGACGACTCGGCGTTCTTCATGAAAAAATCGACGAACTTGGGCGCGTCCTTGTCCTTAATCCTCAACAATCCATCGTCGATGTACTGCTTCACATTCCTTTTTGCTTCCTCAATTCTCTCTTTCTCTATCACATGACCTCCTCCAATATCCTGAACAGAGGCTCCGCTCCGTAAGGGGTTATCCTGTTCTCGAGCGCTTCCCATGCGACATTTGGCTTTTTCTCCCTCAGCAGTTGCGCGAATTCCTCCCATGTCAGGGTGACTTCATGGACGCCGATGGGGCTGACCCGTGCTACTGACCCGACTGCGGACGAAACTGCCTTTTCCATTTCCTTGTCCTGAACGACGAAAAGGACATCCAAGTCGGATCTTTTTGATGCAGTCCCCTTTACGTGGGAGCCGAAAAGTATCATCGTAAAGAATGGCGAGGTCATTTTTTCACGTAGGCCGTCTACAATGACTTCAACATCACGGTGTTTTGAAAGGAATCGGCTCGCACGAATAGCCTCGATGTAAGCTAGCAGTGCGGAGTTGCTCTTGAGGTTCAGCTTACAGTATGTGACTGGCCTTCGCTTCTCAGCAATGATGTATTTCTGCCGAACGAGACGCATTGTCATTACATACGTTATCCGGTAGTCCTTCGCGATTCTAGCAGCGATCTGCCGCACCGTGAAGTTTTCCCTAAGCTTGGAGCTCAGGAAGGCCAGTATTTCCACTGACGTCTTCGACAATGGTTCTAGGTGCATAATATTATGTATTTAGGTGCATAATCATAAATGTTTCAGATCTGTGCAACGGAGCAGCGGATACAGACCCCAAATGCCAATTCATCAGCCTCGGTCATTGTGCTCCCATGACGCTACGGTGTTGTTGGCGGACTCAAAACCGGTGAGATGAGTGAACGTGCTGAGTGTTCCTGTTTGGGTCATCATGAGAGAGGTGGCGTTTACTTGAGTTCTGTGGCTAGGAAGTTTTCTGGGGGTGTCGACGGTTCCGCCTTCTTCTTCTATCCATCTGTAGTCGTCGAGGTTGTAGGTTATGAGGGTCGCTTTG
>MEMY01000111.1:1780-1947 GCA_001768965.1 archaeon RBG_16_50_20 | reverse complement strand
GTCTTGTCTGCGAGGTTTTGGGAGAGTTCGGTGATGGATACTCCTAGGCTTGCTAGTTCTTCGTCGAAGTCTTTTCTGTTGAGGCCCAGCACTTTGTACCATAGCAGAGTTTCCACGTACGCGAGGATCGATACTTGTACGTCGTGTTTGTTGGTGTACCTGAGCCA
>MEMY01000111.1:0-1672 GCA_001768965.1 archaeon RBG_16_50_20 | reverse complement strand
TCCACGAGGTCCGAGACCATAGCCCACTTCGCATCCCTCTTCCTGATTGCGGTCGAGGCTTTCTCCAACTCCTAAGCAACTCGCTTGGGCACCCTCCTCTCCGCGCCCTGCGCCTTCAACCGCGACTCGTACAACGCCAGCGCCTTCCGAACAATATCCCCCTGCGTCTCATCAAGAACCGCAGCCAACCGCTTCAACCGGCGCCTAGTCTCCCCATCAACCGTAACCGTCGTATTCAACCCCGCATCCCACCCACAACACACCATTAACCAATAGTTCAATGTTCACATTAAACCCAGCCGCATAAAACCGCGCCCCCCACCCCCACCAAGGAAAATGCCGGTGCGCGAAGGGAATTCTGTCCCCTAGGTCTAGGGATCAAGATCAGAGTTCGTAACATATTACCGAATATTAATGGTACAATGTTAAGTGCTCACAAGTGATATCTTGTGAAGTGCGGCAACGGTTAATCCAAGGGCTTGATACATGCATTCGAAGCTAACCTTCTCTGAACATGCTAGGACAAAGCTCGAACAGCGAAACCTATCAGAACCGATGTTAACAAAAGTCTTGCAGAATCCTCAAGCCCGATTCTATGATACGAACTCACGCGCGCAGATTGCTGTTGGCAACATCACACAACAAGGAGTAGACACCAATCTCGTTGTTGTCTTTAGGAGGAAGGGTGTTGATACTTACCACATAGTTACAGCCTATCCGGTGATGGATGTGGAAAGCGAGATAAGAAGAAAGGTTAATGTTGGGAGATGGATTCCTACGTCAACAGGAGCCGTACATTGAAGATAAGTTACGATCCTGAAGAGGACATTCTCTACATCGTCGTCAAAGAGGGCTCCATATTCGATAGCAGGGAGATTGACGACGATATCAGGCTAGAATATGACAAGAAAGGCGATGTTGCTGGGCTGGAGATCATGAACGCGCGAAAGAACATCGCCCAGATCTTCGCGCGAGAGATAGCCAGAGAAATAGGAACCTCCGCTCACTAAGAAGACATACAACATCCACAGAGCTTAGTTTCTAACCTTAATCGTTACACAATCAGAGCGTGAAGAAAAAGTGGTGCGGGGAAGGGGATTCGAACCCCTGAAGGCTTGCGCGCTCATGGCTCTACGCCACAGGATGCCTTCTCTAGCCCATCTGAGACGTTTATGGATCTTAAGTGTGGCCCCGCCGTGCAGTAGCGGTCCTGCCCCTTTGACCTGACTCGGGTATCCCCGCACGAAATCACAACATCAAGACCAGTCTTTAAGGTTCTTCGAAGCTGTTTTGCAAGATTAGGTTGTGCTTGCCTCAACGCTTTTACTACGGCACGTCGAGTTCGATGTGGGCCCGTAGCTCAGGTTGGATAGAGCGGCAGAACCCGCGAGTAACGGGATTTGTTGCCGAACCCCCTAAGGGACACCGGACAAAGCTGTAGAACCCCACGAGCCCGATTCTCGTGTGGGTGCAGAAGTCCGGGGTTCAAATCCCCGCGGGCCCGCCAAGTCTTGTCAGCGACGGTCTCTATTCCTTGTTGTTTGAGTTTTGTTAGTGTTTCAATTTCCAGTTTCTAACAGGTCAGTCCAGACCTTGGCTGGCTTCCAGTTGTAGACGATTGTCTTCAGTCTAGTCATTTCTTCTATGCTGTATCCTATTCCCTCTCTGCCCA
>MEMY01000110.1:4380-6759 GCA_001768965.1 archaeon RBG_16_50_20 | reverse complement strand
CTCTTCGACTGGCGCCCATCCAATCTGACCTAGAAGGAAATGTGGCCCAGGTACGTCTGCGAAGAGCTCGTTCGTCACTGGACGCTTCGGATCATTCTCAAAGGAAACGTCTGTTCCAGCGGCAGTTGTTATTCTCATCTTTCTCCCATTTCGAGTCAACTCAACGAGGGTATTCTGAAATTCAGCTTGAGTCTCAATGTCAACTCTTCCGACACACCTTACAATCTGATCCACGTTCAAGCCTCCAAGGAAGAGGTACCTGACCTTGCCCTTACCTTCCACTGCGGGTCTCATTGCGTTGTCCCACGGTGTCGAATAGAGAAGCCACTGATTGTTCAACTCAATCCATACGTCTGTGCTTGGGATCGCGGCCCATAGTGGCTCAGGCAAATCCTGGTCGCCTACTTTACCATAGCCTCTTGGTGTTGAATGCCAAGCAACCATAACTTTCGCGTTCGCCGCCTCAGCAGCCTTCGCTATCTCTTCCGCGACTCGAAACTCCTCAGGCCCATCAATGGTTATCAGCACACTCTCCTTCGGTTTCACCTTGCAGAGTTTGTTAATAACAACGTGAGCTGCTTTGCCAAGCTCCATATCAAAAAGATTGGGCACGTACCTATCCTCGCCACCAGTCGGTACGCTTTCGAATTATAATACTTTGGGAAGGTTCTCGTTTCCTGGATCGGATAACTCCACGCGGCTTGTTTTCGAATCCAATCTTCAGTGGTCGAGTCTTACACCTGTTGGGATACTTGACCAAGATAATCTCAACCCTAAGAGCATACTTGTGTGATTAGCGAATCACCCTTCTCACTTCTTGAGGAAGTTCGGGTTCGTCGAGTCGTATTTGTCGGCGCCCCCTGTGTCCCGAGTGACCTCGGTCAACCACTTTGCGGCGCCATCCCTCTTCCAGTCACCTATATGATCATGAGTGTTCAGATAGTTCCGCGGCATCGGATGAGTGCCGACTTTTATGCGAAGCCCAACAACTTTCTCTATGTAGTTCTTATGGTCCTCGAGGTACGGGCAGATCGGGTAACCCGCTAAGTAGCAACTTGCGAGGTGGATTACCTCGGCGCCGAACTTCTTCATGTCGGCCGGCGCGGATTCAAGTCGCTCGCCGGGGCAGCCGCCGCAAGCCATCCACCCTACAACTTCGATTGGTTCGTTCTCCTCGTATTCCGCGAATGCTCCATCCCGATCGATGATAGACTTGAAGCACTTGTTTCCTGTACAGGTTCTGTTCCTATCACAGATCATTATCCCAATCTTGACCATAATGCTAGGCCTCAGACGAAGCTGTTTGCTCTTGTTCTTGGTCTTTTCGAATATAGAATATGATTCGCTTGTTTACGAAGACGGTGACGTAACCGGCACCTGGCAACGATTTCAGATTTCATGAAGCGACCACCGTGTTGAACAGTTCAACGTGCCGAACGTACCTGGAGGGACTCGAGCAAGAAATCCTTCAGGATTTGATGAGAGACCGGGCTTCCTCGCAGTTTAGGCTGTCCGAATCTTGACAGGTGGTTTGGGATAGCTAACCCTGCTATGCCTCAAACGAAGGTTAATCATCATTTCTGCCCACTGGATAGCTGCTCTCAGTGGGTCTACGATCGGAACATCGAACCCCGCTGTTCTCACCCGTTGCTGAAGAGCTGCCGCTGTTTCGGCCATCCCAGTGCAGCCTAGGACAACGACATCTGACCCTTCATCCTTTATGGCTGCCAAGGTCTCCTTGAGGAGTGCCTTCACTGTATTTTCACCACTATCAAGCTCTAGCACACCGAGAGAGGACGCCCTAACTGTGGCAACGTGACTCTCTAGGCCCAACCCTTTCACAAGATGATGGATAACGGGAATTGAGTTCTCAACGGTAGTAACTACTCCAATCCTGTTACCTAGGGAGCAAGCCAACAGAAGTGACGCTTCTCCCGCGGCGGTCACAGGTATCGAAACAACCTCTCGCGCTGCCCGCAGTCCAGGGTCAAAAAAGCAGCTTATCACAGCAGCGTCGAATCCATCTCGTTCGGCTTTCTGAACGAGCTCCACAATGTTAGGAGATGCAAGCACATCATCATAGTAGCATTCCACAGACTCCGGGCCGCGAGTTATCCCGACCACTTTAATGTGTGGCATGTTTACCAGCTCTCGCCTTTGTCCTTCCAAGAAGGCTTTGGACGTGTTTGGAGAAATCACGCAGACTCTCAATATTCGTCAGGATTGACTTACTATCCGATTTCTATTTGGGCATTTTGGCTCTAATTGCCGATCACAGTAAGCAGCTCGTGCCGTGTGGGAGGATCTCCATAGAACACACTCACCCAAGCGTCTTGCCTAGTTCGACCGACACTAGAAATCATGTGCCTTTCAAGAATA
>MEMY01000110.1:2974-4285 GCA_001768965.1 archaeon RBG_16_50_20 | reverse complement strand
GGATTCGAACCCCGGAACCCCTACGGGACAGGGTCCTAAGCCTTCCGCGCTTTACGGTTGCTCTGCGCCTTTGACCTGGCTTCGCCCCTTCACATTCAAATTGAAGGTTTGGCAACCCCCGCACATTTCTTGGGCGGGGGTAAGGCTCTCCGAACCGCCGTTTCGGCAAGTTCGCCGCACCTCACCCTCCGCGTGCACCAAAATACCTCACACTATCCTAATACCGTTACCGAAGCTGCTGCTCGTCAGGAACAGGCTTGGCTGGGCCGGTGGGATTTGAACCCACTACGGCCGATCGCTCTTCGAGCCGGGTTGGAGTGTTTGTGCGCGGTCGCTTCGTCAAGAACCGTATCCACTATCCTAGTCTACGAACCTATTTAAGTAAGGATTTCCTTACCTAGAAACGAGACCATGACCAGCGAACTGACCTTCAAGAAGGTGAAGGTCTCGGACAAGGGACAGATTTCACTACCAGTGGAGATCCAACGAGAAGTTGGTATAAAGAAGGGAGACGAACTCCTTCTGATCAGAAAAGGGCAGAAGATAGTTCTGGAGAAGCCTCGAAGAATCGTCGAGTTTCTCGAAGATGAGTTCGCCGACTTGCAAGACATTTCCGAACTTTCGCTACGACGAATGTGGCTAAGGAAGAAAGAAGATATCTGGGACCGGTACCTCAAGGCGAGCAATAAGTGATTTTCCAACGGGACATCGTTTTACTCACGTTCCCCTTCTCTGATCTTGAAAGCTCAAAAGTCAGACCTGCCATTGTTCTGTCAAACGACAAGTACAACCGTCGCTCAGAAGATTTTGTGGCGGTTCCACTTACTTCGAATTTGAAGGTAAGGGATTACGCTATCCGCATTACCAACAATGAACTGGAGAGCGGCAAATTGATCGTCGATAGCAAAGTGAAAGTGGATAGGATCTTCAGCGTGAGCCAACGACTCGTCAGGATGAAGATCGGAAGAATCAAGGCTGAAGTTCACGAGAGGATTACCGGCATGCTGTTTGAGCTGCTGCATGTCACGTGAATCGTCCTCGAAAGCATCCTCCACGGGCTCATCATAAAGGATTTGGCGAACATCGTCGCGTCCACTCTAGGTTGAGTCTCTGTTTGACGTTTGTCGAATGAGCTGTTTCGTGGTATTTTGTGTGTGCGTTGAAAGCCTGAAGTCGCCGGGCGTGGAATTTGAACCCACAAGAATCAGAGAGTCATCGGCTCAGCATCTTGAGGGTTGGCAACCCCCGCATATTTTTGCACGGGGGTGAGACCCTACGGCCGCCATTCCGGCAAGTCCGTCGCGTCTCACA
>MEMY01000110.1:0-2907 GCA_001768965.1 archaeon RBG_16_50_20 | reverse complement strand
TCGATTCGCACGTAGCCAGCATTCTTTCGACTTCAAACCTGAGAGATAAGGACGCGTGTGATGGGCCCGGAGGGATTCGAACCCTCAATATCGAGAAATTCAGTCTTGAGCTTCTTTCTCAAGCAGTTCGTCCGCTTGTCCCTCTAGCTTCGACCACTGCGGGAGCTTCCCACTAAGTTTCTTCCTTACATCTTCGATACGAGGAACTTTTCTCACAACCAGAAAACCTCTTCCGCTGGCATGAACTTCAACTCTGTCCCCTTCGTCAATCCGAGCCTTCCTTCGCTCTTCCGAGGGGATTACTAGGCCCCCTCGCTTCCCAACTTTTGCTAAAGTCAACGGAAACGCCAAGCGTTAATAATCTCGCCCGTCAAATATTAAATTGCCGGGCGAACGGCAAAATGCCTGTCTTGGAGACGGATTTCCTAAAAGGATTATTGGACGAGAAGGACAGACTCCATGCGTCCTGCCTAAGAGCTCATCGTCAAATATCTGCGAGGAAGTGGATGCTTGCCTCGTCTGCACTAATCGAACTGGACCTCCTGCTCAAGAAAACTGGCATATCCAACAGCGGACGACACGAAGTCTTTGAGAGCCTTAGAGCCGAGTTCGACGCCGAACTCGTTCTAGTCGTGAGCCATGCTGTCTTGTCCCAAGCCGCCCTCATGCGGGAGAAATATCCTTTTCGACGATTCTATTTCGACTCGATTCATCTCTCCACCGCGTTTCTTCACGATGGAACGATAGTCAGCAGCGATAGAGAATTTGATCACGTAACCGAGTTGAAACGGATACCACTTGACAGAGTCTGACAGCGCCACGATAAATTGGTGGGCCAGAGGGATTCGAACCCTTGAAGTCGAGGGCTCGAATTATGAGACGCAGTGGCGACACTGGTTTCAGAGACTGAAACCGTTCGATTTCAGCGAACTCTTAATTCAAGGCGGGTTCGTAGGTTCACGCGAGATTTGGAGTGAATTCAGATGAATAAGATATCCACGCTTGCGATTCTACTGGTCGTCGTTGGACTCGGAGGCTTGGTGGTTGGCATACCGTACTCTGCGTACAATGTCAGGCCGTCTTATTCGAACGGGAGTTGGCAGGGACAGAATCAGGGAATGATGGGACAGTGGTATCAGCAGCCTCAAACTCAATCTGGGACTGCGATTACGATTGAACTAGCGAAAACAATCGCGCAACAGTATCTTGCGTCGTTGGGCAATTCGAATCTGGCGATTAAGGAGATCATGGAGTTCCAGTCCAACTTCTATATCATGTACTTTGAGAAAGATACGGGGCTCGGCGCCTTTGAGATGCTGATCTGGAAGCAAACGCCGCCATATGAGATGATGGGTCCAGGTTTCGGAATGATGGGAGGGCTTGGCTTCGGATTCTTCGCCGGCTTGCTAGGCCTGATATTCGGAGCGATCGTGATCATCAGCGCTTTCATGTTGAACAGCAAGCCTCAGGAGCACACCACATGGGGTATGCTGATAGTCATCTTCTCGGTGCTCAGCATATTCGGCAGCGCAATGGGCGGTTTTGGCATTGGGTTAGTCCTCGGCCTGATAGGCGGTGCGCTCGCGATGGCTTGGAAGCCGCCTGAAAGTAGAGTGGAGAAATAATTGGTCATGTCGTTTGAGTATATGGTTACGACCAGCAAGAGCATCGATCAAAGTGTTGCGGCCATTACCGCAGCGCTGAAGGAGCAAGGGTTTGGCAACCCCCGCAAACACGCCCACGAATACTACTCCACGTAAATTAGCGTATCCAAATCCGCAACACGAGCCACCAAAGCGTTCATATTCACTGCGACTTGCATCACGCCGAACAAACTGGAAGGGCAGTTGAGAAACTATTGCTCTTAGAAGATCTACTCTTTGGAACAACACTGATCAAAATTCTTCAAGAACTGTTCACCCCACAGTTCACCCCCGCCTTCGAAGCCATCACCTTGCTAGGCAGCAGCGAGTTTCTGGTCGGCATCGCAGCAGTCGTCTATTGGTGTTTCGATAAACGTAAGGGCAGACTCCTAACCTACATACTGCTCCTCGGAGCCTACGTGAACTTCTTTCTCAAACTCCTCATCCCATCACCACGACCACCTCTCGAATTGCGATTGGCCGAGAAGAACGAAACATCATTCGGCTTCCCTAGTGGACACGTCCAAGACTCTATCACTCTCTGGACTTCGATGTGGCTATCGTTCAGGAAGAGATCACTGGCGATTATCGGGACCGTGCTGATCTTTGCTGTCGGAGTATCTCGCCTGTACTTAGGGTTACACAACACAGCTCAAGTTATCGGAGGCGTCGTGGTTGGTCTCGCTTTTGCTGGCGTGGTCTTTCTGATCTTGAGGCATATTCCCCGACAAGATGGGAAAATTCGATTAGTGCCACATCTCCTATTCTCCGCATCGACGGTGCTCCCTCTGGTGGTCGCCGTTTTGATTTTCGGCGTCGTGGGCGACGGGGGGCGCGTGGCTGGGTACCTTCTGGGCTTTTCGATTGGAGCGATCTTCGAAGACCGATACGTTTCCTTCAGCACGAACATCACAAACAAACAGAGGTTGATTCGCATCATCATAGCTGGAGTTGTGGGAGGGATCGTGTTCGGCGTTCTCTCGGACACGATTCAAGGGACAAGTTTGTTGCCGGTTTTCCTTGACTCCATGCTTCGTGGTCTGACGATTGTTCTGATCATACCCGCGGTCTTCAAGAAGATAGAGAGCATGTGGTTGCGTCCATAGCCTCAGAGGGAACCCTTAACTCAGGCCTTACGGCGCAGGCCTAATAGGAATCAGACTTGCCAGTTGAAATCGACAAGCACACAGCGCTCGTAGTTGTTGACGTTCAGAAGGATTTCTGTCCCGGCGGAGCGTTAGCTGTACGCGAAGGCGACAAGGTC
>MEMY01000109.1:5387-5513 GCA_001768965.1 archaeon RBG_16_50_20 | reverse complement strand
TTCATTCCTTCTATCCCGGGCCAAGTACGGAACTGCTATAGCAAACTCTTGGGAATTTCATTCCACCGTGCGAGCCAAGTGGAATTTGAACCGAAAACCTCTCTGGAAATGTCCCAAATGCAAGAA
>MEMY01000109.1:163-5329 GCA_001768965.1 archaeon RBG_16_50_20 | reverse complement strand
TTAGTCTGGTCAGCTGGGCTACTGGTTCCGTTCTGTTGGCATTGGGAAATTTGCGACTCGTTTCGCTATTGGCCATACTCGTCGGGGTGGTCGGCGCGTCTTGGAGTTGGTATCTGCTACAATGGTATATCTCAGCCAGTACATTGACCGCTTGTATCCTCGGGGCGCAGTGTCCGTTCGTGTTCCAAACCGCTTTCTCATACTTCTACGGCGTTCCAATTCACTTGCTCGCGGTCGCATGGTTCACATTGCTGACATTGCTGGCAGTTATCAGAACTCTCGGGATTCGAACAGCCTCGATGGTGGGCTCGATTGTTGGAGCTTTGTCCATTCCGACAGTGATCTACTTGGATTACATCCAGTTAGTAGTAATACGTGCCATCTGTTCAGATTGTGTGCTGGCGCATTTCCTGGGGCTCATCTTGTTCGCATTGTTCGTGGTCATTTACAGGTCTGACAGGAGAAGCAAGAAAAACAGGGACTGATGTGTGGTGCGGAATCCTGTCGAAACGAAAGCGGACATTTGATCGAGCTTCCGCAATTGGGGAAAGTTTAAGGAGAGGTTTTGTGTGCTCGTAATTCAGGCAGACTTCTGTTGACTTCCAAGAAAGGTGACAGGAATCCGACTACACCAAAAGCTCGCGGACTGAGCAAATCAGAGAAGATCGCGATTCCGATCATTCTGATAATTGCAGTTTGGGCCATCTACTCATTCACTCAGCCATTGCCAACTTCGACCACACTCCAAGTCACCTATCCTTCGACAGGATCAGTGACTCAGTCTGGTGGTGCGCCTGATTTCACGCTGCCCGTTGTTGGACCTAATGGTTTGACGGGGGAGACCGTTTCTTTGTCTTCGTTCCGCGGGAAGGTTGTTCTGCTCGAATTCATGGTACCGTGGTGTTCGCATTGTCAAAACATGGCCCCTGTCCTAGACAGCCTGTACGCTCAATACGGTCCTGCGAACGTTGTCTTCATCTCTGTTGCAGGACCATGGAACGGAGCCACCGCGAACGACGCCGCAAAATTCATTCAGGATTATGGAACGAACTGGGTCTACGTCTACGATTCATCGGGCACAGTGTTCAGCAGCTATGGCGTCAATTCCACACCAACTTTCTTCATAATCGGAAAGAGCGGATCCATATCAAGCACCTACGCAGGAGAACAACCCTTGGACACACTATCCAAGGCAATTTCTGCAGCGAACAGCAGCTGACTTGTTCTGGAGACGTCGAATCCAATCCTCTGTGAGAATTCGGTCACTGTTTGATGAGAAACGGTTGTCAACGGTTCCGTTTACGTTATCCTTTGAGGGTGCCATGCATCCAGAAATCTAGTATCGGAGACAGTAGAGCGTTCTGTTACAAGCTGCGAGCAAAGTCGCAGATCAGACTTACTTAGGGCTTACTGGGGGGTCGGTTGGACTTTTCCGAAGTATTTGTAGAGCCAATATGGAACGATCGTCAAGTCCATCACTAGCATCATCACCACCATGACTAATCCCGTTTCCCCTTGCTCAGAGACCGGATAGACTGGGTAGACGTACCACGACGTGAAGAGCAAGAACGCGCCGAATATGCCCATCGTCTTTCCAGGCAAGAGAAGCAGGACATGACGCATCCTTCCGGTCAACAGGCCCGATCCTATGAAAAGCAATCCGCCGACCACGGTGAATGTGAAGTGCATTAGAATGTGTACGTTTTCGTCCAACACGGCTGCGTCGAAGTAGGCTGGGATGTGCCAGTAGACGGTGAGTATTGCAGCGAGCGTGAAGGTAACGAAGCCCCGTATGTTGACTTTGACGTTTGCTTTCATCAGTTTCGCGTATACTGATGTGATCGTCTTTGAAAACTTGGAACTTCCAAGGACCAGCAAGTCGGCCCCAGACGCGATCAGGAAGCCACCCGCCAAGTAGAAGGCATGCTGTACGATCATGTGTAGCGTCAATGACGAATCCAGTGATTCTCCCCACGGAGTAAGCATACTCAAGACAGGGAACAAACCAAGGAGCAAGCGGAAAAGTCCATGCAGGATAGTGTTACGTGCATGGGTGGAACTCATTCGAGGAGCACCAGCCGCTCAACGTATCACGCCGATGTACATCTCTACGAATTAGCTTTTGCACCTGACCTTCAATAGGCCAAACTTAACTAGGACCAGGAATCGTCACTCCCCAGTTCTGGTGTCGACGATGCCCGCTCGGCGAAATCTCATCCTCGCGTTTATTCTGCTCGCAGTGGTCGTGGGGATGTCGCTTTATCTGATGTCGCAGACAGGAACGAAAACGAACGGAGAGACTTCCGATACGATGCGCATTTCAATGACGACTTTCAACTGGGGATTCAACACCACTTACATACCAGATTTCCAATTCGGAACCGTCCATGAGAGTCCCACAATAACAGTTCACAAAGGACAACGAGTGATTATTGAGATTCGAACATTGGACATCACCCATGGATTTGCGATTGACGAATACAACGTTAGAGTGTACATTCCACCCGGGGAGACTGTTACGGTAAGTTTTGTTGCAGACAAGCTTGGGACCTTCACATACTACTGTAACGTCTTCTGTGGCGTCGGCCACCCTAACATGCACGGTATCTTCCAAGTCGTGCCATGAGCAACAAGACGGACGCGATTCGTATACGCGAAATGCTACGTCTAGGGCAACACTGTAAAGTGGATCAGTGCAGCGACATAAACGATCAAGAAACCAACCAGAAAACCGAGAATCGTCGTAATGTCCGGCTTGTTCTGACCAATCAGCAACGTTATCTTAAGGATCACGAAAACCGCTGCGCCTGCACCGGCCGCAAATAGAAAGTTGGCCAAGATAAATGGGTAAGCAAGAATTCCCAGAGGTATCCCAATTAACAATGGGATCCCACCCAAGAGCGCCGCAACCAGGACGTTTCTCAACCTAGGGTTCGAGGGGAAGAAGATGGATATCGTGAAACCTTCAAGAAACTTGTGCATTGCAAAACTGAGGCCTTGGATGACCGTCGAGAGTTCCTCTATTTGCATTTGACCAACAAAGTTGCTTCCCACGACTATCCCTTCACCCAATGCGTGGAGTCCGATTGCGGCAGCCACAAAATACGCGGTCGATGATGGACTAGCTGTCCCCTTCAGGGACGACATCATGAAGACTCCAAAGCCCAAGACGAAAAGGGCAGCCAGAGTGATCTGGGTGGGACTCATGGTGAGTCCAAGCGATTCGCCGAGGCCTCCAGAATCACCGATTAGATCAGTGAAGAAGATCATCATAAAGCCAAGAGCCATGCCTCCACCAAATTGACTCCAAAATCTTTGACGGTTAGCGAAAAGAAACCGCGGGCAGAATCCTATCAACAAGGGGATAACGCCTATAGCTATCCCGACGGCGACGATCTCCGCTAAAGCTGCCAATTTTCTCAGCGGCCTCTTTGATCCCTATGCGTGATTTGAGTTATTCTCTGTGCCTCGTAGCGGTCTCAAATGAATGAACGAGGTCAGCGGTCATCTCATTTGATGGTCAACAATTCATGATCAGGGATTTGATGCAGAGCAATCGCGATTTCACGGATTTTGAGCGGGTGTGAATCCTTGGAAACCTCTGTTAGCAATCTTATGGCTGCCTCACCAGGTCGAATGACCACAATGCGATTGCCTTTGCGAAATCCAGCCTTCGTGCGCGTTGATTCCTCTACTGTGATGGTTCCTTTACCTAGCGTGCAACCGCTTGAGACCTGAATGCCGTCCAGTATACACGATTGGGGCGGTGATTTCCTAGTCCAGACTTTCACAGATAACTCATGGATGCGCTTGGGCTTCAGCATTCGAACCGCGACACGCCCCATGTGGAGACCGAGCACTAGGTAAGGACCCAAGTGGCCATGGAAGTCCACGCCGGCCTTCAAGAGAGCTCGCATGTCACTCCGGTTGTGGATCATAGACGTCTCACTGGACCTGCGAGCGAATCCTTAAGATGAAAGTGATTGGACAGGAAGTCAATCACGGAGGCGCAAATCACATCTTCTACGGTCAGGAGCGCGAGAATTGCTTGCATTGCAGCCGAAGGGACATTAAGAATTAGTGTTCCAGTGATGTATATCCACGGACCCTGAATCAACACCCAGGCAGCCAATCCAGCCAGCACAGGTCGGAGTTTCCGTGAAAAGATTCCGGTAAACAAACCTAACAGGCCATTTCCAATCACGATGGTCGGGTCCGATCTCATTGCGGCCACATACAGTCCTCCGATGGATCCAGTGATGAGCCCCGAAAACGGTCCTCCCACAACACCAGCTAACATTATGCCCGCTTGGAAAAAGTGAATTCTCGTTCCGAAAAAGAAGGGCACTGTCAGAACGCTGAGGACAACCGTCAATGCACTAGTCACTGCCGTGAAAGCCACAAGTCGACTGTTCAGGCGCATAGTATTACCAATCGCCACAATCGTAATAACGATATTAAAGAGTATCGAGCGATTCCAACACTTGAGAGATGTAAGATTCTTGGTGAGGGTAGAGAGGATTAGCTTCTCAACGCCCCCAGCTCTCCTGAAGAGGTTCGACGAATCTCTCCGGATGCTTGGCTACGAGGACAGGTCCAAGGCCTTGCAAGTCGCAATGAGCAACTTCGTCACGGAGTACGCATGGAGAAAGGAGGGAGGAAAACCTGGGGCAGGAGCGATCTTGTTGACCTATAACCATGAGTCTCATGGCGTTCAGGATGCACTCACGGAGATTCAACACAGATTTCGAAGCGTCGTGAACTCGACAACTCACATTCATCTCGACGAATCCAGATGTCTTGAGATAATCTCAGTCAAAGGAAAAATAGAACGTATCCAAGCCTTGGCAAAACTGATAATGAAAAAGCGCGGAGTAACGCAGCTGAAGCTATCAACTGTGACAATGTAGAATGCAAGAAACATTAGAGCCCATCACTGGCTCCGACCTCGACCAGCCGTCTCAATCTATCCTCCAGAAGCGTACAGCTCAGCTACATTCGATTGCGGGGTGTGGAGCAAGTTCTGATGGTGGCCGCGTCAGGGTCAGCTGAGAATTGTTCACAATCGCGACAAGAACACTAGTTTCAACGCGCGTTTGACGCAGAGTAACATGTTGTCTGTAGAAAACTACATACACCCCCACCCCTCCAAAAGACTGGACGAAC
>MEMY01000109.1:0-140 GCA_001768965.1 archaeon RBG_16_50_20 | reverse complement strand
AAAGAAACCACAAGAACCCCAACCGTCCAACAATCCGAATAGGGAGCTGGCGGGCCCGGTGGGATTTGAACCCACGATTACTGGCTTGCTGTCAGGCTTGTTGCGGTCCGTCCGCAGGCCTACGCGAGGTTTCTTATTCT
>MEMY01000108.1:3017-6213 GCA_001768965.1 archaeon RBG_16_50_20 | reverse complement strand
GCATGTTTCGAAGGCTACAACGGGCTTTCCAGCGGCTTGAGCTTCCGCAGGGGTGAGTCCAAAACCTTCCCAGAGACTGGGGTAGCAGAAGACATCGCAAGACGCGTAGAGCTGTGGAAGCATTCTATCGGCGACGTAACCTGTGAAAATCGCGGCCTTTCTGACTCTAGCGTCTGAGAGCAATTGACCGATCCTCGGAGCGTCAAATCTTGAAGAGCCGACGAACATGAATTTGGCTTCTGGGACTTCTTTCAGCACATCAGGAATTCCCTGAAGTAGGAATTGGACACCCTTGTAAGGAGTCAGTCTTCCGATAAACATGACGAGGGGGTCGCTTCCTATCCCGTACATCTCCCTTACTTTTCGTCCGTCTGCTCTCGGGTTGAACCGTTCCAGGTCAACGCCATTGTAAATCACCTCTATCAACTGCTCCTCAATACGGTAGTTCCTAACCAGTTCTCGTTTGAGGAAGTGGCTCACTGCAATAATCCTGTCTAAGCCGAGTCTCAGAGAGAAATATGTCCCGACACGATGATCGATCATCTTGAGTTTCTGAAATGGGTTGTTCCAGAAACGTATGGGTGCGAATCCGTGATACGTGAAGACATGGGGCAATCCGCGAATCTTGTGTATCCAGTTTCCGGCGATAATGCTCGGATGATATTGAGTATGAACGAGGTCGAAATCTCTGACAGCCCGCACGATGGAGGCGGCAAATCCAAAGTGACGTATGAATGGCACGCCATCTAAGGTAAACTTGGTCTCATGTCCAATCCCTCTCAAAGTCTCGTCTTCAATGCTTCGGCTGAAGATATGCACTTCGTGGCCGAGTTTCAGCAGCCCCTTCGATAGCTCCCTAATATGAACCGCCTGACCTGACCCTCTATGAAGACTTGATCTCACGATGGCTATCTTCAATGAAGATCTTCCCAATCAGTAAATGTGCACGAGCTCGTTCTTCATGCGTTCAAAGTGAGTTGCATCATTCTCGACGACTGTCTCGGCTTCCTCGTTCGACATGTATGCTGTTTCGGAAACAAAAGAGGCGACTCTTCCAATCCAAACAGATCTCAGGCCTTCCAAGAGGGCTTCCCGAACAGTGTCATGTGATGTCTTGAACTTGGAAGCCACCTCGTATACTGTCTTGCACCAAATGGCTGTTGGAATCACGAGTTCCTCAGTGTCTGATGCAGCGAGGCTATCGAGCTGATGCCTAAGATCCTTGGAAAGCGTTGACTGTAACGCGCTCAGCTGGGCGTACGAGGTTCGAAACTGCTCAGCCATTCTGGTGGCGCTTGCGGCGACAGGCGTGGGGTCAATCCTTTCAACGCCATCTCGGCGCAGAGGTATCGGACCGCTTCCTTTGACTTTCCTCCAGGCAATCTCATATTCTTGCATGCAGGTGAAGGCTGATCCTGCTACTTCTCTGAACATTGAGGCTAGGTGGTCTGCTGGGTCTTTTGTGGCATGGATTTTTGCGCCGAGGTCCGCTTCTTCAACGACAAATCTCTCAGCCGCGGCCGAACTCGTGATGAATATGTCTATACCGAATCTTGGAACATACGGACTCTCCCAAAGACGGCTTTCGATCAACCGATTCACGAGTCTCCCAGAGAGCCCAAAGTCACCGCCGATGGGCTGCCTAATCCTTAATCCGTACAGGGCTCGCGTCAGAGGGTAGCATAACTGGTTGGTTATTGTACCATCATACTTGTGCCTGATGTACTTTGGAGTCATCAGGTCAACTCCGCTTAGCGTCGGTCCAATCAGCAGTTTGATCCATTCGGGTGTAATGCTCTGCAGATCAGAATCAACCATTGCAACGCTGTCTGCACCAACGCGAATTGCAGCTTCAAATATCGCCTTCACCGCGGTTCCCTTGCCCGAAACTCCCTGATACGCGAAGGTTATCAACTTCAGACCGCTCGGTATTTGGAGGTTGGACGCAACCTGCAAGGTTTCGTCCGTAGATCCCCCATCAGAGACGAGAACAAGACAATCCTTGTCGCCAAAATAGGTTGAGAGGCCTGAGGCAACCTGCGCTACCACGCGACCGATGGTCTTCACGCTATTGTATGAAGGAATTCCCACGACAATGTCTGCACTGCCAATCCTTGACAACGCTTCCTGGGCCTGAATGCTGAGAGCTTTCATCTCAGTCTCATGGTAACTTCCTCGGACTATAAACTGTCCTTCGCCCTTGGAGAAAGATACAGCTGAAGAAAATGGTGATGTTCACGCATCAAGCTCGCGCCCGGGCTCTCCACAAGTTGTTCAATTGACATCAGAGATGTGCGAGTGCGGAAAAGACTGATTTTACTAGGACGAGATGAGGCTGTGGGTGTAGGCTGTCAAGCCATGAACAAACTATCCTTGGATAAAGAGATCTACCAAGCTCAGCTCTGCAGCCCGCAGGCGAATTTCGCTACCGAAACTCAGTCGATTGAATACAGACGGGACCCGTTGACTGGTTTCCAGTGCAGAATCAATGTCAAACGTGTTCAAAGGACCAAGCAACTGACTAGAGACAGAAGGACTAGTACACAGAGCGTCGTGGAAACGACAAAGAGGAGCTGCAGTTTCTGCTCAGATAACGTCGACACTATGACGCCATGTTTCCCGGACGAAATTCTAGGAGAGAAGCGGCTAAGACATGGCTCAGCAATTCTATTTCCCAATCTCTACGCATTCGGAGAGCATCATGCTATCGCTCTATTCTCCGACGCACACAACATTCCTCTCGACGAGTTCTCACCGAGGATCGTAGGTGACTGCCTGAAGCTGTGCGCGGATTTCCTGTCGCGTATTCACCGAAAGTATCCATTCATCAGGTATGGATCGATAAACTGGAACCACATGCCGCCTGCTGGAGCCAGTGTAGTTCATCCCCATCTCCAGGTGGTCGCTGATCGGAAACCAACCTGGTTTCAGCAAACGCTCATTCGTCTGAGCGAAGCGTACTATCAGAAGCACGGAAGCAATTACTGGAGCGACTTGATCGAGACCGAATGCGAATTACAGGACAGACTCATCCACAGGAGCAAATCTGGGACCTGGCTGGCGAGCTACGCGCCTTTCGGTAGCAATGAAGTATTGGGTGTGTTTCCTCAAGTATCTTCGATCACCGACATTGACAATGCAACTCTAGAAGGCATCTCCGTCGGGATCTCGAGAATCCTGAGAGGTTACCATGGTA
>MEMY01000108.1:1614-2997 GCA_001768965.1 archaeon RBG_16_50_20 | reverse complement strand
ATGAGCCTGTTCTCCGGCCCAATGGATAGAACCTTGAACTGCTACGCATTGAATCTGAGGATTAATTCAAGGCCCAACATGGAACCATACTATACGAGCGACTGCGGTTTCATGGAAAGAATCCACCTCGAAAGCGTCATAGAGACAAGGCCCGAAGAAGTTGCCGAGAGATTGCGAAGTTGCTTCACGACAACAGAATGAACGCAAGCAAATTAGTGGACTACCTTGCGGCAAGTATAGTCATTTGGGCATTCCTGTTGTAGGTACCGGAGTTTTCTTTGACCTTGCGGCTCCAAGGGAGGTTATGATGGCTGTGAAAATAATAACCAGTAGGGTTACAGGGGGATAGAGCTCTGCATTGAGCAATCCGTACTGGGCGGGCAGAACTGATAAGACGGCCGCTGCCAGGCCACGCCCGTAGATTAGGGTCATTATTCCTCTTTCCTTTGCCATTCCGCTCTTAACGGTTGACATTGACACGACCACTGATCTCGTTGCCAGGAGAAGTATCGAAAGTATAAGCGTCAACAGAATCAGGTCCAGTTTGCCGAGCGTCACTATGAGGCCCAGATATACAAAGAAGAAAGCTTTCACCAAGAATACGATCTCAGCTTCAAGCCTTCGAAACGACCCATCTACGACTTCATTCCCTGGGCGCTTCAGAAGCGCGCGAATGCCAGCGGAATTGGCTAATACCATGCCGAACATTAAAGCGGAGATGGCTCCTGAGCCTCCCAAAGTTTCCGAAGCGAAATAGGTAAGGAAGATAGCGGCTAGGGTGACCATGTATCTGTAGGGTTCTTCAGCCAATTTAGGTAGGATACTTAGCCATACCAGTCCCGCCACTGCACCAAGTACGAGGCCCGTCGTAAACTTCGCCGATACGTCACGAACGAGGGCCTCCAAGGGAGGCATACCAGTCGATATGATTCCGATAAGCGTCAGCGCGCCAACGACGCAGAGGACATCGGTGATGCTGGATTCAAGTATCAAGGTTATTGAACCCTCCTCGCTTATTCCGAGTCGTCTGGCAACACCGATGACGATCACAGAACTACCTCCGCCTAGGATGCTTCCAAGCAAGGCACCCTCCAGTAGACGCAGTCCCATGAAGTACTTGGCGAAAAGCATCACAACCACGACATTGAACGCGAATCCAAAGACGGCGAGTGCGATCGCTCTCGGCGCTTGAGCAACCGCCTTGTGGATGCTCAACCCCAACCCACCGTCGAAAAGTATTATGACAACTGCAAGAACCGCAAGGAACGGGGCGAGAGATTCAATCTGCTCAGCCCTTATCAAGCCCAATACAGGACCGACAGCGATACCGAGTAAAACGAGGAAGAGCATGTCCGGTATGCCTGTTCTCCTGAAGAGATAACT
>MEMY01000108.1:254-1501 GCA_001768965.1 archaeon RBG_16_50_20 | reverse complement strand
CAACATAATAGATTTAGAACTTTGCAATACATCGTGCGGCGAAAGAGTTCATATGAACTTGCTTCCTCGCCGATTTCCATCTGCCAGACATTGTGGGAAGAGTTCTTGCTCCAATTCGCGTACGGAATTCGGAAATAGCACTTTACCTCATTTTCTCGCTTTTGTCGTGGTCAGATACGGTCCAACGGCCTAATGACATATTTCATAGGACTACTAGTATTAAGAAGGTGTCTGAGTTGTGGATCGATAGTCTTCCACCTATTCTGTTTCAGGCTATCGTGGCGGCACTCGTGTTTGCCACCGCCTACCTAGTAAACAGATTCTTTGTTGGTAAAGTCATCGAGCGATTTGCTGTCTCGGTCGAAATGGAACCCCACCTTACTAACACTCTGAAGAAATTTGGTTCGCTCATGGTGTACTTGATTGCCGTCTCGATAATATTGGCGAATCTCGGTGTTAGTGGGATTCTCTATGGATTACTAGCGTCAGCGGGCTTCGCTGGCATTGTAGTCGGAATGGCTGCTCGGCAGGTGTTCGCTGACATCTTAAGCGGAATCGTACTGTTAGCCCAGAAGCCCTTCAAGGTGGGCGATCCGGTCGTTGTCGGTTCAGAGAGTGGGCAGGTTGAAGCGATGGGCTTCTGGGGTGTAACACTGAGAGCTTGGAGTGGAGAGAAAGTGTTGATATCGAATTCTAAGGTTTCACAGTCAATCATAAAGAATTTCAACATAGACTCGCGTAGAGCAGAAATTACGTTTCTGGTCGACTATCAATCTGATATTAGAAGTGCCATGAAAATCTGCAGGGACTTGCTGATGGAAAATTCCGAGGTTTTGAAGGATCCCGGTCCAACGCTATTGGTAGGAGACTTCAAGGAGGCTGGGATGGAATTACAGCTCTTCTTCTGGCTTCCAGTCTCAAAGTTCTTCTCAACGGGTACGATTATCAGACGACAGATACTCGAAAATCTCTCCAAGGAAAGGGTAAAGATAGCCGTCCCTCAAATTAGGATCGTAGAACGTTCCGAAGACCAACAATCCACAAGTAGTGGACTAGGTTGAAGTTATTTATCGACGCAGACCTTGTCGGTACGGTAGCGGCGAATAAGATCATGGACGGATTGAAACGGGACGGGATTCGGATCGTCTGATGGAAATATCTACCACCAGCGGCTGTATTCTGGGAAGGCAAGCATTGCCAGCCTTTCAGAAGTGAATTTTCTTCCTTGATGTCGGCCCCGGGCATAG
>MEMY01000108.1:0-201 GCA_001768965.1 archaeon RBG_16_50_20 | reverse complement strand
TTATGGCGACTATTGCATAGATAGCTACGTACTTAGAACGTGCGGACACCTATGATCGCAGAGACCACAGTTAATTCGAAGACTGTTGTCAAGCAGACGACGGGGCTGGCAGAAAACAAGACGAAAATGAATATGCTATCGCAAAGCAGTACCTCTTCCGTAATCTGATCTGCAACTGGTTACCGGTCGTGTTGGCAACGC
>MEMY01000107.1:7637-7725 GCA_001768965.1 archaeon RBG_16_50_20 | reverse complement strand
GCAAAGGTGGAGTTGGAAAATCATTCGTGACTGCGTTCTTGGCTGTCCAACTCACGAGGCTGGGATACAAGGTGGGCATACTCGACGC
>MEMY01000107.1:7498-7612 GCA_001768965.1 archaeon RBG_16_50_20 | reverse complement strand
AAAATGTTCGGCCTCAAAGGCCCGCTATACGTCACACCCGACAAACACGTTCTACCTGCCATGACGAAATCCGGGATCAAAGTTGTTTCGATGAACTTGATTCTCGAAGAACCC
>MEMY01000107.1:7140-7466 GCA_001768965.1 archaeon RBG_16_50_20 | reverse complement strand
AAACAGTGTCATCCGACAAATGTTTCAAGACATTGAATGGGGAGACCTGCACTTCCTACTGGTTGATCTCCCACCAGGGACGAGCGATGCTCCTTTGACGGTGTTTCAATCTCTGCCATTGCAGGGTGTCGTCGTTGTTACCACGCCTCAGGACCTAGCGTTGATGGTTGTTGGCAAGGCCATCAACATGGCGAAGACTCTCAGCCAGCAACTGGCGCCGGTCAAGATCCTGGGCTTGATTGAGAACATGAGCTACGCCGTCTGCCCGCACTGTGATGAGAAGATAGAGATATTTGGCAAGAGCAAAGCGCAAGACGCCGCCAAGA
>MEMY01000107.1:6784-7111 GCA_001768965.1 archaeon RBG_16_50_20 | reverse complement strand
CCAATCGACCCTGAAATCGCAAGGTTGTCCGATGAGGGGAAGATAGAGGAGTATGCTAATCCGCTCTTCGAGGAAGTGACCAGAGCGGTGCGCTTGAATGCAGCGAAACTCCTCGAACCTATGCCCGGAGCTATGCCCATCGCTTGGTCCGAGCAGAAGACAGGGTGAGAACTAGTCAACGATAGGGTGTTAAACAAATCAGACTAAGGTTAATAGGCGAGGAAAATGGCGAATTCCCTTAGAATGATGTCAGACGCGCTTAGACGCGGAGGTGAATCGTAGATTGGTTTCGAAAGAAGAGATCGTAACCGTACTCAAAGACTGCTT
>MEMY01000107.1:6470-6609 GCA_001768965.1 archaeon RBG_16_50_20 | reverse complement strand
CACCCTGGAGCCCCGACAAGATGAGCGAAGAAGCAAAGGCCCAGATGGGAATCGCATAGACAAGCCGATTCCCCTGCCCGCTTATTTTAGTATCCCAAGCTTGGGCTGACGAAACGGATTTCTTCTACGAGAGTCGATG
>MEMY01000107.1:6033-6341 GCA_001768965.1 archaeon RBG_16_50_20 | reverse complement strand
TTTTGGGCGAGCTGCTTCTTGGCAACGTCAGTGATCGGCATGATCAATTCACGTGCGAGCGATTTCGCTACGTGAAGCGGGAACGGGCATATATACCGTGCGCCTCCGACATCAAAGCGCAATAGTCCAACCCTTGAACGAAAACGGAGAAGACACAAACGGACTCCATAGATTCACTTGAAAAGGTCGCAAGTGAAGTTCTCATCTGCACGAAATGTCGGCTTTGCGAAACCCGAAAGCACGCAGTGCCAGGAGAAGGAACAGCCTCTGCGAAGGTGATGTTCGTCGGAGAGGGCCCTGGGGAACAG
>MEMY01000107.1:0-5950 GCA_001768965.1 archaeon RBG_16_50_20 | reverse complement strand
CGTTTACATTACCAACGTGGTCAAATGTCGACCACCGAACAATAGGCCACCCAGAAAAGACGAATCGGCAGCCTGCCGCCCATACCTGGAACGTCAGATCTCGCTAATCCAACCCAAGGTGATCTGTCCGATGGGCAACTCAGCCATCCGGGCTTTCCTGGATTCAGATGAGTCCGTGACCGCCCTGCACGGAATACCATTCGAGAAGGATTCGATCACATACTTCCCTATGTATCATCCAGCCGCAGCGCTGTACACTTTCAGTCTGAAGAAAGTGATGGAAGAGGACTTCAGGAAACTGCGTGGACTCCTAGACTCAATGGCTGATTAGAGCTATCCTGCATTCTTGGGACTTCATTCCTCTTCAAACTGAGGCTTGTTACCGAGAACCGCCTCCACCTTCCCCATAACCTCTGAGGTGACCTTTGGCGCAACCTCAAGTGCTTTCATGTTTTCAACCACTTGCTCGGGCTGGCTGGCCCCTGTGATCACAGTGCTGACGTAAGGACTCTTCAGACACCAGGCCAAAGCTAGTTGCGCTAGCGTGCAATTCAATTGGGCTGCGATTGGCTGAAGCTTTTTCACCTTCTCGAGGTTCTGTGGAGTGATGATGTATTCACGCAGCCACTCGTATCCCTTGAGAGTGGCACGACTTCCGGGTGGAATTCCGTCGTTGTACTTGCCGCTGAGTAGTCCAGAGGAGAGGGGGCTCCATATCGTGGTGCCTAGCCCTATCTCCCTGTAGAGCGGTAAGTACTCCTTCTCGACTCGATCGCGGTGAAGCATGTTGTACTGTGGCTGTTCCATTGTTGGGGGCGTCAAATCGTACTCTCTCGCAACGGAATACGCGTGCATTATGTCGGCCGCGCTCCATTCAGAGGTTCCCCAATACAGGATCTTCCCTTGGTGAATCAAATCGTCCATTGCTCGAACGGTCTCCTCGATAGGCGTGTTGGGATCCGGACGGTGACAGAAGAACAGATCCAGATAATCGAGCTGTAGGCGTTTCATGGAGTTGCGGCAGGCCTCATAGATGTGCTTATGCGAGAGCCCTTGATCGTTCGGACCGTCGCCTCCCCAGAAGACCTTGCTGGAAACAACAATGCCGTCTCTACGCCATCCCAGCTTCTTGATCACGTTGCCCATGACGATCTCGGCATTTCCACGTGCATAGGCTTCCGCATTGTCGTAGAAATTGACCCCCGCATCGTAGGCGGCGGACATACATTTGATGGCAATGTCCTCACCGACCTGCCCACCATATGTGACCCAAGCGCCCAGAGATAACTCGCTGATTTTGATTCCTGCTTTGCCTAGTCGACGGTAATTCATCATCAAAACACTGCAACCTCAGAAAGTCGAGCGGATATTAAAGCGGTACTCGGAATGGCACGAGCCACATCAGCTCAATGATGAGTTCTGATTCTTGATATGTCCCCGGCTTTAGGACTGTAGTAGAGATCGAAAGCAAGATTCGCAGCTGATAGAACGATGAGGAAGACGGTCAGAGGCATCGGCAGACGTCCGAAAGAGGCTACGGCCGCAAAGAAAGGCAGGACCATTGAGGTCGCGGCTCCCGATGCAAACATCACTGCACGACCACCTCGACTTGCAGCATTGAGGGACGTCCGATCGACCTTCACAGTGAGAAGCGGAGCTTTGGATGCGATCGCACTAATGAAAGGCATTCGAATTTTGGCAATGCCAGATTTGCCAATCGCGTAGTTGGTGAACCTAATGCCCACCAGACGGCCAACTATGAAATGGGCTAGACAATGAGGAAAGAACACTAGACAGCCCCAAGAGACCAGGTAGAGAAGGAATCTGAACGTGACATCGCTGATTTCAGAAGCGGCATAAATCAAGTAGAGCGCGAAACCGGTTCCCAAGACCTCGATCAGGTTTCCAATCCCTAGCGGAATCTTGATTCGGGTCAAGAAAATTCTAACAACTCTGATCTTTTCATTCGCCGGAAACCGTCATATCGAGAACTTGAGTCGTGGGCGCATATACCGGTCCCGCGTTCTCCAGATCGTTAGCGCGCAAATCCATTCTTCCTCTCAGAACGTCAAAGAAATTAGCGCTCACTATCATCCCTTTTACAGCTCTCCCTAGCTCACCTTTCTCGATGATGAAGCCACTGGCCACGGTGGCGCTCAGATCGCCGCTAATGGGATTTGACAACCACTCGCCGATCGTCTCAACGATGTAAAGTCCGTTTCGCGTTTCTCTAATGAGCTCGTCAGGGCTTGCGCCTTGAGGCTTCACGATCAAGTTGTTGGGGTATGGTGAGGGTGTTTTCATGTAGTTTGGTGGAGAAGAGAAGGTGCCAAAGTCTCTGTGGGCGTTTCCTGTTGTCTTACGATTCTCCTTGTAAGCGGTGTAACAATCATAGAGAAAACCGCGGAGAATCCCCTTCTCGATCACTGGCACACGTTTCTGTGGGACACCGTCGTCGTCAAAGTGCCTCGTCCCAATCCCCGCCGCCATCGTCCCCTCATCTACGATTGAGACTTGCTCACTGGCCACCGGTTGCCCGATCTTTCCTGCCCAAGGTGAACGGTTCTTCTGGATGGCGTCTGCGGTGATTATTCTGGTCAACATGGCATCAATCACGCTTCCGAAGACATCATTCCGCCAGACCGTGCTTAACTTGCCGCTGGGAACCGTCTTGGCGTGAAGCATCTTGAGCGCTCTCTCGGATACTGAACGAGCCAAAGGCTCATTCTTCAGGCCCCTCCAATGACGCGATTGACTAAACTCGTGACTCACTCCTTTTCCGTTTGACCCACCGGCTTTCACAGCAATCCAAGAAGCTGCATTGGTTTCCTTTCTTTCGAGTTTGCAACCGTGACTGTTTGCGATAGCATTCGATGACACGCCGGTCGTGATGTACCCTCTGGTGACTTCGAGGCTCTGGTCTACCTCGTGGACAGTATCGAGAACGAGTCGAACTTCGCTCACAAGGTCCTTTGCTGTGAGTTGCTCGACCCTCTTGTCCACGACCTTCTCAACGCTGGTTTTGCCGTATTCGCGTGGCAATGATTTCCAGTCAGAATCTTCGTTGGTGGCTATAGCGATCTTGAAGGCTTGGTCGATCGCATACTCGATATCGCGACGTTCCAGAGAAGAGATCGAGAAGAATCCAATTCGTTGGTCAACAATTCCTCTGATACCTAGTCCTGCTATTATGTTGGTTTTGGTTGCCTCTATCCTGCCGCGGTAGATTATTTCCTGCTTGGTGATTTTGCTGGTGAAGGCCTCTGCTTCCTCGAAGCCTTTCTTCATTGCGAGTTTGACAGCGGTCTCGGCTGAGGTGAGGAGATCACTCAATCCGTCCTTCCACCTATGGTTAGCTTTCCGAGTCGGACATGTGGGCCTCCGTCGCCAACCTTAGCCATTTGGCCGTCCTTGCCACATCCGCCAAAGACGCTGGTCGTGACTGTGAAATCCTTCCCGATGGCGTCGATGGTTCTCAGAGTTTCAAGAACCTTCCCCGCCAAGCTGACCGCCCGGACCATATGCTTCAGCTCGCCCTTTTCGATCAGATATGACGGCCCGGCTCGGAAGGTGAACGTCCCTCCGCCTACGTCAACTTGCCCGCCAAGGCTGCCTCGTCCTCGAATGTAAAAACCATAATCGATTTCTCTGAGCAGTTCGTCAAACGAGTAGCTTCCGGGTTGCATGTACACGTTTGTCATACGAACAATGGGTTTGTGCTCAAAGCTCTGGGCTCTAGCGTTGCCTGTGGGCTCTAGTCCCAGCTCTGGTGCGGTGTCGCGTGAGAGCAAGAAACCTGCTAGTCTGCCTTTCTCAACGATTGTTGTCTTTGTTTTCGGGACTCCTTCATCATCGAAGGGGACAACATAGCCACTTGAGATTAGACCATCATCGTAGATTGTCACCGATTCGCTCGCAATTGAATCACCCAACCTGCCTTCCAGTACAGATTCCTTTGAAACCACCAAGTCTCCTTCAGATGCATGGCCTAGCGCTTCGTGCAGAAACAGGCCTATCAGCTCTGGGTCAAGAATCGCTACATGTGTTCCAGGAGGCGGCATGGGTGCAGCGACAGCTTTCGAAGCGAGCTGAGAAACCTCACCTGCAAAGGTGTTCCAGTCACCATCTTCTATGAACTCGTACCCTGCGCATTGAGATCGCTGCTCAGGAACGCGCTCCATCGAACCATTTGCTTCTGCAACGCTCGATTGGCTGAACCCACAAGTTGTGATATCTGTCTTAATCTTCGCCCCTTCAGAGGATGTGAACATTCGAACATCACGCAGAAACCCCAAACGTGAGAAAGAGTTCTTGATGCCAGCCCCTGAACGGCCTGATTTGTTCGCCTCCAGAAGAGCCTTGACCTTCACATCGGGAGGAATATTATCCGGATCGATCTTGATGGGAAGTTTGAATGTTGCTTCAACAGGTTTCACTTTCGCAAGCCGTGTTGATGCTGTTAGTTTTCTTGCGGCCTTAGCCATCCTGACCGCTTCTGACACCTTCTGTCCGAGAACCTTTCTGTCTAAGATCGTTGAGGAAGCAATCCCCCAAGCACCGTCAACTAGAACTCTAATCCCTACCCCGAACGACCGGTCTGATTCATAGCTTCGGAGAGAGCCGTTCTCGGCAGTGATCAAAGTCTGTTTAACATCTTGAAACCTGGAATCAGTGTACTGGACACCCAGGTCGCGTGCTTTGTTGGTGAGGTACTGGAGCAGGTCCTCCATTGCAATAGACTTCCGGATGGAAGGTCGTATCGCAGATTGAGGCTGATATAAACAGTTGTAGGACCGACCTGCAACAAGAGCGGCTTAATCTTCGCTTTAGCCACCGAGGCGCTTCGTGTACTCTGTAAATGCCTCACGCAACATAGTGATCATGAGTTTTCGTAATCACTATCTCCGATTTGTATATCGGAAACTCCGACCAGCCTCATGGTCCATTGAAAAGATGATTAGGAATCCACAGGAGGGTGCCTCGGCTATTTGCTTTCGCGCAACTTCCAAATCCCGAACTCGCCCACCGTCTCAGTCGTCTCTACTGGATTGTACCATCTTCTCTTTGTGCCAATTACGGCGCGCATCTTCCAGCCTGTGGATTTTTGCTCTTTCTCAATGGTCGCTAGAAGGGCATCGACCTTTGAGGTGAGGTCCTGCTTATTATCGGAACTGAGTCTCTGATCGTCGCTCACGTACTGTTTCAAGCCTTTCAGATTGGTTGTGACAGTGTACCAGAAACCCCAATCAGAAGCAAGTTTTCCTGCGATAAATCTGGCGTTTATCTTGTTCTTCTCTTCCTGCGGTGAGATTTCGTGAGCTCGGAGAAGCAACATGGCATCCTTCACATCCTTCTCATCCGGGAACACGATTTGCACCTTCTCAAGCAACATGTCAGTCGGAGTTATGGTCGGAGAATCGAGATCGAGACGATCCCTGAAGTCGAGCGGATGGTTGGCAGCGAGAAGCTTATCGTAAAACACGTCCACGTAGAACCAACCTTTTGGGTGGAAGTAGATCTGGCGTTGCGTGGCTGCACTGGACATCGTAGGCGGTCTTTTTGAGTATCCCAATTCAGCGAAGAAATTTTTCATTTTCTTCCGGAACTTCGAATATGACATGAAGTCTAAGTCTGTGTATTCCTGTTGACCCTCGCCCAGACGAACGAGACTCTTGGCGAAATCCAAGAATTCGACGCAGTGGAAGCGTATTGCCACGCCCCCAAGGAGTCTGAGCGGAATCCCACGCCTGGTTGCCTCATCAACGATCCTCTTGCCTTCCTCGATGAACACCTCTGTAGGGATTATTCCGCCCCACTCTTCGGGCATTTCAATGACACGTTCTTCCATGCCCAGTGCCTCACAATGGGACCATCTAGAATAATGGGGAACTTTCCTTTTACCCTATTGTTGGTAGGCGAACTAAGCTTCGCGCTGCAAAATCTCTTAACC
>MEMY01000106.1:4694-7127 GCA_001768965.1 archaeon RBG_16_50_20 | reverse complement strand
GGGTTCTTCTTCTACAAGTCAAGAAAAGCAATCAAGGATGCAAAGCCCTCGTCCAAGCGATAGAGAACGTGTCAGCAATTTGTATCTTGAGAAGTCTGACGAGGCTAGAAATATCCTATGACACTCACGCCAACCAGAATTAAGGGCAGTAGTTGCACTCAACTCTCGCACATATGAAACCCCGTTACACTTAGGCTGCCGAGGAGATGGTAACGCAGATCGGGCTTGATTCTGCGGCAGGCGTCGGTGATGAACTGATTGTCTTCCCAGATCGCGTGGACGGATATGCTGACATCTGCATGGTTCTAAGGCAAATCCAGCCGATGGAGAACTGCCTCTACGCTGCACAGGATTTTGAACTTGCTGGAGTGATTGACTCAGCAACGAGAGTGCTTGCATTCGCATATTTCTTGGGTGTCATGGTTGGCGACATGAGCAAGCATGCGAACTACCTGAGAACGCCGCGCACTATGACTGCCCTCCTGCAGCTATCAAAGCGGCACGAAAGCAACCTCAGGTTTGGCAATTTCGTCGCATTCTGTGCTGGCTTGCTGGGGATATCGATGAAGCGAATAAAGGACTACATTCGACCCGTTGGTGCTCCTTATGATGCCTATCGTTGGGAAAGTAGGCAATCACGGCTCGTTATGTGGATGTTCGAAAAATGTTTAGGTCTTCGCGAGGGCGAAACGACAACTAACGATTCTATCCGAGCAGATTGGCTTACTGGAACGCCACTTCAATTCCAAAAATGGTTTCTGCAAGGATTCGCAGACTCTGATGGCTATGTTGACTTGAACAAGCACGAGATAGGAATAGTTGTCGATCCGAATGAAATGCTGATAGGTACGATACTTGCGAATCTCGGAGTACGCTTCAGGCCGGCTGTGATAAAGAATCAGGCAACGGTTCTGATGACCCTCAGAGAAGGTTTTGGAGTTCCGGTCTTCAGTCCTCACGCCAGAACGCACAAATTCGAATTGGCCAAACAGTTGGTAGAGGCGAAAAGATTCCACGGGCCTTGGCCCAAATGGTTGAGGCTCGAAGTCGACGACCTACTGGACCACCGTGAGCCATCCGGAAAAATCGTGCGGACCATCCTCGACAAACACAACATTGCGATCAGATCACAGCACCTTAGGCGACGGAAGATAGTATAGCCTAGGTAGGTAATTGGTGCCGAGGGCGGGAAATTCAGGAACGTTTTTCGCGTTCCATTTGAATCCGCGATTTGGCCTACGCTTTTGGTAGGCGTAGTCAACCCGGTCTTCAGCTACACCCTTGGTTTCCCAAGTCGGGTGCTCTCCCAGGCTGAGCTTTCGAGGGAACAGATTCCTACCTCGGCGTTCCTGGGCACCAGACAACGCCAATTTTCGCTCGACAACTTAAGCCTTCTTCTAGTTCAGAGATATCGCAGCCAATACGGGGCTGACTCTCTGGAGTTTTTCCCAAAAAGCATCAAGGTCTCCTAGGCGGGCAAATCCGCGACGGGTGAGCTCTAGCGAGCATCCTTCAACATTGAGTGATTTGCGCACATACCCTTCTTTCACGAGACTGTCCAAAGTCATGATGGCATGTTCAGCATTCGCCAAATTTGCTCGATGCCACCACTCATCGAAGGCAATCTGCTTGGAACCTATGCATGCCAAGGAAACCAGGAAAACTGATTCCTCAAGGTATCGCCTTCGAGCTTGATCGCTAATATGACGCTGTTCGAACTCTGATGGGTCCTTCAAATCCAAAGCCAGCTCCAGATACTGACTGATGTGAAGCCCCGGTGGACAACCCGTTCCGGAACCCCATAGGAGGAAACGTGCAGCATGCACGGGGTTAAGAAGCGGTACACGCTCAACCCACTTCATGATAGACTGCTCAGACAAGATCCTCAGGCTGTAACCTATGTGGTGCTCCCTTCCGAAACTGAACTCAACTCCAAGTGAGCTAGCGAAATGACAAAGCGACCTAAGTAGACGTGGACTGGAACTGGTCAGCTTAATCACAGGCTTGGTCAAGCCTGAACAGTAGAAGGATCCGTCAGAATACTGAAAGCCGGTCCAAAAACGTGCTTGATGGTCGATCGAGTGTGAGAGCATCGGCGGCATCACGATGACTCTGCTTCGCGGTCCTGATGGAAGCCCAAGTACCTTGTTCTTGAAGAAGAAAAGGCCCTTCGAGTAAGTGTAGACGTTTATTCCGTTCCGCGAGAGTGAGGAATGTTTCGACTTCGGCGTTAGGTTGTATAGTTGTCTTATGAGTGGTTTGATGATCAGTTCTATTCCGAACCACTCATCGGGGAATCTTTGGGAGATACTGTATACGTAGTAGGATCCTCTACTCGAAGTGACAGGCGAGTGAAAAATGGAACCATCTCCAAGGTCTATTCCCATTTCCATAGACAGTTCGGGTGTCAAGCGATCAGGAACATGAAGCTGC
>MEMY01000106.1:0-4632 GCA_001768965.1 archaeon RBG_16_50_20 | reverse complement strand
AGAAATGTCATTGTCCTGTGGGAAAAGTCAGAGAGGTGGCTGAAACTGGTAGTGATTCGTTGGAAGCTCCAAGCTTCTCTGGAGGGGTGGCCTCTCAATTTGACCGCGTAACGCGAGAACTTCATTGAAAATGCGGTTTGAGCTCTTGAAGCAACGAGCCTTCTTTGAGATTCTGCTCGGCTGGCTTTTCCGAAGGTTTTTAGGCGCAGGTCGAAAAGCAGTCGGAACGGTGGGCCGGTAGATCAGCCTGGTATGAGCATCGTCGACGGGACGACGAGGCGACTAAATCGTCCGCTTGGCATGCTTTGAAAGCCCGCAATGCGGAAAGAACCAAAAATCCCGTACGGTCGCGGGTTCAAATCCCGCCCGGTCCACCAATACTTGACCCAACCGGCATTCGTGATTTCAAGCAAGCATACCTCCAATCCTGAGCGCTAATATAAGATCGGGCATGACTGTATGCGCAAGAGGAAAAGCGCGTTGTCCACAACCAATACCACAGAGCGTTCATCAGCTCGCTACGTTGGTCTTGTAGCAATAGTTGCTCTCCTTTTCTCGATCATACTTCCTCCCTTTGTGGGACATGCGTCGTTGCTCGCGGCCATTCAGCCGTCTATTTCGCGATTGCTACTGGGGATCAGTTCAAGTGAATATCCGGACGTAATCACGCTTCTGAGCTCGATTGGATTTCTCTTACTCATTGTTGGATTCTTGATCGGTATAGTGTCCTTCGGGTTTCGATACGGCGTGAGAAAGGCACGCTTTGGGATGCTAGTCTGTGCAGCCGGTCTGTTGCTCATTACAGTGACTCTGTTCGATTACGGTGGTGACTTTGTCTCCAGGATTTTCGCAGTCACTCAGGTTGGCGTATGGCCCAGTCTGGAGTTTTATGGGACTGGTTTTTTCATCTCGTGGTTCGCAGTGGTTGCTGGTCTGATCGCTACTAGTCAGGTTTTCGTTTTTCGAAGGAAACAGCCCCAGCTGGCGCAACAACCAGTAGTCACCCAGCCCTTCCGATCGCAGGTTCTAGAAGGCATACTACCAACTGGGTACGCGGCCCTCGACAATCTGCTGTATGGTGGTCTGCCGGTTGGATCGAGCATAGTTCTGACTGGCCCACCATGTGATGAGAAGAATCTGATTGTCAGACGCTTTGTAGAAACCAACCTCGTATCCAACCACAGATGCATTTACATTTCAACTTCAATCGACCGAATACGAGACCTACTTTCCAAACATGGTAAAGATCTTCATGTGATAATCTGTAACCCACAATCGGATACAATCGCCGCAGCGTATCCTGAGGTTGCCAAACTGAAAACTGTGGACAATCTGACCGAGATCAATCTGGAATACGACAAGGCGACCGCAAAGTTTGGTCCCGGCAGGTCAACAGTGGTCTGCCTTGAGATCTTGGACGACGTGCTACTCGATCATCATGGCGCGACAAGGAGATGGCTCATGGATATTCTGGGGAGAAGCAAAACGAATCAAATGACCTGCTTGGCAACTCTGAATCCGGCAATGCACCCTGCAGAAGAGTCCCAGGCTGTCTTTGAAACTTTTGATGGCCATATCGACCTTTTCGAAGCAGAGGTCCAAGTGAGACCTAAACTGATCCGAGTCAAGAAGCTTGGAGGAAGGAAGTTTCTTGATAAAGAGCTGCTTGTGGAAAGAGAGAAGATCTGATAGACTGGAGGAATAGAACGAGCTTGTTTGATGAAAGCGGGAAGGAAATGGGTCTTCTAAATGCGCTGGGCTTGTCGAATGGGGAATCCAAAGTGTATCTTCGCCTGCTCGCACAACCTGAAGGCGAAATGCTAGACAAAATTGTCACCGCCTTTGGGATCCCAGCTGCTGAAGCTGAAGACTCGTTGAAATCTCTGGCGGACCGAGGACTGGTCAAGATTTCGAGTAATAGAGTGCAAGTAGTTCAGCCGCGCGTGGTTCTACAGAGGATTCTAGAACTGAGGAAGAGAACCCTAGACGAACAGATTGCACGCGAAACTTCAGTTGCCTTAGAACTTGAAAGGTTGCTCGAACCAGTCTATTGGGAGAATAGACTCGGAATAAGGCCAGAGGAGATCATTGAGCCTCTACGCGATCTTCCCGAGATGGAGTTGAGAACAACCAGGATCCTGGGAACTGCTGCCAAGGAGGTTTTCATTTTGGCACAAACCTTCGGTTGGTACGGCAAGGTCCGCGAAGCCCTCTTCCAAGCCCATGATCGTGGTGTAAGAATGAAAGTTCTGATGACCGTTAGTGATGAATCCACCAAAGAAAGAGCGAAGGAACTTCGAGACCTCGGCATTCAGGTTCGCCAACTTGCCGAAGAGTGGTACCCAGTAAGGGGCACGCTTGTGGATCATCAAGAACTGGTGTTCTTGATTTGGGCAACGAAGAAGAGCGATGTCCCGCGACCCATTTACTATCGCCCACACTACACGAAAAACCAGGGCTTTATCAGAATCTTTCGCGACGCTTTCTTGAATAGATGGGAAGAAGGCCGCGCGATTTAGAAGCGGTATCCGAGGAGAACTGATTCAGTTGGCGAAAATCTTCGTAGACCCTGATGACAGCATCCAAGACTCTCCTATCGCTCATCGATGATACAACTTTCACTAAGTGTGCTTGACAGGCGCAATCGCTCGACCCTGCTCGCGGAAGAACAGGCCTGACGTTCAATCTTCTAGCAAGGGCGTGATTGATGGAACATTCCAGACGTTGTCGTGACCTCAAACAAACGGCAACGCTGACTGTACAATTACGTTTCGCAGTAAAGTAATCAATATGCCATCTAGTCTTTTTCGAGACCTCCCGATGGCGCCTCAATCTCCCTTCGAGCGAGACAGCCCCCTGTCCCAGGGCTGAACCCGTGTAAAGATAGTGGCCCTTCCTGACATTGACATATCCCAGCTTGCCGATTTTTGTTCTGAACGATCTCTTGCAGACGAGAAGCAACGTGTAGGTTCCCTTCAATCCTCATCCTCCGAAGCACAAATAGCGCCCGAAAGCGACCTTATGACGAGCGAGTTGCGTGGTAATGATGAAGGCGATAGTCCTATCTGGCGGATTCGCAACTCGTCTGAGACCAATCAGCTACGCCCTTCCCAAGCTGCTCTTTCCCGTAGCGGGCAAACCAATGATCTACTGGACACTCGATCTACTTCAGGAATCCGGAGTTGATCAAGTTGTGCTCGCAGTCAATTACCTGGCAGATTCATTACGCGCGGTAGTAGGGCAGAAGTATAAGGGCATCAGGATCAACTATTCGCTCGAAGATGAACCGTTAGGAACTGGCGGGCCAATCAAACTCGCGGCGCGCATGCTGAAACCTAAAGAGACGTTCATTGCGATGAACGGTGACATCATCACCGACATCGACCTCAACAAAATGATTAGAAATCACAAAAGGTCCAAGGCTGTCGTGACCGATGCCCTTCACGAAGTGCGAGACCCGAGTCGATTTGGCGTTGTTAAGCTCGATCCAGCAGGGAGAATCCAAAGATTTGTCGAAAAACCTACCTTGAGAGAAGCGCCAAGTCGCCTAGTCAATGCAGGAATTTACTTGATCGAACCGACCATGTTGAACATGATACCTTCTGGACGCAAAGTCTCACTCGAGAGAGAAATCTTCCCCATTCTCGCGAAGAGAGGAAGGTTGTTTGGATTTCCCTTCAAGGGACAGTGGTTCGATATCGGCAATCTCGCTGACTATCGGAAAGCCAACTTTGCGTTGCTCCGTGGACATGCACCAAAGCGTGATCTGCAACGGAGGGGCACTAGGTTCAAGCAGCCGGTTTTCCTTGGAGAACAGACAAAAACAGAAACCGCCGCCACAGTGGGACCTAACGCTTTGGTAGGGAGGAATTGCGTCATTCGACGAGGAGCACATGTGGTAGACTCGATCTTGTTTGACAGAGTCACCATAGGAGAGAGATCGATTGTCTCGGGAGCGATTATTGCATCAAGCGTGCTCGTTGGAAAGAACGTCAGAATTGAGCCTGGCACGATCATTTCGCCAAACGTCAAGATTAGTGACGGAATCAGGATTGGCAAGGATGCCATCATCCACCCCTACAAGGAAATAACAGCGAACGTTAGACCAAGAGCAAATGTCATGTGAGTGGTGACGCCCGCATGGAAGAAAGAAAACTGTTCGGAACTAACGGTGTTCGCGGTGTAGTGAACAAGGAACTGACACCAGAACTTATTCTGAAGTTGTCAATGGCGACAGGCACATACTTCAAAGGCGCCGACCTGGCCGTTGGATGCGATGGTAGACTCTCCAGCCCTATTTTCCAAGAAATTGTTTGCGCGGGCTTGGCAAGTGCCGGTTGTCAAGTCTGGAATTTAGGCATGATAACGACTCCTGCTCTGCAATTCCTCACAAAACAATGGGGGTTGAAAGGCAGCGTTATGGTCACAGCGAGCCACAATCCGCCGGAATACAACGGAATGAAGGTCATGGGGAACAGCGGTGTCGAGCTTCCACATGAAGAAGAACTCAAAATAGAACACATATTCTTCCAATCAAAGTGGAATCTTTGTGAATGGAAAAGAGTGAAACAGCCCTTATCTGTGGCAGAGAAATTTGATGGTTATGTTTCATCAATCCTGAAGAATGTTGGT
>MEMY01000105.1 GCA_001768965.1 archaeon RBG_16_50_20 | reverse complement strand
ATCCGTAATGGTTCAAGCATCATCCGCCATAAACATGTTCCAGACTTATTCGAGAACCCCTAGCAGATACTCTGATTTGCGAGCCCGCAGATGTAATGGCATTCTTACATTCGAGGTGTCGGTGACGATCTACCTGGAAGTCGTTTCTTGTAGTCTTCCAAAATCTTGTCGTAGATTTGCAGCGTATACCTCAACGCTTCCTGGGACCTCCCGTGACAGTTGTCGTCGGGTCTAGCTGTGGAAATACAGATTTGCTTAGCATCTTCAAGTTTCTTCAAAGCTTCTTCGAAGGTCGAATCTTTCTCGAGCTTCAGTATTGCAAGAAGGGAGTTGTAAGATGCGAGGTGCGCGCGTTTGCATTCTAGATGGCTCTTGTTATCCCGTTCTTGGTAGCAGAGCTTGCAGCAGTCAATCGCCGTGCGCGCTTGGACCCATGGTTGAACTAGAAAGACTGCTTCCATGGTCGCGAAGGGTGGTCACGCTGCATTTATTGATTGCTGAACCAATCCGAGGCAGGTCGAGGATTCTGGACACAAGATATAGCCATCAAATGCAGACTTGAACCGCAGATACACATTGCAATTCAACGAGAACATACTCACTTTGATCGGAAACACCCCATTAGTTAGAATCAACAAAGTCACGAATGGCCTTCAATGCACGGTCCTAGCCAAACTTGAGTTTCTCAATCCAGGGGGCAGTGTGAAGGATCGTATCGGTGTGGCAATGATCGATGATGCAGAGCGTAAAGGCTTGTTGAAACCTGGAGGAACAATCGTTGAGCCAACCTCCGGCAATACGGGCATGGGTTTGGCGCTGGCGGCAGCAGTGAGAGGCTACAAGGCGATTTTCACGATGCCCGACAAGATGAGTGAGGAGAAACGTCGGTTGCTGCGCGCTCTTGGAGGGCGAGTGGTCATCACGCCTACGAACGTTCCACCTGATTCACCAGAGAACTACATCAATGTCGCACGTAGAATAGCAAGCGAAACTCCAAACGCTTTCATGCCCGATCAGTACTCGAATCCGAACAATCCAATAATCCACTATAAGACCACTGGGCCTGAGATTTGGAAGCAGACAGATGGTAAAGTGGACACCGTAGTTGTTGGAATGGGGACTGGCGGAACCATAACTGGAATCGGCAAATACATCAAGGAAAGAAAGCCAGAGGTCAAAGTCGTCGGAGTGGATCCTGAGGGCTCAATTTTCCACCCACGCTACTACAATGTAGTTGAACAAATCCACCCATACAAGGTTGAAGGGATTGGGGAGGACTTCATGCCTCAAACGCTCGTTCTCGACTATGTGGATGAAGTAATCCGGGTCAGCGACAAGGATTCCTTTCTAACCGCAAGACGTCTCGCGAGGGAAGAAGGACTGCTAGTCGGAGGCTCATCTGGAGCAGCTATGTACGCGACGCTGCAAGCCGCGAAGAATCTTCCGAAAGACAAAGTCGTTGTTGTAGTCTTCCCTGACTCAGGACGGAACTACCTCAGCAAAATGTACTCGGATGAGTGGATGCTTGAGCTGGGGTATATCGAGGCTGAGAAAGAAGGCAAGTTCACAGTTGAAACCATACTTCATGCTAAGCCAGAAAACGTCCCCGCAATGATAGCCGTAACTCTGACCGACCCTGTGGCAAACGCTGTTGAGTTGATGCGAAAGTACGATGTCTCACAACTGCCTGTCGTTGAAGAGGGACACGTGCTTGGCACAGTTCATGATGACACGGTGTTGAAGAAGCTACTGACGAAGCAAATCTCGATTAGACAGCCAGTTCAAGAGGTGATGGATGCACCCCTCCCAACAATCGGTGCACAAGCGGAACTGTCAGAGCTCTACAAGCAGCTTACAGGCGACCACAACGCTGTGGTCGTGGTGAAAAACGGCAAGGCCATCGGCGTCTTGACCAAAATGGACGTGATCTCTCATCTCTCCAATCGAGAGTAGGTGAGTTTCAATACGGAATCCGTTTGTGCTTGAACGGGCTATTGCTTTCCGGATTTGGTCGGGCGAGGTCTCAACGCATTGAAGTTAGGGCCAGCAAGGATAATCGCGATGGCCAAAGCGGCTATCAGAATCACGAGCCCTGCATACAATAGGCTTGAAAGCCCATATCTGTCCAGCAAGTATCCTCCTAGGAGAGGGCCTATTATTGTTCCAAGGCTGATTACGACACTGTACACGCCCATTGTTGTTCCTCGTCCTCTCTCCGGAGCGAAGTCGCCGAGCAATGCTAATGCTGCCGGCGCGAAGGCGAGACTGCCCATCCCGAACATTGCCAGAAAAGGGGTGAAAAACAGCCACGACAATCGACTCCTCAACATCACGATTACCGTAACGAACAACCCTATCAGCGAAAGCATCCCAAGCATCATGAGTCTATCGCGACCATGAGTGTCCGAGAGATGGCCAAAGTAAGGCTGAGTAATCGCTAGGACAAGAACACCTCCTGCCAGCGCGAAACTGCTCAAGAGAGGTGATGGCCCAAAACGAGGACCGAAAGACAAGACCATACCGATGAACGTAGTCACCGAGAGCCATATCGGAAACATACCGGCTGCACGTCTGTCCCTGAATAGGATGCGTAGCGTTTGAAGTGGAGAGAGGACTCGGCTTCTCCATTCTCCAGATTTCTCTTTGACTTTACGGTACGCGAAGATTGCTCCTACGAGGGCCAATGCTGAGCCGAAGTAGAAAGGGGCCAGCAGAAAGTGGGTTTGGACTAGGAGGCCGGCTACGAAAATGCCTGCCACATATCCTCCGAGATTTGCGAAGTCATAGATCCCCATTTCGCGTCCGCGATTCGATACTGTGCTCACGTCTGTCACCATTGCCAGCGTGCTGACGATTATCATCGCAGCCGCGACACCTTGAATGCCATGTATGATGATTAGGTAGCGAACTTCGGTGCTCAACGTAAACGCAAAGAGTAGTGCACTCGCGATTACCAGGCCAATGTATATCCACTTTCTCCTGCCGAACCGGTCTGCGAGAATTCCAAAAACGGGACATGTGATTGTTTCCGCCACAGGGTATGCTGCGATGATTAATCCTACAGTGAAGTTGGAGAACTCTGCCTTCGGGATGTAGATCGGAAGAGTAAACAGTACCAGGCCAAAGCTAAATCTCATCAGGAATACTGAAACGTAAAGAGGTGACCCGAGAACTATCGAACCGGTTCGTGAGAGTTGCTTGGCGTAGTTGTTAGACACAGTTCTTCTATCCATTCGGTTGGCGGTTCGTTCTACCATGCTATGAGTGTCATAAACACTGGGAGGATTCGTGCCCTCTGAGAGTACGAGTGGATTTGTAAGGGTTTAACTATTCGTGAACAGAAGCCAAGTCCCATGCCGCTAAAAACACTTCAGATCGCGGTTGTAGGCGGGAGCGAGGAAGCAGTTCTTGTCGGACTTAGAAACTTCCCAGCCCACAAGCTAGCAATCTTGTCAACAAGCGACTACGTCTCTCAAGCGAACCAGCTCTCAGGAAGGCTCAAAGATAACCTGAAGCTCGCCGTTGATGTAGTTCAACTCAAAGACGCCTCTATACCAACAATGTTAGAGACAGTTGGCCAATTGATTCGTAGGGAGTCAGCGATCTTTCAGGATTTCCTGATCAATGTCGGTTCCGCAACCAAACATCTAACGTGCGCTGGTGTGACGGCGGCTTTCGTGTATGGAATCAAAGCGTTTGATGTGATGGGAGACCAGCCCGCAGCCTTGCCGGTCATGCGTTTCAGTTACGCGCAAGCTGTCACTCGACCGAAGTTGGAGATCTTGCGGGCGATTGATCGGGCGGGTGGAGATGTTGAGAGTTTGGAGAGACTTAGCGGGCTCTCGAATTTCGGTAAACCGCTTCTCAGCTATCACATCAGAGGCTCTGGGGGCGGTGGTGGGCTGGAGGATTTGGGTCTTGTTGAGGTTGAGCGTGGAAAACGTGGCAGACTCAGAGTAAAATTGACTGCGTTAGGGCGAACGTTGCTTTCCTCTTCGCCCGCTAGCCAGTCTGCTTAGTGTCCTTCGCTGTTCCGGAGTTGGTTTCTTTCTTCTTCATGATCTTTATTCTACAGAAGACTGCGTCGCCATCTTTGATCTCGAATATCTTGCGGATCTCTTCTGGGATTGTGATTCGTCCGCCCGCCGTGACTTCGGCGAAGAACGGTATGTCTCCATCACTGATTTCTGCTGGCACTAGGAAGCACAGCTAATGGTGGCGATGCATTTCACTAAAAAGAGTTGTTAGTCTCGAATTTGGGTTGATTTCATGCTACACATTGCTGCTCGGACATGTCTTGTTCAAGGGGCATATGAGACATCTTGGTCTTGGCGCCTTGCAGACAGCTCGACCGAATTCGATCATGGAAAGATGTATGGGAATTCTGTTCCTTGGAGAAATCAATGCTTCCAGACTGGTTCGCACTGTTTCATAGTTTCCATTTTGCGGAGCGATTCCAAGTCGCTTCGTGACTCGTTCAATATGGGTGTCGACCGGTATTACTGGATTCTTGGCAACGAACGCGAGCAGAATGTCCGCAGTCTTGGGACCGACGCCAGGTAGCTCCATCAATCTCTCTTTCGCTTGTTCATATGGAAGTTCTAAGATGGGCCATAGTCGACCTCTATACTGCTCTTGAATAATTTTCGAGACCGCGATTATTCTCGGTGCCTTTGATGTGTACAATCCAGCGCTGCGAATGTATGGGATCAGCTCCCTGACTCGAGCTTGCGCGAGCACACTCGGAGTAATTCTGAAACGTTTCCGCAGTTTCTTCATAGCTGCGTCGCTGTTACGATCGTTAGTGTTCTGCGATAGAATCGTGTGAATGAGGGTTTCGAAGGGAGAGCGTGGCTTCCAGACCTCGACAGGAAGGAGCCTCGCGATCTTCTTCAACATAGTTGCTTGGATCTTTCGACTTGTTCGTTTCATTATTTTTGAGCCTGATTACTGTCGTGTCCTTACAGGTTGTTTGCGATAGTTATGACGCGCACTTTAAAGCAAGCTACGTTTGTAGAAAAATCGAGACGCCACGCAAACATGAGAGCCATTCTTATTCTAGCAGCCTTGGCCTTTGTTCTTGTAGTGGGTGTGCAACCGGGCACCATGAGAGCTATCATAAGAGACACCGGGTTGACCGTAGAAGAGTTCATGAAACTCCTGTAACCCTCGAAGGAAACGAAGGTCTCAGTCGTTGGAGCATCTGCTTTAGGAATGGATCATCTTCTTAGAAGACCCGCTGTTATGGTGAACCAAGCGACATTCGTTGCTAGTGGTAGCTTTCGGCCAAGCGGATTAGTAGGTTGATCCGCTGACGGATTGAGGGATGTCGGCTCATCAAGGTCGAACCTGCTCCGAGAATCGATAACGTGCCATAAGCGGATAGGCTACTCTTCGGAAAAGCCTCGTAGATCTTCAGCAGAGCCGAAGCAAGCGATAATGGCTTCTTCGTAGCTCTGGCTGCAGTTTCATCTGCAACCATTTCTCTTTCTCTGTGGTATGCTGCCTCAACTAATCGTACTATAGGGTCGTGTGGAAGAGCGGTTCTATACGCCGTGACCAACGCCTTCAGTGCAATATCTGAGTTCTTGATATGCGCCAGTTCGTGGGCCATTACCGCTTCGATCTCATCCTTCTTCAGCAAAGAAAAAAGACTCTCAGACATCACGACGAGGGGCTTGTCAGTTTGAACGGCGAAGGAAATTGGAATGGTGTTTCTTGAAAGTTGAAGTTGCGCCATTGGGACTCCAATCTGATCTGCAAGCGAGCCGAACACGTCTTCGACCTCTATAGGTGGAGCGTGGAGACCTTTCACCTTTCCCAGGACCAACTTGGGTGAGATATGGCGCAGCAAAATGGAGAATGGAACTCCTCCAACGATGCCGATTAGGAGTGCGGTTCCGAGGACTGTTCTGACTCCTGTTTCCAATTGATACTCATAGAGTTCTGCGAATGT
>MEMY01000104.1:4750-6869 GCA_001768965.1 archaeon RBG_16_50_20 | reverse complement strand
TAGAATACATGCCAACAGTTGTTGTAATCGACAGGGTAGAGAGCATGAACACAATCAGGCCGAAGCTCATCTTCTTCTTTCGCGCCAAGAACCACCACATGGACAACGCTAGGGTTGCAACCAGGAACAGAGGTGCAAGTCTTACAACTTCAAAGGCCGTTGTCCGAAAGATCACTTGTGCCGCATACAGCAGAGCCAATGGCACAGGATGCCTCTCTTTCAGCGCCTGAACAAATCCACCAAAGACACCGCTAGAGTTCATACGGATGAGCGGGTCGTAGTACCTCCAGTACGCATCAGTCCCGACCAGCCATGGAGGGTTTTGAAAATACGGATAGTAACCTATGAAGGCGGCGAAAGCGAGCACCAAGAAGAGTTTGGGATCCAGCAATTTCGAAAACCATTTGCTGGAAGGTTTTTGATCACCTGAGTTCTCGTGACCGTTGATCGTTGTTTCGGAATCTGCTTGCACCCTGAGCATAGTCTTTGGCAGCAATCTCTGGACGAGGGGAATCCAGGCCCATGAGAACAGGAAGGCCACGTAGAGCCAAGGGAGCAGGCCGTAAGAGGCATAGGAGAGTTGCAGTTCGATTCCGGCATAGAATCGACCTACTTGAGTGGTTTGATCGAAAGATCGAATGACGTAGTGAGTTGCCGAAGCGATCTCTATCGCGGCGAAGGCTGCCAAGAAATAGATTAGAACTCTGGAGATTAGTGCGGTTCTTGCTGGTTTGCGAAACAGTACTTGTGATGCAAACACCAGTGTTGCGACTGCAAAGAGGAAATAGACACCGATCCTGTTGGCAGAACTATCCTTCACTGTTGCGACCAAGGTTATGCTTAGGGCCATCGCCAGAAGTCCCATTCCAATCTGTGCGATCCTCCTCTCGCGACCCTCCGATGCCCAGATCGCCAGGACGGATATGCAAGCTACCGAGGCTGCCCAGACTGCGATGTCAATCCAAGGATCAATGAGTATTATGTGGACTATCCTCGGATAATAGAAGATGAATTCCAATTTCAGTGAGTTCAAAAGAGAAACTGAGCCGAACAGGAAGTGCGCGGCAAAGGCATAGGCGAGAACGTGTGACCACACCTCGCCATATCGACTTGGTCTGTTCACTGTTTGATTCAAAGCCGCCGTCACATCTCCTGTTCAGTTTGGCTCAATTGAAGCTTTCACCTAGTTCGCTTGAGGGGTAGAGGTGTACGCAAATGCCGCGACTTGAGTTCTGGCCCACAGGCAAACCGCCACAAAACATGTAACGTATTCACGAATCGTTAAAATAGTTCCCGTTTCAACTTTTCACTTGATTCTGGGGTGAAAGCACGGCGTCGATCCAAGCCTAGTAACCAAACTAATGCGTGAAATTCTTGAAAATCTCCGTGATCATCCCCACTAAGAATGAGCAGGGCAGCATAGCCGCTGTAATTGAGGAATCCAAGAAGGCACTTGAGGGAATTGAGCACGAGATTGTCGTTGTTGATGCGTCAACTGATAACACGCCGGTAGAGGCCATAAGAGCAGGGGCAAAACTCGTTAAGCAGATCGGAAGCGGCGGCGTTGGGGAGGCGCTCATTCAGGCATTCTACTGGGCTCGAGGAGAGTATGTGATATTCTTTGACGGCGACTGCACGTATGATCCCAGCGATATTCACAAAGTGATTGAGCCTCTGTTGAGGGGCGAAGCTGATCTAGTGAATGGGAATCGATTCTATAACATGGAAAAGGGGGCTATGCCCTTCAACAATAAGATTGGCAACATCCTCCTCACATGGCTTGGAAACATGCTCTTCCATACAAGCATCAAGGACTCTCAGAGCGGAATGAAAGCCTTCAGGCGAGATATGTTAATCCGAGTAACACTCTGGGAGAGAGGCTTTCCATTCTGTAGCGAGATCCTCGCAGAGGCATCGAAACTTGGTATGCGAATAGCAGAAGTGGGGGTCACCTACAGAAGGCGAGTGGGGAAGACTAAGCTCAATCCCGCAATGTCCGGGTTACGAATATTTTGGGCAAGCTTCAAGATGTTGAGGGATTACGATCCGTTATTCCTTTTTCTCGAGATCGGGTTGTTGCTGGAGGCAATAGGATTCATCATAGCGTGGCCGGTAATAG
>MEMY01000104.1:4354-4640 GCA_001768965.1 archaeon RBG_16_50_20 | reverse complement strand
ATCGAGGCACGCTTGACCAACCGTTCGTAGAATGTTCCTTATTGCTGAGTGGTCGTAGCGTTGAACCAGATCTGAGTCCAAACCGAGCGTCGAACACCCGCAGTCTGCCACGAGAAGACCAGGTCCTTCGCGGCTTCATTATAGAACCATAGTTCAAACACAAGCCGGAAATTGAAGCCCGAAAGAGCCGTGCCCAGTTGGCCGCTAATTGGAATCTGGTTCACAATCAATCCTGTGACTAGCACGCTGTCTCCCTTCTGGGTGATGTTCGAAATTCTCCACACGA
>MEMY01000104.1:1533-4276 GCA_001768965.1 archaeon RBG_16_50_20 | reverse complement strand
TGGTCTCATCTGGACCTGTTAGAATAGAGTTAAGGAGCTTTACTCTTACGACCACGTACTCTAAGCCGACCATATGATTGTACACTCCGAGCGTCCAGTTGACCTGCTCTCCGGCTTTCAGATTAGGGTCGTCGTTTGGATAGTAGTGCTCCGCTAACCCCGTGGATCCAAGAATCCACATGGCAAAGAACTGTTCCGTCGGCCTTGGTGTCAGGATTGAATAAGCCATGCCTGAGGTAACGATCGTAGTAACTAGAGCGAACATCAGGAGGTACCTAAGGTCACGTGAGCTAATCTTCAGTCTTCTTTTCCCCGACAACGATCCTCATCTCGAAGAGTTTCATCCTCTCGTACCACCGCCATGTCCTCAATGTGACGTAGAAAATGAGAGTCGACGCGGCAACGACAACCGGAATTGATGCCACGACAACTATTGTTCTGGTCGTGGAATCAAGTGCCGCCTTCTGCTGCGCGGCTGGAGCTTCGCTCATAATCTGTGCCATTGTTGATCGCGCCTGGTCTTCCAGTTTAACTGCGTTCGCTTCGTCACCCTGAGACCTTTTGAATTGCGCCTCCTGAACTAACGCCAGCGCTTGATTCAGCTTGTCAACCAGAACTGGTGCCTGACCCCCTGATCGGTAAACGTCAGCCACTTGACCGAACGCTTGGTAGGACAAGGTGGGCAGGTCGTTGGAAGTTTGAGTGATCACAGTTGTGTCAATCGCAGCAAACAGAAGCATTGCCGCGATCACAATCAGTAACGGTTTCACCGTTCCGTGCAGATTGCCAATTGACCGGGTCACCAAGGATACCTGCCAGCGTATCGCTTCAATCTACTTATGAGCTAAAGCTATTCTATCAAAGCTATATCAGTTCACGCAATCCAAGAGGCTGCGCGGTTGGCGGCACGGAACGATCCTGAGATTTCCCGAGGTAAAATGATAGAAGACATTGTGAGGTCGAAGCATCCAACCACCGTGGCTCAGCTTGCTCAGCTATTGACCGCGGAAAACGCTCTCGATGAAGCTGAGTTTGTCGAAACGGTCAAGGATTTAGCGAGAGATGGATCGCTCGTCTTACAAGCCCCATCCTATAAGATCGAGACCGTCCTCGACTACCTCTTCACTCTCACCTTGTCTGGTTGGTTCTGGTCGACTTTGGGTGTGACAGCTCTCGCACTACTCTCCGTCACTCTGATCCCTGACCTTTTCCCACTTAACACCTTTCGATGGTTGCTGGGGTCGATATTCGTACTGTACTTGCCGGGATACACCTTGCTCCAGTTCCTCTTTCCTAAACATTCAGAACTTGACACACTAGAACGCTTTGCCTTGAGTGTGGGAGTTAGCTTAGCAATAGTCCCACTGATTGGTCTTCTCCTCAACTACACACCTTGGGGCATCCGACTCGCTCCAATTACGGCATCATTGGGAGCCTTCACAATTGTATCATCTATGGCAGCAGCAGGAAGGAAATACTTGGCCGTCAGAAAGAGTACTTAGCCAAAAGCCCGGGCGTATTTCATGAAACCCACCCGACCGGCCATAGATGTTGCACGAGGAGCCAGCTACCTAATCATAATGAACATTGCCATCACAGCCATAAGCCTCGCAGCTTTCGCGATCATTGCACGCCTAATTTCACGCGAAGAAATGGGGGGATTGGCTGTGCTCACGCTAGTGTCATCTGGAGCCCAACTACTAGCTGGACTTGGCCTCGGCTCAACAGCAATAAAGTTCGTGTCTTCGTCCCGGGCGACTGGTGACTACGAGAAGATGCGGCAAGCCGGATACGAATGTTTGACCATTACTGGACTGGGTTTGATGGTGCTGATCGTCGCTATCTATTCTTCAGCTGACGTTCTGGCCTCGTCATTGCTCGGTTCCACATCAAGAGCGACCCTACTGAGACTGCTCACATTGGAAATCGGTGCAAATGGAATTGGTGCCTCTTTGGTGAGCATACTTTATGGGCTCAAAAAGTTCAAGGTGATCTCTCTAAGTCACATGGCTAGCTTTGCTGTCAGGCAGAGCCTTGTTGTCATGTTTCTTGAGTTGGGATGGGGTCTGCCTGGAATAGTGATTGGCTGGGGAATTGGAGATTCCCTGAACTCGTTGGTCCTGGGAGGTTTCACGAGGAAGTTTCTTGGTCCTCCCAAATTCGGATTCGGTTTTGTAAGATTACTCAAATTCTCCGCGCCGCTGTTTCTTGGAGGGGCGGCTAACTATGCTTGGACATGGTTCGATAGGGCTCTATTGCTTCCGTTTGTATCGCTCGCTCAGCTGGGCTCGTACAATGTTGCGGTCACAGCCTTCGGGGTCCTTCACTCAATGCCATCATCCATCTCAGGAACTCTCTTTCCGTTCTACTCGCACCTCTATTCGGATGGGAGCAGTGATTCTCAAACAGCTGGTTTAGAAAATGCCGTCAGAACTGCGTCTCGATATGTTTCATTCTTGATCATTCCAGTCTCTGTCGTGTTAGCGGTTACTGCGTTACCTGCGGCCACCCTCTTTGCGGGCAACAACTATGCAGATGCCGCTTCTCCTCTGGCGATACTTTCGGTCTCCTTTGCGGTAGCCTGTCTGGGAACCGCGCTCAGCCAGATTTTCGTAGTGCTTGGCAAGACAATAACATCTGCGATCGTAACTATTCTTTCCGTATTGATTCCATTTTTCCTCGGAATCTTGTTGATCAGCAATTTCGGAGTACTCGGAGCAGCGATGGCTCGAGGGCTCTCCCT
>MEMY01000104.1:1060-1440 GCA_001768965.1 archaeon RBG_16_50_20 | reverse complement strand
TCTAGCTATGGGGGGGTCGGTGCTGGCTCTTCAGTTCTTCTTCTACAGCAAGTACTTGCTACCTGTGTATATAGCGGTGGGCAGTGCGGTCTTTGTTCTCAGTCTCAGGTTACTTCACGCATTAGACCGCGAGGATATTGAGCTGATCTCAGATTTTCTCAAACCTTATCCAAGACTAGGATTTGTCACCAGATGGTTTGAGAAACTTCTTGGAGTCTAGAACGCAGCATGTTATGGCAGACGGAATAAGATTATTGCCGAAAGTCGCGAGAGTTCAGAGTGCTTTCAAATTGCTTTCCGCCCAAAGAAACTTGGTACATGCCTCAGCGCTTCTAGTCCCTGTTCTCGTTGAAGCAACTTCGAAAATCCTGATTATGGCA
>MEMY01000104.1:0-1015 GCA_001768965.1 archaeon RBG_16_50_20 | reverse complement strand
CGCCTAAAGGGAATGAATCTACCTCTTATGACTCAATTCACCTCGAAAATGAGCCGTCCAAACGAAAAAGCCCACTTCATCACTCGGCCAGCCTATCTTGCATGTGGAGTAATTCTCGCTCTACTGCTTTTCCCGAAGAGCGTCGCATACGCTTCCATAGTCATTGTTGCAATCGGTGATCCGATCGCGGGCTACGTTGGCGGAAAGTTCGGTCAAAGGCGCATAGGCCGCAAATCGCTAGAGGGTTTCATAGCTGGATTTGTTATGGCCTTCCTGACTACTCTGCTTGTTATTGCTCCAATCCTCGGGGCAATAGGTTCAATCGCGGGAATGTTGATCGAATTGACGGGAATCTGGGATGATAATTTCACGATCCCCGTAGGCGCGGGAATTGCCATGATTGCAGCGAACTCGGTTCTTCACTTTGTTGTTGCCTGAAGGTCCCGCTTACTCAGGAGATGAAATGTAGTAGGGTTCACTAACGCGGCGACCAGGGGTTGCAGAAAGCATGTCGCTAAATCCGCCGGAATCGTTAATTATACCAGTACGTTCGTTATACCTTGGGGTCGGTATGACGAGGACGCATCGAAGCAGGGTAGGACCGAAAGGTCAGGTAGTTATACTGAAGGAGCTTAGGGATAAGTACGGCATCAGGGAAGGAAGGCTTGTCGAGCAGGTGCCCACCTCTAGAGGGCTGCTCCTCGTTCCAGTCCCTGCCGAGCAGCTCATGAAAGAACTAGACTCGGTAGCTAAGGCCATTGGCAGTGCTTGGCCGAAAGGGAAGTCAGCGGTCGAGGCGGTCAGGGAAGAACGAGATAAACAATGGCCAAGGAAGTAACCCTCGATTCATCAGTCCTTGTTTCCGCCCTCGTAGAACACGAAGAACGAAGACAGCTCGCACGCACCATAATGCAAAGAGTGTTCGAGGGGGACCTTCACGTGGTCACTAGCGCCATCGTACCCGTTGAGGTATGCGGTGCCATTGCCAGAAGAGCGAACGTTGCGGCGGCTGAGA
>MEMY01000103.1:4072-6672 GCA_001768965.1 archaeon RBG_16_50_20 | reverse complement strand
TTAGGATTAGGCGTTCGTCGCCTGACACGTTCTTGAGCAGTCTTTTCGCGAAAGGGGCCTGAATCCAAGCGTACAAATTCGATGCGGCTTTGGAGCCTTCGAGGCAATTGCTTGGGTATGGGATGAGAACGTTCGCCTCGTTTGTGATATCGGTGATTTTCTTCGTCCTACAATTTTTATGTGCCATACTAGGCTTAGGCACCGCTTCATCAGACGCATGGAGACAGATGCTATTCCTTTCAATAGCCACCATGTTCCTTGGAACCCTAGCCTTTCTGTATATGGCTCTATACGCTAGCTGGTCCCTGGTAGCTAGAGAATCCTCTTGCCTTCAAAGCTGGGTCTCTCGGTACTCCATAGTGTTCTGATCAATCTAATTGACTCGTCAAGCCTTTTTCCTCGGTCGTGGAAGTTCACTCCTAGATTCGTGAATTCCCGCTCATTCCAGCCCACGCTGGTGGCAAGCATCACTCTCCCTCCGCTCAGGTTGTCGATTGTGGCTAGCTGCTTGGCTACGACGACCGGGTTACGCATAGCAGTGATTAACGACGACACGCCCAGTTTCACAGTGCTGGTAAGTGGAGCGAGGTAGGCTAGAGATGTGATACTATCGAGAATCCTTTCGTAAGGCGTCCCGCTCTGAGTTGCCATAAGTACATGGTCTGTCGTCCACACAGATTGATAACCCAGCTTCTCGGCTTCGAGGGCCACCGTGCGAAAGCCTTCCACGGTCATTGTCTTACCATAGTTTGGGATGCAAACACCAAACTTCATCCGGAATCACACGTTCTCGGGAGGGTTTAGACGCGCGTAAAATCCCTTCCCCTGGCAGTTGCGGTTTCACAACTGAAATACGCAATCCCTGTTTTTGGATGGGGTGGGGCGGCGCAGGCTTTTGGGGAACCCATGTTACTTTGCGATTACTGAAGACCGGTATCCTACAGTCTCAGGAGGGTTGTGGCGGGAGCGCGTTACGTTGAATGGTGCACGTGGGTTCCGATTTCGATTAATCACCCTGAACCTCCCGTTTTTGCGTTCAGAGCGCGATTACGTTATTACGTTTAGCATCCTTTCAAGTGGTGGATCTCAGTATTGCCTTGATGCCTTCTCTTGGTGACACGACTTTGATGAATTCCCTCGCAGATTTTACGACTCTGCTATCTAGCGTGACCAAGGTTAACCCGTGCTTAACGCATGGGATTAGGATAGGTATGTCGCTTCTATCACTGATTTTCAATCGGAAGCCCCGCACCTCTTGGCGGGAGGGCTTCCTCAGGATGAGCAGGCTTGGGGCGATTTCGTCGAGTATGAACGATTCCACGATGCCTGCTGGAACTCGGAATTTCCTGACTAGCACGAACCTTAGCTCTCGAAGAACATAGTCGCTTGTCAGCAGTCTAGCTTTCCCTCTTCTTCCCAGCTCAAGAAGTCGCCTGCCGTCGCTCTCTTCAATGAGAAATGCTGTTACTAGGACATTCGTGTCGAGGAAGTAGCCGGGGAGGCTCATCCGTACTCTTCCTTGAAGACCTCCCGCCTAACACTCTTCGAGATCCTAACTATGTCGGCCTCGGTGATCTTATGCCTCCTTGCGAAGTCACTCTTCCAATCGGGCGGTGTCTCTTCGCCGAACACGACCTTCCTCGCCACCATCCGCCCCGTGTTGTCTGCTGCAACTTCGACTACGTCACCGACCCGGAGACCAAGCTTCTCCCTGATCGACTTGGGAATGGTCATCTGATGTCCTCTGGTGACTCTGGTGATAGCTCTCTGCTGTGACATGGCCTCTTGGAATTGCCACTATAGGAATTAAGGATTTTCCTTTTCCACCCTTTGCAGATATGGAAGAACTCATCTTAGATGCACGTTACTTTCCGAAAGTTTCGTCATGCTCTCTGTATTACTAGTCATGATCCACTCGCTGCATCTCGATTTTGTCATGGATGAGAGGCTGCTTCAACTAAGATAATGAACCGACAAGGTTAACTTGTTTTGAGCGCGAATACCGCGAACCAGATACGTTTTGATTGGAACCCAGGAATTGAGTTACGAAGACGCCCCGCGCATAACTGTGAAACCGCCTGGACCAAAATCACAAGAACTCCTAGCGAAACAGCGCACGTTGGAAACTCGAGCGGTGATTTACAGCAAGGCGTTCCCGTTCGCGATTGATTCAGCGAAGGGTGCGACCATCAAAGATGTTGATGGAAATCTCTACATCGACTGGCTCAGCGGGATATGCGTTCTCAACCTGGGACACAACAATCCGTTCGTGAACGAAGCAGTAAGAGCCCAAATGGATCGAATCTGGCATGCTCTGGAAATACCCACGGAGAGCCGGATTAATTTCATGGAGAAGATCAACTCCGTGATGCCAAGCGCCCTGCGCGATCATACCCGATTTCTTTTCACAGTAACCGGTGGTGACGCCTGTGAGGCGGCAATGAGTCTCGCAAAACACGTCACCGGCAAGCATACAATGATCGCCTTCGAAGGAGCATATCACGGCGTTCATCAAGGAATCGTCAGTCTCACCTCAAGTCGAAAGTATCTCCAAACTTCCGGAACGATAAGAAGCGGCGTGTTTCATCTCCCCTACCCAT
>MEMY01000103.1:0-3823 GCA_001768965.1 archaeon RBG_16_50_20 | reverse complement strand
CAAAACCGGACATCATGTGCATCTCGAAATCCGTCGGTGCCGGCCTTCCACTCTCCTTAATCGCCTATCGCGAAGATTACGACGAAACAGTCCCGGACGCATTTCACCTAGGAACCTACCGCGGGAACCCCATCGCAACCGCGGCCGGCGCAGCAAGCATAGACTACATCAAAAAGGAAAACCTGCTAAGCAGAGTCACTAAGCTAGGTGAGAAGGCGAAGTCAAGATTCGAAGAGATCGCAAGCTCCACCAGCCAAGTCGGAGAAGTTCGAGGAATAGGTTTCATGATAGGCAACGAGATCGTGGAATCTAAAAAAACCAAAACGCCATCCAAGGATTCAGCGGTCAAGCTAAGGAAGATGATGTTTGAAAACGGGCTGCTTATGCACACTTGCGGACATTTCGGAAACGTGCTCCGATTCATGGCTCCCTTAGTGATAAGCGAAGGCCTACTGGACAGAGGCCTAAGTATTTACGAAAAAGCCGTAAAATCACTCTAACCGGATGGTCGCATCGGAATGACAATCAGGACCGTTAACCCCTACACCGAAAAGACACTTCAAGAATATCACGAAGAGAGCCTTGACGAAGTCAGAGCCAAGATAACAGGGTTAAGAAAAGCACAGCAGGAGTGGAAACTTGACCTTGACGCCCGGATGCAGGCGCTCAAGGAGGTCAGGACCCGGTTCGCTTCAGCGAGCAACGAACTCGGAATACTCATGAGTACTGAGATGGGTAAACCCGTCTCTCAGAGCGAAGCGGAACTAAAGAAGTGCCTCTGGACAATCGATTACGTAATCGAAAACGCTGCAAAATTCCTAGCTCCTGAAGAGGTTAAGACCGATGCCAAGAAAAGCTACATCAGATTCGACCCGCTCGGAGTAATTCTGCTCATCATGCCCTGGAATTTCCCCGCATGGCAATTCATCCGAGCCGCCGTTCCAGCATTAGCTGCAGGCAACGCGGTTCTCTTGAAACATGCATCCTTAGTCTCAGGGACGAGCGTAAAACTGAGCGAGATTTTCAGCCTCGACACGTTCAAGTCTTCAGTGACCCGAGGAGAAAACGCAAAGGAGGCGATCAAGTACTCAGACGGCGTATCTCTAACCGGATCAACCTCCGTCGGAGCAATGGTGGCCGAAGAAGCGGGAAGACAGCTCAAGAAAGTAGTCTTGGAGCTTGGAGGATCGGACCCCTACATTGTGCTCGACAGATCGAACCTGGATCAGGCTGTCAAGAATTGCGCTTTCGCACGGATGCAGAACAATGGCCAGTCATGCATCGCCTCGAAGAGGTTCATAGTCCACGAAGACGTGTTCAATGAGTTCTACGCAGGTATGAAGGATGAGTTCTCGAAGGTTGCGATCGGAGATCCGCTCGATAAGAGCACGTTCCTCGGACCACTCTCAAGCAGAGACCAAAAGGAGACTGTGGCTGATCAGATCAAGAGAATGAAAACCCTAGGGACCGTGGAAGAGCTCGCGGGTGGGCTTGGAGGCAATTTCATTCCACCAACGATAGCAAGGATCGAATCAAACTTTGATGAAGAGGTTTTCGGGCCTGTTGCAATATTGAAGAAGTTCAAGACACCAGAAGAAGCAATCAAGCTAGCGAATGAGACACCTTTCGGATTGGGGGCATCAATTTGGGGTGACCCAGCAAGTGCTGAGAAGCTCGTTCCCCATATCGAAGCGGGATTAGTATTCATCAACAAGATAGTGACATCTGACCCGCGTCTGCCGTTTGGCGGAGTGAAGAAGAGCGGATTGGGAGTCGAACTCTCGCGCTACGGACTGCTAGAATTCACAAGCAAGAGAACCATCTGGGTGAATTAACCAACAACTGACTCTAAACAAGCAACATACTTCAGGAAACGAATGCCTTCTCCGGTCGGAACTCACGTTGGAACCTTCTGCGAGCTGTACCTCAAAGGATGGCAAGCGCATAGGATTGAACAAGAATAGATGGTTCCACATCGTCGAGTCACACAACTATATGGTGGGGTTACAACAGTTGGTTTTGGAAACTGTCACAAACCCTGATTACATTGTTCGAGGAAGAGGAAAAGAAAAACTGGCGGTCAAGTTCTTTCGAGCAACACCCATTGGGGCAAAATATGTCGTGGCCGTATATGTGGAAGATGACCACGATGGGTTTATAGTGACGGCTTTCATGACTTCAGAGTTAGAGAAGGTTCTAAAGAGGGGAGTTCTGTGGCGAAGGCCGTGAACGTTCAGTCAGTCATGAAAGCCTTACCTCACCTCCTCAATCTGCCCTCCAAATCCTTTTGGATAGATTATGATGATGAGGCCGACGTACTCTACGTAAGCTTCGAAAAACCACAGAACGCAGACAACAGTACCATGGAGGACGATGCAATAATCCACTACAGAAAGGGAGAAGTCGTCGGAATCACGGTGCTAGACGCAAGTAAACGCAAGTAACAACGCATAATGGCTTCCATCCCGCGTCTACCGTTTGGCGGAGTGAAGAAGAGCGGATTAGGAGTCGAACTCTCGCGCTACGCACTGCTAGAATTCACAAGCAAAAGGACAATTTGGGTGAATTAACCAGCCGCAAGAGAACTGCGCAAGTATTCAGCGATTCACATCTTCGACGTCCTTGTACCACTTGCTTTTCGCACCGACTTTGGCTCTGAGCTTCCAAGCAAGGGACTTAGGTTCACTTTCAATGATATTGAGGAGATTCTGAATCTTGTGTGAGACATCCGCTCGATCTTCTTCAGTCAGTTCAGGATAGACCGTAAGCCTCTCTTCTATCTTTTTGAGATTAGTGACTACAGTGTAGTAGAAACCCCAGTCATTACAAAGAACATCCGCCAAATATTTCGCGTCTATGGTTTCTGGAGCGACATCACCGACAGAATGTTCGCGAAGCAGCATTATAGTGTCAATTACGTCCTTCTCATTGATGTGGACAATCTGCATTTTCTCAAGCAGCATGTCAACTAGGGGAATAGTCAGTTCTTCGATTTTCAGTCGACCATCGAAGGAAATGTTATGATTCATCTCCAGTTTGTCGAAGAAAATGTCCACATGGAGCCCGTTCGATTTGTTATCCCAAATCATACGCCTCTCCCCGAACAGCGCCGTAATCATGGGTTGATCGCCGTACCCGAACTCACGCATCATCTTGTCGATCTGAGCTCTTTCCTTGTTGTAGGCCGCGAAGTCAACATCAGAAAGCTCTCTGTGGAGTTTTGCGGTTAGGTGGTTGTATTTGGGGCAGTGAAGCTGGAAAGCTATCGCGCCCAAGAGCCGCAGATGCAGGTTACGCTTTCTTCCCTCAGTAACTATGCGCTCACCTTCCGCTTTCATTACCGATTCGCGTTTTGCGGTATCCTGCATTCCTTCCAATGGAAGTCAACTGCCGGCTTCCGAGAAGGGTGGTATACGCTATTTGTGCTATTCGCATCCAAAATGAACTGAATTTAGCCTGAAGTGAATTGATACCCTTCCATTTTTGGGCCTTTGAGTATAAGAATCACCCCGCACAGGATTCCTTCTGAATATTCGCTGCCTGGCTTGAAGCACTCCAAAGGAAAACGTGGTTCTTGCAAACCGAGATTCCAGGAAAGTCCGGAAAAACAGAAACTGTTTCTGCGAGGGTCTAAACGTCAATGGCACTTTAGGGATTTCGTCATTCCCATGAAGGCCTTCTCTTGTTTCTCGACGGATTCGTGAGGGAAGAGTGCATAGATAACGAAATACCTAGACGAGTCAGGGCAGTGCACATGAACCGAGCACGCATCTCGCGGTACTGCTCGCCCACCCGTGAAGAAACCCGCAGTCATCTCTTCAAG
>MEMY01000102.1 GCA_001768965.1 archaeon RBG_16_50_20 | reverse complement strand
ATGCGACAAGAATGGAATTCCCATGAGAGCTGACGTACATGGGGGAGTGAAGAAATACATCGTTCTCTCATCTGGACCTGGTTTCAGACCGACAAGACATGGGGAGAGAAGAAGAAAGTTGGTCCGAGGACGGATAATCTCAGACGAGACCTATCAAATCAACTTCACAGCGAAGAGGGAAACAGAAGCGGAAAAGAAGCCTCCGACGGAACCAAAACCGGCCGTTGAGGTAAAGCCCCCGATCGAAGTGCCGAAGCCGGCGAAACAGAAACCACCCGAAAAGGCTCGGGCGAAGAAGCCTTCGAAGAAGGCAACGAAGAAAGGAAAGTAGGCTGATAAGAAATGGAGCTTAAGATCAAACACGAAGAGTACAATGCCCTCCTGAAGCGGAAGGAAGTCCACGCTGAGGTCGATCACGACGGCGCAGGAACCCCGTCCAGAATAGACTTGAGGAAAGCTGTTGCCTCAAAGTATGGTGCCAAACCTGAGAGCGTCTATATCATTGATGTTCAAACCAACACAGGAACTCAGAGTGCACAGTGTGAGGTGCAGGTATACGACGACCCACAGATGGCCCAGCGCACCGTCCCCAAGTATATTCAGATAAGAAATCTTCCACCCGAAGAGCGCAAACGCGTTAGAGAAGAGGAAGCTAAGAAGGCTGAACCGAAGGCCAAGGCGGAGAAACCCAAAGGGCAGAAGCCGAAGGAAGAGAAAGCCAAGCCAGAGACGAAAGCACCCTCTGAGGCTCCTAAGAAAGAGGCTGAGGCGAAGTGAGCGAAAAGAAAGCCCCCAAAGCACGTCAGGGCGCCCTCTATGAAGTTGACTCAGACAAGAACACGATTAAACTGAAGAACCGTAAGTGTCCGCGGTGCGGAAGCATAATGGCTTTCCACATGAACCCTGTCGAACGCTGGACCTGTGGTTCCTGTGCCTTCACTGATTTCGTTAAGGGCAAGAAATAGGCTCAGTCTGCCCTTTGCATGTTGTCGACTATACGTCTGATTTCGTTCTTCATCTCCCTTGAGGCTCGTACGAGGACTACGCCTTCTTCGGGTTGTCCGTAGACAACCAGAGATCCCTCTGGCGCGGCAGCCACCGCCACTAAGGCTAGAAGGTCTTCCTCTCCGTCCACAATGACGACACTATCGCCCTTCTCTATTGCTTCCGCGATTGCGTTCCATGCAAGCAGATCGATGGTTCCAGGTTCGTTTCGCGTTCTGAAAACTCGCGTCTTCTCGTAAGTGAATTCCACTGCTTTGCTCCTCTTTTCCTTGTGATCGATAATCATCACGTCAGGCTTTATCCCAAATTGGTTGGCGTTCCTGGAGACAGTGTCACCGACGAGAATGAGTCGACGCGGTTTCTCGGCGTCTTGAACTTCCTTTATTTTGCGGCTACACTCAGAGGGCGTTCCAACCACTAGCTCTCCGAGAGGTTTCTTCAGTAGTTGCCGTTGAGCTTCCGTCAGTAGGAGTTTGGGCACGCCAAACAACTTGCCGTTGAAGCGAGGCTTCTCAGCGGACCCTGACCGCGTAGCGGCCTGGAGCGGTTATTCCCATTCTCTTGGCGACTTCGGAGCTCGCCGCGTCCATTATCACGATAAGGCCACTCCAATCGTCGCTGAGATTGGTCGACTTGCAGTTTGGGCAGACCGGTCCGTTGCTGATGAACCTGCAGTTCTTGCAGGCTTTGTCAGTCAAGCTGCCTTCTCCTCATGCACAGCTTTCGTTTTTTTGATGTCAGTTTCTATCCAGTCGAGTTTTCCGAGGAATGGTTGACGCATTGTGACGCCTATTTTGCCCCCGGTCCCGCCGCGCGGGAAGCTGACGGCTATGATTCTTCCCCTAACCCTGTCGCCTTTGCCGAGCTTCCTCTGGGATTCTTTGCCAACCAATACGCCGTGTTTCTCGTCGAATGATATGTAATCATCCATGATCTGCGAAACATGCAAGAGTGCGTCTTCTGGTCCTATCCTCACAAACGCTCCGAAATCGGTTACTTCGACAACCTCTCCTTCCACGACTTCGTGCATCTCTGGGTAGAATGATAGAAGTTTGAAATTGACTTTGTGGTAGGTCGAACCGTCTCCGGGCAGGATTTTGCCGACTGGATCAACATCCACATCTACTACGAGAATAACGTATCCCAGTTCCTCGTCGACGACGTTTTCGTACTTCAGTTTGATCTGCTCTTTCGCAGCCTTGTCGATTGGATGACCGAAACTCTGAGGCGGAATCCTAACTATGTCTTCCACCGTTACCGTTCTGAACATTGCTTTGGCCTTCTGGACGACCATCTGCTAGATTCTTTAGAGGTAGGCAGGTTCTACTCCGTCAACTTCTAGCTTAGATTTGTCGCGCAGGTACACAACTGGGACGTTAATATCTCTTAGCCTCTTCTTGAGTTCGATATCTGTCGTCGCTACAACCGCGCCCAGTTTTTGTGACGCCTTCAAGATTGCATCATCAACTGTTTCCCCAAGACCTAATGTGACTTCTACGACGCGGCAGCGTGAAGCAAGTTGAAGGGCAAGCGAAGCCTCGGCTGCCCCTTCGCCTCCCCTAGAAGAGATTCCAGTAAGCTCAGTCTTGACCGCGGATGGGACGACGAAATCCACTTTTTTCTGGAGCAGATACTCGATCTCTTGGAAGATGTCTAGGTTGAACTGAAATGGGATCATCAAGAAATTTGAGTCTAAGACTACTTTTATGGGCAATTCTAGCCCCTCAGAGTTCCGAAGCCTATCAACCGCCAGCTATCAGCAATTCTCCGACTTATTGCCACTTTCGAACTTGGCTCCGCGCATACTGACTTTCGGAGAGCTATATCCGCCAAGTTCTCGCGAGCAGACGTGACCAGCCCCGACGTCACCGTGGTCCCTACGTTTAGCACGAGTGGTTCGTTCGTCCGTATCTTCTCCACCGGAACTGCTAACTCTGTCCCCACGACTTTCTCGAAGAGCTGCACATCCAACGTGACTTTCTCCAGCGTGGGTGGCAAGGTGTCAACCTTCCCAGCGACGCTACCGACAAGACCGTCGGACTTCGTCAATGATGGATCCAGATCCGTCCCGATGCCGACAAGTCCACCGCTGGTTGCCTGCTCCACTTGTCCGCGGCTTGCGCTCAGACTTCTGACCGTTGTGACGAGTTTCTCGTATTTCGTCTTCCCCCCCTCCTGAACGGGGATACCCGGCTTGATCTCGATCTGGTCACCGATGCGAAATACTCCCTGAACTACCGACCCTCCAATCACGCCTCCCAAAATATCCTCGATGTCCGTCCCAGGTTTGTTAACTTCAAAGGACCTCAAGACGAAGAGTCTAGGTGGAGCGTCCAGATCGCGTTTTGGAGTAGGTATTCGTTCTTCGATTTCGTGCAGCAGCACGTCTATGTTTGTTCCGTGCTGAGCCGAGATTGGTACAATGGGTGCTTCCTCCGCGATCGTCCCCTTGACGAAGGCTTTAATCTCCTTGTAGTTCTCCAGAGCTCTCTCTTTGCTAACTACATCGATCTTGTTCTGCACAATCACAAGCTTCTTGATTCCAACGCTTTGAGCTGCAAGCAAATGCTCCCTATCCTGCGCTTGCGGGCATTTTGCATTGCTCGCTAGGACAAAGACCGCGCCATCCATGAGCGAAGAACCGGAGAGCATCGTCACCATAAGGCTGTGATGGCCTGGACAGTCGACGAAGCTTATTGCACGTTCGAATTTGGATTCGCTGCTGCAGTTCGGGCACTTCGTTTGGACCGTGTAGTTGTAAGGGCCGCGGCACTTCGGGCACTTGTATATGAAGGCGTCCGCGTATCCTATTCGGATCGTGATTCCTCTTCTGAGTTCCTCCGAGTGGCGCGCCGTCCAAATTCCGGTAAGAGCCTGTACAAGCGTGCTCTTTCCGTTGTCGACATGGCCAAGCGTCCCGATGTTCACTTCAGGTTGAACAATCGGTTGATCCCGCTTCTTTTCTGGCTTGAGAACAACTTGTGCCATGTCAGCAATCATCCGTTTTGCAGATTGGGAACGATTAGTTCAATATATGTGTAAGGGTGGCGAAGCGAAGTCACTTTGCGTTGTCAAAAGAATCTTAGTGCGAGATCACGCGCATTCTGTGACTGACGAAATGCTTGAAAACCTCTGCCGACATCACAACATTAATTAGATGTTTGGGCGAGTTGAAGCCTCACGGCGAGGACTATGGGTGAACGCGTTTGCGAAGGTACCCAGCTTCTTGCGATTGATTGACGGCAAACGCAATCAACCTTGGCCGGCCGAGTTTCTCCGGGTTACAAGGAGTGAGATGGTTTGGTCCTGAGAGTATACAACACTCTGTCTCGGTCCGTTGAAGGGTTCGAACCCGTGCGAGGTAAACGGGTCCGGATGTTTGTGTGCGGTCCTACTGTGTACGACTTCAGTCATGTGGGACATGCAAGGACCTACTTGGCGTACGACATAATTGCGCGCTATCTGCGTGCGAGAGGATACAGCGTCTTCTACATTGTCAACATAACAGACATCGATGACAAAATCATTAATCGAGCCAATGCGTCGGGCGAGGACCCCTTGCTGCTGGCCGATAAGTTCACCAAGGACTTCTTCCGAGACATGGAAGCTTTGGGAATAACCAGCGTAAATCTCTATGCCAAAGCTTCGGAGCATGTGCCCGAAATAATTGACCAGATTACCACTCTGATTGGAAACGGCCATGCGTACCAGGTGGACGGCGATGTCTATTTCGACGTCTCGAAGTTCCCTGAATATGGGAAACTCTCGAGACAGAACATTGAACAACTTTCAGTGCACCGGATCGACCCTGACTCTAGGAAGCGGAATGTTGTCGACTTTGCACTCTGGAAGAGTCAGAAACCGGGAGAACCTGCTTGGGATAGCCCATGGGGGAAAGGTAGACCTGGTTGGCATATTGAGGACACCGCGATAACAACGACGTATTTTGGCCCACAATACGACATCCACGGAGGTGGCCTCGATCTCGTCTTTCCACATCACGAGGCTGAGATTGCACAAGCCGAAGCTGCAACAGGCGTGAAGCCACTAGTCAGATACTGGCTTCATGGTGGACTCTTGAATATTGCCGGAGAAAGAATGGGCAAGTCCATTGGTAATTTCGTCACAATCCAAGACTTGCTAAAGCGCCACGATCCTGAAGCGCTGAGACTCTACTATGCGATGCGCCATTACCGCACACAACTGGAATTCGACGAGGGAGGAGTGGCTCAGGCCGAAGAAGTGCTTGACAAGCTGAGATCGGTGTATAACCAATTCAAGTCACTTCTTGAGGGCTCCGATACAACGGATGAAAAAAGCGTGGACGAGGACATCAAGCGATTAACTACCGTAGCCATGGAAGGTTTCGTCGTGGCGATGGATGATGACTTCAATACCCCACGCGCCTTGGCAACAATGATTACCTATGCAAAAGACATTGAACCCTATGCAAACAGAAAACTAGGCGAACAGTCGCTCGGACTGATCGTGAGAACCTTCGATTATTTTGGTGAGGTCTTCGGGATACTGCGACCGCTTAACGTTCGACAGGGGAAGACATTCGAACAGCTACTAGGAGTTGTACTGCAAATTCGTGAAGATGCAAGAAAGCGGGGTGATTGGAAGACATCAGACGCCATACGGGACCATTTGAAGAGTATTGGAATTGGGTTGGAGGATACATCGCGCGGAGCACGCTGGTATTTGGCTTCGGCGAAATCCTGAATGACCACGTGCAAGTTGTGCTTATTCCAGCAGACGATAATGTCTTGACTTTCAGCTTCACGTTGCCAAGCTTGCGTCTAGAAACACTCTCCGTATAAAGTGCATCATTTGCCGCGATTAGGCGCATCGCCTAATGTGGGGTCACTTCATCGTGAAAGTGGGGTCACTTCGTGTACGAGTGCCTATCGCTGGCGATGCGGTGGCTCCTCATGAACGAAGAACTGCGTGTTTCCTTAGCTGTGGTTGGCTCATGTTCTTAGTTTGTATCCTATCTTCCTGAGGAATGTCTTTCGTTCCGCAATGTCCTTCTCGTTCTCGATTCCTTTTGATGCGAAACCATCGACGACACCGAGAATGCCGCGCCCTTGCTCTGTCTCCGCAAGAATCACCTGGAATGGGTTCGCTGTGGCCAAGTATATGTTGCAGACTTCCGGAACCGACTTCACCTTATCTAGCACGTTTATCGGGAAGGCCTTTCGCATGAAGATTATGAACGTGTGCCCAGCTGAAAGCTGGTAGGCGGTCTTCGAGGCTAACTCCTTCAGTTCAGGATCGTTTCCCTCGTATCTGACCAGGCAGGGCCCGCTCGATTCGCAAAAGGCCAATCCAAACTCCACGGTTGGAACCGCATTCACCAAAGCCTCGTACAGATCCTCCACGGTTTTTATGAAGTGGCTCTGTCCAAGGATTGCATTACAGCCATCGGGAACCTTCACGTTAACAACTTTCGTATCCATTATTCCTCACCTTCCTTCTATGCTAGCTCAAGTTCTTTCTCAACTTTCGCAAGGTAACTGACGCCTCTCGACGTAATTACCACTGTGTCTTCTATCCTCACGCCTCCATATCGAGGTAAATAGACTCCCGGCTCAACCGTCACAACCTGACTCTTCCTTAACGGATCCTTGCTGAGGAATGTAAGGTAAGGTCGTTCGCCGATCGTAAGACCTACTCCATGACCAAGTGAATGAGTAAATCCCGAAGGGATGCCCTTTGCCTTTCCCTGAAAGATCTCCCTGACGGTTCGATAACCTCTTTGTTCGATCACCCTGCAGGCCCTGTCCATGGCCTCGTCGCCAGATACGCCTTCTCGCAGGAAATCTAGACTGGCATTCTGGGCATCGGAGACGGTCTCGAACAAATGCCTAGCCTTCTGGTCTGCTCTGCCGACTACGAACGATCTCGTCAAATCGAACCAGTAACCTGACTCTGCTTGGGGAAAGATGTCGAAAACGACGAGTTTCCCATGCTTAATCGGATCGCCTGGATTACCTGCGTTATGTGGATCAGCTCCGGACGCGCCGATTGCAAAGATTGTGCCCTCGGGAGCCACTAAATCCACCATGGCCAATTCTCTGGCGATTAGTTTCTTCACGGCCCCGACCGTAGCAGGTCTGTTGCCGAGATGCAGACGCCCTCTCTTTCGCTTCATGTTGCGCAGCACGTCCATTACCGAATGAACGACTTTTGCGGTCTTGCCGGCCGTACGCTGCAGCTCGTCTATCTCTGCAGGGCTCTTGGTTTCTCGCGCAGCTTCGAGCACTGTCGGCGATGACTCTCCCGTGACCTTCACGCCGAGCTTTCGAAGTTGGTCAACAAGCCTAACGCCCAACGCCAAATCGTTGCGACCGTAGAGTGCCACCTTACCCTGAATGCCCTCCTTCTTGAGGATCATCAACAGCAAGTAGGGATACGCATTCGCGCGTCCGTGTTTCCTCGTGAGCTTCTCTAAGCCCCATTCTGTGAAAGTGCTGATGCGCTTGACTCTGTGCAGTTTCCGAGCTGTTCCGAGGTCTAGGTTGCTGGTCACAAGTAGTGGTTCGTGGTTGAATCGTTTAATGTAGTATCCCCCTCTGGCGAGGTTTCCTCCGACGACGTAGGTGAGATCCGGATTGCCCAGGGTTGTGTCGCCGAAGACAACTATGCCTCGTAGATTTCTCTGGCGCATCTCTTCATTGATATCGTTGAACATCGGAATCGAGCTCGATAAGAATGGTCTCGTGAATCTTAATGGTTGCCGTACTTTGGGAAAGCTTATGTGTTCTCAAGCTCGCGTAGCACATTGACGGTGGCGGCAAGCATTCGAAGGTAGGAGTTCATTATTGCTCGCAGAGTAGTGGAGTCCCGGGCTTCAAGACGCACAGTCAGTTGATTTCCTCTGGTCACGATGGTCGCGTGAGCTTTCTCGCCAGCTGGGTGTGTGGCTTCGGGCCTCAGGGCGTCAGCTATTGCTCTGGTTTGTCTCCTGCTTCGAAATTCAATTTGGATCCGCGCACTAGCTTTGGGCATGGATATCCCAGACGAGTCTTGATACAAGTATACTGGGACCTATCTCGATTTGGCCGGGAGGAGATGTCACGGCTATTCGTATTGTCCCGCCCGTCACGTCGCCGATGTGAAGAGTTGTCTTGATCTTAGGACTGAGTGGAGGTTTCGATTCAGGCAACGCCAAGACGGTACATAGAGTTCGCATGAGGCGTTGTGATGCTTCCGAGATTTTTCGGTCACAGGTTACCGCCTGAGCAATGCCTCTTCGTGGATTCGTGTGTTCTCGCTTGAGCTTCACTCCCTTCAGGACTAAGGATGGAGGAAGCAGAGATAAGCCGTCTGCTTGAACCTTGTAGAAGTCTATTCTTCCCGGTCCCCCATGCCAACGCTGTAGCATTACAGCGTAATCGGAACCATCGTTCATGAGGCGGCGGCCTAGCTCATCGAGGCCTGACTTTCCACGTCTGACTATCTGTGCTTCTGGTATTGTGTGGGCGAGCTCTTTGAGCAGACTGTTCAGGCGTTGGTTGGTTTGTCTGCCAGTTGTGAGGCCGATCACTCGGCTTTATCCTCAGGGACTTCCTCGGTTCCCTTCGGCTTCGCTGCTTCCTTCTTGCCCTCGGCCTTCTTGCGTCTCTTCCTGGTTGGGGTCTTCGCTTTGGGTTCAACCGCTGCCGCCTTCAGCTCCGAGACCAGGCTTGGTGCCACGCCCGAGCGCGCGGCTCTCTCTGCAATTTCCCCGAGCTTAGTAGTGGGAACGTATGCTCCACCTGTGAACTTGTGTCCGCACCGACCGCAGAGCCATATTCCTACAGACAGTCGTCTGACAGCGCTGATGTGGCACTGGGGGCATTCATGTGGAGCTCTTAGGGCGGTGATTACTGTCGAGTAGCGTTTTCTCGGCACGGTGCCGTATCTTGCGCCGAAGCTTCCTGAAGGACCGACTTTGTAGGTTCTTCCCACGCTACTTCACTTTTGACAGAATCTTTTCGCGTAGATCTCTTGACTTGCTAATTGATGTGGAAACTATCTGTTTGACTTCGTCTGGCGTGAAGACACCGAGTCCTCCTTTTTGCATCGCGCAGACCTTGTCGTCTTTGTCGGTCGTGACGGTCAACCTGCAGCTCATCACTTGCTCCTCTTCTAAGCAAGGATCCAGAACAATAGTTCCATCAATTTTCACTGAAGTGGTTGGGACGGGATAATTCAGCATCGGCAGCGGGATCTTCTCGTCTTTGTACTTCAGTTCGCCGTTGTGAACTTCGAACGCGCGCATTTTTGCGCTGACTAGCGCGCCCAGTGCCGCCATTGCAGCGGCGTCAATTAGGTTTCCATCGTGATCTAGCACGTAGACGTCCACGAATACCATGAAGACTTTCTTTCCAGGGTCTATGCATAGCTTCTTGAGGTCTATTGCCTTTGATTCTCTGATCCCTCTATCGACCACTCGGGCCAGTTCGATGGAGTTCTCGTTTGGAGGCCCTGCCTCAAATGTGGGAGAGGCGAGGGGCACGAACTCGGAATTGACAGTGAGAATGCCTTCGTCTGGGGTATCTGGAAATGGTGTGCCAGTCTCTACTTTGATTCCAGCTAAGACCTTCGTCTTCCCCAAGTAAACGTAAGCGGAACCGTTCGCTTTCTCAACCGTCCCGAGCATGATTGTCAATGGCCTGTAATCCAGCGGGCCGCGTTCATCGACTCGTTTGCCTTTGAGAATTAGATCTACGACTGTCTTTTGCTCGAGTTTGGCTACCGGAGAGAACTGTTGAGTTGCTGACATCTACGCTTTGACCTCCGCCATTTCTTCCTTATCTTCGGTTCCGTCTCTTACGATATGATACTTCAACTTCAAAGCCTCGCGTTGCATTTCGTAGATCTTCCTGCACGCGTCAGTGCTCAAGTCGAGCGCCTGCCTGAACTCCTCATCAGAGAGTGACCCGTCCATTTGGATGAGGCTGATTACGTTAGATTTTGGCAGAAGGGCCACTGGGAGATCAGCTTCGCCTTTCTTGTCCTCGATATCAGAAAGATCGAGGATCACTTTTCCTTCGATTTTCCCTGCTGCGCATGCTGCCACAAGCTCGCGCATCGGAATCCCAGCGTCCGCCAAGGCGAGGGATGCAGCGGTTATGCCTGCGCATCTGGTTCCCGCGTCGGCCTGCAGAACTTCTATGAAGATGTCGATTGTGGCTCTTGGGAAGTATTCGGACATGATCGCTGGTTCTAGAGACTCTCGAATTACCTTTGAAAGCTCTAATTCACGTCTCGACGGAGCAGGTGACTTCCTCTCGTCAACTGAGAAAGGCGCCATGTGATAGCGGCATCTTACAACTGCTCGATCAGCGAGCGCGATGTGCTTGGGATGTGCCTCTCGTGGTCCATAAACCGCGGCGAGAATTTTGTTCTTGCCGTGTTCAATGTAGGCGGATCCATTAGCCTTGTCTAGGATCCCGACTTCCATTTTGATTGGTCGAAGTTCGTCTAGGCGTCGACCGTCGACGCGAAGACCTTTCGAATCAATTAATTTAACAGCTGGGTCATTACGCAATTGTTTTTCCCTTCATTCTTTCCTGTATCATTGCTTTTACGCGATCCGTCAAACCGCTGGTATGAGCCTCACGTTCTATCATGTAGATTGCTTCAGCAGCAATCCTTTCCTGGTCTGGGTTTTTCCCAGTCGCCAAGATAACGCCGTTTTGGCCTGCGATGATATCCGTTCCAGTCTCCTTCTTCAACATTGTTATCATGGACCCTTGCTTGCCGATGATTCTTGGAATCTTTGCAGGCGATATTCGGGCTACTCGACCCGACGTGATCTTACCCAATCCTCGCCCCTTCGTGGTGAGGAGGGGATCGCGCGTTCGATCGAAGGCTATGACTTGGGCTAGCACGAGATCTCCGACTCCGTGGATAGAACCGAGGTCGCGTCGGCCTGACTCTCGGTCGCGACGCATGGGTGTCTCGGACATGGGCAGCATGGCAGGGTACGGTGCACAGATGTCCACTTGCCAACCCGACATTCCGATGTCAGTCACGCGACCGAGGACGAGGTCATCAATCCGCGGAATGTACGCTCCCTTAATCGGGACGACAATAAGCTTGTTCCCAATCACGTCGGCCATACCGATTCGTGAGGCAAAGATCTTCCCGCCCTCACGGTACGTATTCTCCCCGGCGAAGTAGGGTCCTTCAGCGAGAAGTTCGCCTGGAGCAACCAACTGTTTTCTTTCGGCGTGCAACGTCAAATATTCCAACTCAGGTTTTCAACTGAAGGCGTGGAAAAACAAGACAACTGCTACATATAGATGATGGTTTGGCAGAATATGCGAAATCAAGAACATCTCAGCGTTACTATGGTTTGGTGCAAGGAAATCGGGTTACGTGTATCCTCAGTGTGTAGTAGTATAATATCATGGCCAAAGAAGGTGCAACAACAGTCTCTTAGCGGTCGCCGTAGAGTCATCGCATGTTGGGATTCTGTGAGAATGACCAAGAAACGTATAGTAGTTTTCGCCGTGTTACTACTGGTCGTCCTGACTGCCTGGGCTCCTTGGCTCACAGACGATTTTGCCATTTCCAGAGTCGTGGAGAAGCTGGGCGGGCAAGGTCATCCGTACAATTATCTTGGAGAAGTAATGCCTCTCGGAGATGTTCCGAAGAGCGTCATTAGGGTACCTTTCGGTGCTCTGGTTTACTTTCCCAGCGAAGCTGTATACTTCGTAACGTTATTTGGACTAGTCCTGTAGGACTGTTTTGTCATGCCCTCGTGTGCGTGGTATCAATGGTGCACACACACGAAAACTGGAGTTCAAATTCTGATGCTCGCACCACTATACCCACACACCACGCAAATGTTAAACGTTCTTGAACCGATTGCAAATTGGAGGTGTATTGGATTGATTTTCATTACTCTCGCCAAGTTCAGGAAGAAGCCTACGAAGGAAGAAGTTGCCATGACGCCACAGCGCCTGCAGCAAGCCGGTGTAAAGATTGTTTCTGCATACTGGACGTTGGGTCGATACGATGCTATCCTAACTGTGGAAGCTCCAGATGAGAAAACCCTCATGAAAGCGCTGTTGCAATTTGGAGATCACGTGGCGTCGGAAACTTTAGTTGCAGTTCCACGCGATGAAGCGACAAAATTGCTATAGACCGTGAGCTTCGACAAACACTACGACCCCCTTTCCCGCTTTTGTCTATTCTAGACCGATTCCGTCCTGAAGCCTAGGAGTGATAGTTGTAGGATACACACATCTCGTGTGTGCGCACCACTGGCCCCCCACACACGAAAAGCAACAAGCGACCGAAATTTGAACTGAGTGGAATGGTAGAACTTTCTCCACTTTTCCTTTTGTCTCCAACTGACCTTTTATGCTGACAGACGCCTAGTGCGGGTTGTTAGAAGTTTGGAGGTGAATGTGGTTGGCAAGCAAGAAACGTAAGGTCAAGATGCGCATTGGTGATGAATCAAGCCGTGCTGAGAGAGTAGCTGAGGAATACCAGGCGTAAATTCACGCCTAACTATTCCTGAGGGCAGCGTGTGAAAGCGCTGCTCTCCGCCAACCTTCTTCTCGCATCGATCATTCTGCAGCCAAGATGCTAGCGTATTCGATTGTGATGTCTCTTTCTGCTGGGTTTTCCATGCTTAAACTGTGGTTGATGGTGCGCCTCGTTGCGCTTGCGGAGGAAACTGTCAAACCTTACAATACTTCGTAAAGGAGCTTATAGACGCCCATTCCCAAGACCGGCCGCTAGTACTTCCCAATAGTCAACCCAGCCTTGGGCCAGAAATACTTCCGAACCGTACTCTCGCACTGTCTAGGTACAAGTCAATTCAGTCTGTTGTCTTCGTTTGCTTGGTGGTTCGAAATGCTCCGTACGCGACAAGGGCTACGAGAAGTTGAAGAATTAGAAGTGTGTCGAAGTTCCAAAGGCTGAATAGGTAATTCATGAACTGAGCATAGTCTTCAAAGCCGACGCTGCGCGCCGTAAGTATATCTCCCAGCATGATGAAGAATTTGACTAGCGCCCATGCCATCGCAGATAACGAGCCCAGTCTTGGGCGTGCGAGAGTAAGCGCTGCAACCAACAGGTCGAGGACTACGAACCCTATTAGTCCGTAGGCATGGCTTGGCGCTGCCTCCCAGAGGTCACTATCAGTTAGAAGTATCTGTGCGCCCACAGCGGCTGAGACCAGAAGCGTAATAGTCAACAGAGTCCGTATCATAGCAATCCTATGCAGATTTTGGAGAACGGATATATATCATCAGTGAACTGACTCGGGTTCCATGACTTCGAAATTAGCTTCCCTGTTAACCATAATGGCTGTATTGACAACTGTGCTGACCGCAAATGGCTACAGCCAAGTTCAGGCACAACAAGCGTCCCCTCAAGTGAGGCAGATGGCGCTTTACATGGTTAGGTTTGGCTACAATGGAACCCAAGGCGGACCAGACATAGTTGTCAATCAGGGCGACACTGTCAGACTAACTCTGATCAGCAACGACACCGTCAATCACGATTGGGTGCTGGACGCGAGCTCGCCTTCACCCTACAACGTGAAATCAGCAAGGATTAGGAACGTAGGGAACACGACCACAGTGGAGTTGGTCGCAAACTTCCCGGGAACATTCAAGTACTATTGCAGTGTCGGTGCTCCAGGCATGACAACCCACAGACAACGTGGGATGGAAGGCAACTTCATAGTCAACGCTCTCCCTTCAGCCGATCTGTCAGCCCAAGTGAAGACGCTCGATGACCAAGTGCAATCACTCGTCTCCTCCGTGAATGACCAGATGTCACAACAAAAGGCTGCACTGGATACCCTCTCAAGCCAAATCTCAGTTCTACTCGCACTGAGCGCTGCAGCCATCATTCTCTCTATAGTTGCCATAGCGCTTTCAATATCTGCCAGCAGGAAGAAGACAGACCGCGTCAGCTGACTTGCCAGCCACTTGAGTGGTACGCGCACACACGAAATAACCGGTTCAAACTGAAGCTGCGGCCCGCATGATCGCCGAAGCGATCGCTGCCAAATAACACAGACGTTACTTTCTTTTATCCAGAATTAGTGGGAGCACCTTTTTCGGCTTTGACTTTGCTACATATACTTTGGCTAGTCGCAGCCAAAAAAGGCAGAGACATGAAATTGGAGGACAACTACCGCTTCGATTTCTTTCTGCGCTTCAGAACCATTGCAATTGCTAGGCCCAAAATCACGCCCACGACGATTCCCGTGACAAGGTAAATGATTGGCGTTTGTGCGGCCGCGCTTGCGGTGCTCTGTTCCATCTGTAGGGCAAGATCATAGGCGGCAAGGACCGGCTGAATCGCCGCAGAATAGTTCATCTGAGCGTACAATGACTCCGCCTCAGCTAGTTTGCTTTGAACCTGTCCTGCGGCATTGGAGTTCGCGGGCATTTGGTTTAGCAAGTTCTCAGTTTCCATATAGAGCTGGTCGACATGAGCGCGCTGAAGCGCGTCCTTGTCTATTACGCCAAACTTGTAGTCATCTGTGAAGTATCCCATCGGACTCACTGTGAAGTCACCAATATCCCCGTACTGGTGAGGATGCATCAAGCCAAACTCGTGGCCAACTTCATGTATGATAGTTTGAGTGAAACCTAGCCCTCTGTCGGGCTGCGGTGGGTCGACATAGTTGCCGCGTGTGAACGTCCACTGGTTTAGCGAGACGAAAGCTGCTTCAGGAAGCGCAATTCCGAGAAGAGCACCCGTTTCCCAGTCAGTGTCGCCGATGAACCACTTGTATGTGTAAGAGAAATAAGTTTGCTCGGAAAAGGCGAAGGCAAAGACGGGGATTGTCATCTTTCCGCTAACCATTTCACGATCGAAGAGCCCGTAGCTCTCACCGTGAGCAGGTTTCACATTCGGGGCAAGAGAATCGAAATCGTCCATTACATACTTGTAGACGGGCCTGAGGTCGACTACGCCGTATTGCTCAGGTTGTCCGAAGATCGCTCCTAGGATCCATGAATCTGTGTATTTGTAGCTTGACTGAATGACATCATGCAGTGGAGCAGGGACGTCTTGTATCTTCAGGTTCACCGTCACGCTTGAGTAGGGTACCAGCTCCTGCCAAGCAGCAAGCATCGCATCCTTGTTCACAGTGTTCTCAATGGGAACCTCTTGTTTCTCTGCCCGCGTTCGGTCGTCGAACACGAAGACGTCTATCTCGTAATTAGCTGCGTACTGCGGAAAGTAGACGAAGTTCGGCGCGACGAAGTTGTAGGTAGCCTCCCAAATGTAGTCGGCAAGATATTCCGTCAACCATGTCTTACCGAAATCAGACCTGAGGTTGATCTGGTTATCCTCTATGACCACCTGTAAAGGCAGGTCAACCCATTCGGAGTTGAAGACGGGCCCCGCGCTGACATCAACGAACCACATTCTGTGGTGACCACCCCACGCGTTCATGTAGTCTCGGAAGCGTAAGTTGTACCCCAAGTCGGTGTCTGTGTGCGAGATACCGTAATAGTGGGGCTTGTTTTTCGGCAGCACTTCACCATTGCTGGCTTTGAATGCTGCCACATCCTCCCAAGATATTGAGGGAAGGTCGTGCAAGTCTGCCAGTATGATCGTCCATCCGTTATCGGGATATCCTCCGACTTCCTGAGCCTGATTCCACAACCATTCCTCGACGGAATTCGCATCATATACAACGTATTCTACGGGCATGGGTACGCTGGTGTAATAGTCAGAGTTTTCCAGGTACTGATACTGACCGAACCAGGGGTTCGTTGCATTGAACTCTCTCCCGATTGACTCCAAATAAGCAACCAGACTGTTTGTGAAACTGCTTGAGGCAAATGATACGTCATACTTTGGATGATAGACAACGCCCGTTGTGTTTCCACTGATTAGGTCAACATTGACAACGGAGCTAGGAAGATTTCTGCTGTCGCCACTCCAGGCAAGATATGAAAGATCTACGGCACTCTGGTCAAAACCTACCAGAACCACCTTGATCGGAACATCGACGGATCGGCCAACACTTGTCGATGTAGCGACCGATATGCCCGGGGCGCTTAGCAATGTCAGGCTCAATAGGGTCAAAGTCATTAGCGTCAGACGCAACTGCCGACAATGGGAACTCATAGAAATCCGCAAAGCGTCCAGCTGACTCCTAGAAAAGGCTTTGCGTTTGAACTAGTCGACTGGGAGAAAAGTGGCGTTCACAACGAGCGCAAGAAGACTTACTTCATTACCTTTGTCTGAATTGTGCCTTGGGTTATCTTGCCTAGTCTTTCAACAAATGGGCCGTAAAGCCCGGCGGGCATCTCCACGACGGCCACAAGAGAGCCGTCGGCTTGCCATTCTTCGCGCGTGATCGTTCCGTAGCCTTTGATTGCCCCATAGCCTTTCGCGGAGAACTCTGCAAGGACCTTCACCGCAACCCGCATCTGCTCCATCTTGATCGGGATTATTGCACGTAGTTCGTCGATGACATCTTTGGCCTGCTCGTCAGCGCTCTTGAAAGGGTCGATTTGGAGCTTGATTTGGTTCATTGCTTGCTCAATGCGTATTGGAGGATGGGGTGTGCCGGTTCGGGGGTCGATGCAATTTCGGCTTACGAAGGCAACTATCTGCTTGCGCTTGTCTTCAACGAGCTGCCTTCGTTGATCTGTGGTGAGCTGAAGTTCGCCATGCTTCATGATCTCCTCCGCGATCTTGACCGCGTCAGTTGAGGCGAAAGCCTTCTCTAGTTTCTCCTCCGACGCGCGAGTCCCCTTACTCGCGTCGCTGTAAATCTCGTCAATAACTAGAATCTGTGATATGCCGAGAGGCTTACCCATCTTGTAATCTAGTGCTAGTTCAGGTTTGACTAGAATCTCGAACTTTTCTCCGGTTCTTGTAATGCGCGCAGTGGTGAACTTTTCACTCATTTGCTAACGGCCTTTTTGGAGGAATCCAGCCGTTTCAGATGTTTCTCCACGTCTTCTTGAGTGAGTTTAGCAAATTTCTTAGTGCTGTTGGGAACAACTGCAATCCTGATCTTCTGAGCGTCGATCTTCTCCTCCAAGACCTTACTCATGCATTTGAGCGATAATAGAACAGCATCATCAAGGTTCATCGTGTCCTTGTATTCGGCTTCGAGAATCTCGTTCGCCGCATCCCCACCGGCACCTATCCCCCAAGCCTTGTACGCTAGAAAAGCTCCGCTTGGGTCAGTCCAGAAAAGCCTACTGCCCTTCCGATCCAAACCGCCGAAGAGAATCGAGATTCCGAAGGGGCGTACGCCTGCATGCTGAGTGTAGAGCTGCTTGATTTCACCAATCCTTCTCGTCAGAATCTCAACATCAATCGGCTCATCATATAGAAGCCTGTTCGACTGCGCATACACTCGTGCTTGGTCGACCAGAATGTGAGCGTCGCAGCTCAGTCCAGCAACCGCTGCTCCAACGTGTTCGTCAATCTGGAAAATCTTCCACATGAAGGTTGGATCCTGAAGCTTGGAAGTCGCCCTCTCTTCAGCGGCCAACACGACACCATCAGGGCACGCGATACCCAGGACAGTAGCTCCACGCTTCACCGTTTCCGATGCATACTCAACTTGAAACAACCGCCCATCAGGTGAAAATACCGTTATCGCACGATCATAAGCGCCGGGGACAGCAAACATTGACAATACAGATACCTCACGAATGAAATTCCTCCCTTTCAGTAGATTTCTCCAATAAAACCCTTTACTTGCGCGCAGTCCCCACGCAGATTTGTGACTGAGTTCGGAAATATCGAGTCACTTTCAGCCGTATGACTCGACTTGGCCTGTCATACACCAGTGGCGCTAATGTGGGTCCGCCCGTCGCAGAGCAATTCATTTCTTCAGCAAAAAGATCTGACTGGGACTGGCTTCTTCATCCCCATCTACTACTGCGTTGTCAGAATCAAAAACGTTGCCTTCGTCTCAGGCTCTTAATCGTGCCAGAAACCCGCATGGTAATTGCAGTTATCGCTGCTTCAGGAGTGTCTGATATCAATCCAATGGCTGCCTGCAAATCCTCGGTTCCCTCTCTGTTGCAGGCGACGATCGCCTCCGATTTGGTCGCGTCAAAGCGTATCATTTTCGGGGCAACCCGCGCCAAACCAAACTCACCAAAATACCTTCGAACCGAATCCATCAAAGCAGACCCGAATTGCTCGCCCGAGAGTGTTCGTTTGGAGATTACTTTGACCAAAACGTAGCGTTTCGTCATCTCGGGTCATCGAGCCTTCGGTGCGACGATTCTTACTCCTTCTTCAATATATGCGGGCGATCGTCGTTCCGCGTTGCGCTGGACGATCGATTCAGGATTCTCAGACACTCCTCGAAGGCTCTGCTCTCTCGACAATCCGATCGCCTTTCCCATAGCCGAAACCTGCATGGGACTTCTGACTTTTTCGGGCGACGTGGACCCGCTGGACAAAACGACCCTAGTGTTGTGCTCTCGAGATATGGATGCTTCCTTGGCCAACCTGGAATGAGTCTCATAGGAAGTTGTTCCGAGCAGGCTCGACACTACATTGAATTCAAGAGCTCCGCGCAGGAGATTAGCGTATGCATGGCTGAACCTAATGCTGCGCTGGTTCGGATCGAAGAATACCACATCGACTCGCCTGTCCCTGCATGCTACTGAAGCAACTCCTTGGTTGATGCATTTGACTGCCACTATGTCAAATCCACTCCTGACCCTTCTCAGGAGTCGAAGTAATTCTCCGCGTGAGCCGGATACCACATCGACCCGAAGGAATGTCTCTATTCCTTGGTCTTCAAAGAGCCGTCGCAAAGAAGAAACCCGGTCCCGCATCAAACCGGTAGGGATCGTCAACCCAACTGCTGAGTAACCCGCTAACTTTAAGACTTCAGCCATTCTCCGCGAAGAGTTCTCGTCATCCACTCTAGGCAGAACGTGTAGGTCAACGAAAGCAGTCAGGCTACTCCGACTCCAAGAACTCTTTCATTAGCTCCTCTGGTTTTCCGCTGAATCGACTAAATTTGAACCTCACTCTAATGGGATCCTCGTCGCCGACCTCAACAATTCCCCGAAATGCCTGCTGCTTGTCAACGCGTATGAACAGGTTGCCCTCCTCGTCCGAGTGTAAGTCCAGATCGCGTTCTATAGACAACTTCTCGCTCCTTGACATGTGCTTCATGAAATGCCGCGTGAAATCTTCCACATCGCCTAGTTTCGTGAGCCTAGCATCGAATGTTGTGATGGGGTTCCCGTGGTGACCTTGCAAGTATCTTCGAGTGAAGATCTCTCGCGCTCTGAGCGACTCAGGAAGAATTGACCTTAGTGCGGCCTCCACTTTTGCAAGGTCGTCGGTAGCGTGCGCGATAGTGCTTATCTCCACTGATTGTACTGCACGCTCCCTCTGCAATCCTTCCACCGTTCGCTTGGACTTATCTGTCGGCGGATGCCTAAGATAAAGTCGGGGCTTGACTTACGGCCGACTTCAGGTACAAATTAGTCATCGCAGTGAGGCGGGACTTGGACATGGGAAAAGGCAAGATCGCGGTCCAAGTCGGGCATGCAACCATAACAGCCTCAGAGGAAACCCGACGCCACCACCCTGAATGGTGGAAGGGATGGTTCAACGAAGGCCAATGCAAGGTAGTAGTCAAAGTGAATTCAGAAAGCGAGCTGCACGAACTCAAAAGGCAAGCCGACGAACTGGGCTTGGCTTCCGCAATCATACATGACAGCGGTCTCACTCAAGTTGAACCAGGAACCGCCACCTGCTTGGGAATCGGCCCCGCTCCCGCTGAGGTCGTGGACAAGATCACAGGAACCCTGCCGTTACTATAAGCCCTCAAGCGGGTATGATTTTAGAGCAAAGCACTTGTCGATCGAGAGCGGCTGCCTTCAATCGCTCATTCTTTGTCAGATTCACGAAGTAAACTGGGATACCCCTCGCCGCTACTGCAACGGCCTCCCGTATCTTGCCCGCCATTCCACCCGTCACATCAGGTGCGGTTGAGCCTCTCGCTCTACTTGCGAAGCGCGCCGCTGACGTAACTGTCAAATCACTCAATAGTCGTGCACGCGGGTTAAGTTTGGGGTTCGAGTCAAAAACTCCATCAACATCTGTCCCGAAAATCAGACGTGAAGCCTTGAGCTTGATGGCCAGGTAGGCAGCGAGCTGGTCGCCTGATAGAATAGCAAAGCCATTTCGCAGATCTGTCACTATGTCTCCACCACTGGATGGAACGCAGCCGAGGCGAAGCCAGTTCGTTATTGGACGAAGATCTGTGGTGTGGATTCGCCCGTTCTTGGTGACGACATAGTCCGATGCGAGTAACGGTATCAAAGGGACGTGGTGTTTCAAGAATGCCTCGTCGAGGATCAGTTCCCATTCTAGGAGCTTTGACTTGGTGGCGGCTAGACCCCTGAGTTGACCTGCATGCTTGAATCCGGAGGTTAAGTGCCATCTCTTGACCGGAATATGTCCGTAGCTCCCCGCGCCGTGCACTACGACAAATGAGAACCTACGTCTCAAATCTGCAATCTGCTTCGCTGCTCGGCCTATCGCAGCCCGACGAGGAGTGTAGATTGCTGTCTTATCAGTGAGCGCAGATCCACCCAGTTTCACCACAATCAGAGCTTTTCGCATTGTCGCGGCCGCTGGGCTACAGGATTTCAAAAGCTTCGATTGGGCGCATGAGACGATGGTCTCAGTTTTCTCTTGAGGATGGGTTGTGAGGATCGCGCATGATTGTTTCGAACCAGTGGTGGAGTCCATCTTCCCAGACATAATAGGAGTTCAGTACTCGTAGGTTCGGAAACTTCTTCTCTGCTCGGATCTCCGCGATTCTCTTCAAAGACATTGCTCGCGTGAATCGTGTGACGCCCAGCGCTCTCTGTCGTCGTCCTGCACGAGGACGCGGTTTGCGTGCTCCTCCCTTGCGAATTCGCACTCTTACAACTACATAACCCTGCTTTGCCTTGTAGCCCAGGGCCCTCGCCCTATCAAGTCGAGTTGGATATTCCACTCTGTGGACTGTGGGCTCGCGTCTCATCTTGATTGATAAACCGCGAAAATGCCTCTCGAGATCGGTCTTCTCTCGAGTGTTCCAAGCTTTTGTAATGTACTTGTACATGCCCATCGGTTATTTCAACCGCAACCAATTCTTCCGAAGCTTAACCTTAAGACGAAAGATGTTTTCTCCTGAGGTTCCGGCAGTGTCAAAGCAGCGCTGCTATTTAAGTGACTTGCAGTAAAGACAGGAAGTTCAAACATGAAATCGACCGAAGAATCACTGAGAAAGGCTTTCCTCCCCGCTCAACTCGCGCTAAAGTACCATCCGTTTTACAGAGGCAAAATTGAGATTGTGCCGAAGTGTCCCATCCGATCGTTCGACGACTTCGCGATCTGGTACACGCCAGGTGTCGCCGAAGCATGCGAAGCGATCAAAACAAGGCCTGAGGCCGTTTACGAGAATACTAACAAGTGGAATACGATCGCGATCGTAACTGACGGGACAAGAGTTCTCGGTCTAGGCGACATCGGACCTGAGGCCGGCCTACCGGTGATGGAAGGCAAGGCACTGCTCTACAAGTATTTGGGGGGTATCGACGCCTTCCCCATATGTCTTGGCACCAAGAAGCCTGAGGAAATCATTCAGGCTGTGAAATGGATACAACCATCCTTCGGTGGAATAAACCTCGAGGACATCGCTCAGCCAAAATGCTTCGAAATCTTAGAGGCACTCCAAGGCCAGCTGGACATTCCCGTCTGGCATGACGATCAACAGGGAACTGGCACAGTGGTTCTAGCGGGCTTCATCAACGCTCTCAAAGTCGTTGGGAAGAAAATGCCCGAAGTCAAGATCACCATGATCGGGGCCGGTGCCGCAAATGTCGCGATATCCCGTCTCCTGATGTTGGCCGGCGCGAAACCAGGCAACATCATCATGGTTGACAGCAAGGGTACACTCCACAAGAATAGAAAGGATCTGGAGCATACCTCGCCGAAAAAATGGCACCTGTCCCAGACGACGAACTCACAAGGAAAAGTGGGTGGCATGGAAGTCGCGCTTGAGGGCGCGGACGCGTGTATTGCGATGTCAAGGCCTGGCCCCGGCGTGCTGACGAAGGATTTGGTGTCAAAGATGAGTGACCATGCAGTCGTATTCGCCTGCGCGAACCCGATTCCTGAGATCTGGCCATGGGAAGCCGAAGAGGGAGGTGCGGTTGTGATCGCCACGGGACGGTCCGATTTCCCCAACCAACTCAACAACTCACTGGGATTCCCTGGGATATTTCGCGGGACCATTGACGTTCGCGCTCGAACCATCACTGACGAGATGTGCCTAGCGGCTGCAAACGAGCTAGCAAAGTTGGCTGAGGAAAGAGGACTCTCAGAGAAATACATCATACCCACCATGGACGACTGGGAGGTATTCCCGCGGGAAGCAACAGCAGTCGCCGAGAAAGCAATCGAGCAAGGTGTCGCTAGAATAAATCGGAGCAGAGAAGAACTGTACGCAAGTGCTCGCTCGATCATTAAACGAGCGCGGGAACAGGCAAAATACCTTATGAGAAGCGGATTCATCCAAGACTTTCCCACTTAAGAGTCGTGAGAGATCTTGAGTGATCGAACAATCGCGGTCATCGGCGGGACCGGAGATCAAGGATTCGGATTAGTTCTGCGTTGGGCGAAGGCCGGCGAGAAAGTCATAATCGGCTCAAGACAGCAGCAAAAGGCTGAGGACGCAGCCAAGAAGGCACGCGAGATACTTGGCGGGAGCGTGTCAGTTTCCGGGATGGAGAATTCGAAGGCAGCCGCAGCTGCTGACATCATAGTCATGTCCGTTCCCTTCGCGGCCCATGTTGACATGATAAAATCCGTCACAGACAGCATAAAGCCCGATGACATTTTCGTGGATGTTGTCGTTCCGCTTTCAACCGCCGTGGGAGGCGGCGCCTCGACAGCGCTCGGAGTTTGGGAAGGATCTGCTGCACAGCAGGCAGTCCGGCTTCTTCCCCCGCACACTAAGATCGCCTCCGCGTTCCACAATGTTGTGGCAGAATCCTTACAGGACCTGAAGAGAGACATTGACTGCGACGTGATTGTTTGCGGCGATTCCCAGGAAGCGAGGAAGGTCGTCATGGACCTAGCGAAGAAAATCCCCGGCGTCAGACCGGTCGACGGCGGTCGCCTGGAGAACTCACGCATCGTTGAGCAGATGACTGCACTACTGATTGGAATCAACATCCGATACAAGGTTAGCGAGGCGGGAATACGCATCACAGGTCTCCCACCAGCAAGCTGACATTACGGGTCTGGAAGCAGTGATTTGCCTCGCGTTGTGGGCGTAGTCGGGAAACCTAACGTAGGCAAGAGCACTTTTTTCAGTGCGGCAACCCTCGCACACGTGCCGATCGCAAACTATCCCTTCACCACGATCAAGCCGAATATTGGGATGGGATATGTTAGGACTCACTGCGTCTGCAGGGAGTTCAACGTAACCGACAATCCAGGCAATTCCACATGCGTGAATGGCATTCGGCTAATCCCTGTAGAAATCGTAGACTGCGCCGGACTAGTGCCAGGCGCATGGCAGGGACGCGGATTAGGGAACCAATTTCTGGACGAAATCAGGCAGGCCGACGCGCTAATTCACGTTGTAGACGCTTCCGGTTCAACTGATTCAGAGGGAAAGCCCTGCGACCCTGGAACCCATGATCCCAGAGAAGACGTCAGATTTCTGGAGCATGAACTTGACATGTGGCTGCTTCAGATCGTAAAGAAAGAGTGGGACCGCGCAGTCCGCCGTGTCGAAGGAGCAAAAGAAGACCTAACCCCAATTCTTGAAGAGAAACTCAGCGGTCTCGGTATCAAGAAGGATCACATAATCAGGGCTCGAGCAAAAACAGGCTTGAACTTCGAAAGGCCGGGTTCGTGGTCTGACGATCAAATCCTAAGATTCGTTTCAGAGCTGCGAAAACCACTTCTCATAGCCGCTAACAAAATGGACGTTTCACCTGCTGAGAAGAATCTCGAGACGCTCGGAGGTTTGGGACATATGGTTGTGCCTTGCTGCGCGGAAGCTGAGTTGGCATTGAGAAGAGCTGCGGAGAAGGAGATCCTAAGTTACCTACCGGGCGATAGCAACTTCAAGATTGCAGAGAACCGCCAGCTCACACCCGAACAGGTAAACGCCCTGACCCGCATAAGGGAAAAAGTCCTATTGCCTCTGGGTTCGACAGGGGTCCAAGACGCGCTGAGCCTAGCTTTCTTCAAACTTCTTCAAATGATTGCGGTGTACCCCGTTGAGGATCCGGAGAAGCTAACCGATCATAAAGGTAGAATCCTTCCCGACGCCTATCTCGTCCCGTACGGTACAACTGCAAAGGAATTCGCGGGAACTATTCATTCGGATCTGGCGGCTGGTTTCCTGTATGCAACTGAGGTTAGGTCGAAGATGCGAGTTGCAGATGACTACGTGCTGAAGGACAACGATGTTATCTCGATCGTGAGTGCCAAGAGGCACGCTTAGTTTGCGACCACAAGGCACACTGTTCTGGTAGTGTTCGTTGCGCGCACGCTTGGAAGAGGGGGGTGGGGGGGAGGCTTAGTTTTGTGGGGACAGCACACTTGATTGCTGCGGAACGTACGTAGTCTACCTCCAGTTTCTTGGATGCGGTGGAGGGGGGTGTATGCAACTTCTTGCATACAACATGTTACTCTGCGATTGGGCGAAATCTGGCGCCTGAACCCGTCTTCGATTTCTTGTGGTGGGAGGGGGTGTGTGGTTCTGCTAACTTGAACGGGATTTCGTCGCTGCTAACTTGTGAGGGGGAATGGTGTTGACGTTCTGTTAACTTGAGTAGGGGCCAAACCGCTTTGGGCATGATCTGTGACGTGTTCGATACTAGCCATCAGGAAGTGGCGAAGATGAGAGTATATGAGTGACGGATGCGTCTGCGTCGGTGATGGTCGAAGGAAGCTAGGGAGATGAAGATCGGCTCTATCGTCATCGACTGTAAGGACTTCGACAGAATGGCGGCGTTCTGGCAGCAGGTGCTTCACTACGTTCCTCGAGAGCCCGGCGAAGCCGGTTGGGTCGTCCTGAAGGACCCTGAGGGGAGAGGGCCAAACGTATCCATTAACCAGACTTCGGAGGAACGGTCCGGCAAGAATCGCTTGCACCTCGACCTCTACACTGAGAAACAGAGGGAGGAGGTGGAGCGATTGCTCGGCATCGGAGCCACCCTCCATCGGCCGCGTGAGCCGGATGAAGACTTTGTGGTCCTCGAAGATCCCGAAGGCAATCTCTTCTGTATAGTCGACACCAGCAGCCGTTCTTGAGAGAAAGCTTGAACCCCAGTAGTTAACAGCCCCGAAAAGTCGATTCGACCCCCTGTTAAGTTACCAGAACCAGGTGTCTGTAGTTTTCTTGTGACAACGTGTTACTCTGCAGCAATCGCACCAGAATACTGGTGGCGAATCGAGAACGTGGGCCGTCTGGCCCTCAGTCATCTTTCGGGGCAGTTCCGCGTTTCTTCATTGGCTTCGTTGTGAGTGTCTGTTTCATGAGCACCGATTGACCTGACTGAATGTCTCTGGACACAACGGTTCCCGGACCAATCCATGAACCTGAACCGACGCGCACTCCGGGCAGAAGACTCACATTTATCCCAGTCTGCACTGAGTCGCCGATGATTGCGCCCAGTTTCTTCCTCCCAGTATTGACAAGCCTGCCTTTCACTCGCATCTGTACGGGTTGCTCGTCGAAGCGTATGTTAGCCGTGATGGTACCCGCTCCTAGATTGCATCCTTCTCCAAGAATGCTGTCCCCGACGTATGACATGTGAGGGATCCTCGACCCGCTCATTATGATGCTGTTCTTGACTTCACAGGATGTGCCGACCATGACTCGATCCTGGAGAGAAGTGCTTGGACGAATTCTTGAGTTCGGTCCGACCACGCAGCCCTTTCCGATGTACGCAGGGCCTTCGATAAGGCAGCCGGGTCTTATGACACTCTCCTCTTCAACGTACACCGGACCCCTGATTACGGCACCTTGCTCAACAGTTCCTTTCACTCGACTTGGCAGGTGCGCAAGGGACCGTTCATTCGCTTCAAGCAGATCCCAAGGCCTGCCAACATCCATCCAATCCTCCTTGTAGATCATGGCGGCCCTCACCTCAAGCCCTTGATCTAGCAACTGTTGCAGCGACGAGGTTACCTCGTACTCTGCTCGCTTGGAAAGACGAGTATTCCCGATCGCCCGGAATACTTCAGCGTCGAGCACGTAAATCCCTGTATTGACCCAACCTTTGGCCCCACGAGAACCCTTCGGCTTTTCTCTGATCCTGACAATTCTATCCCCTTCCAATTGTATGACTCCGTAGTCCGTTGGATCCATTACCTCAACGACACCCATAACTCGCGGGCAGGTTTTCGCTTTCTCGAGTACCTCACCTATGGCATTGGAATTCAGCCAGAGGTCTCCGTAGACGGCGAGAAACGGTTCCTCTCCTAACGCCTCAGAGGCAACTTTCAGTGCCGAAGCCGTTCCAGTCCGCTGCGGTTGATCCAAATACTGCACCCGTAACCCGTAACGGTCTCCGTTTCCAATCGCGGATTGAATCTGATCCTTCCTGTAGCCAACTACCGTGAATACTTCATTGACTGAACATTCCTTGAGGGCCTGCATAATATGACCGATGAGGGGTTGCGTCCCGACAGAAAGTAGGTGCTTCGGCTTGTTGACTGCGAGCGGCCACATGCGTGTGCCTTCGCCCGCTGCTAGAACTACAGCTTTCAAAGCCGACGCCTCACCGCACAGAGCCAAGTTCAGTTATGGAGGGCTTATCGCTTTAAAACCAGCATTTTATGAGGTTTTGTGTCAGCCTAAATCTTAAACCAGGTTCTTTCCGAGGGCGAGCAGATAGTCGTGCGGGGCTCCAGGACCGCCGTGCAGACACAGCAGGACGTTGTCCCCGGTCCCAAAGG
>MEMY01000101.1:6717-6859 GCA_001768965.1 archaeon RBG_16_50_20 | reverse complement strand
CAACCTTTTCGGGGTGCAATCGCTGACCCAGTTTGGTTTCTGAACTGCGACCTGAAAATCTACGATGGACCTGCGATCCCAAAATCATCAACGCGAAGTCAACAGAGGAATTAAAGCCGCTTGATATGATGGTTGGACAACC
>MEMY01000101.1:6358-6518 GCA_001768965.1 archaeon RBG_16_50_20 | reverse complement strand
TGTCCACCGGGCCTCGGAAGGCAGCTCAAGCAGGACATGCGCGAATTAATTCAAGCCGCCCGAATTGCCATCCCCCAGCTATTTGATGGCGAAGATTATTCGGCAAAACGGGATGATCTTCTGAAGAAGATCAATCAAAAGCGCCAGGAAGTAATCTCGC
>MEMY01000101.1:3913-6270 GCA_001768965.1 archaeon RBG_16_50_20 | reverse complement strand
AATATCAGACGAAGAGTTCCTCTCACTTCCGAAAGAGACCCAACAGAAGTTTGTCAAGAAACGCGAGACATTGAAGGAAAAACTGACGCCGTTCTTGAGGCAACTACGCGATCTTGAGACACAGGCTCGCGATGAAATCACTGAATTCGATAGGGACGTGGCACTATATGCAATTGAGCATCTCATGTCTACGCTCCTCGAAAAGTACAAGGAATATCAAGACATCACCAACCATCTGCGCGCAATTCAAAATCACATTCTAGAGGACTTGGATCAATTTCGGGGCCGCAAGAGCCAGAAGAAAGAGTCCAGCCAGGACGCTTGGCTGAAGGAGTTTGGGTTTCGAGTCTATGACATCAACGTAATCGTGGACAATGCCGGCGTCAAGGGTGCCCCGGTCGTTATAGAACAGAATCCCACTTACGACAACCTGCTGGGACGTATTGAAAAGGAGAGTCAGCTTGGTACTCTTTCAACAGATTTCACCTTAATCCGAGGTGGCTCACTACACCGCGCGAACGGCGGATACCTGATCATTCGTGCAGAGCAACTTCTTCGTGACCTGAATGTGTATGACGGATTGAAACGCTCGTTGAAAGCGGGCGAGATCAGGATTGAAGACCTTCCCCAAAGGGCAGGTTACGCTAGTGTAAGATCGCTTGCGCCGAACCCTATCCCGTTGGATGTTAAGCTGATTCTGATCGGTGATTCAAACATGTACCAGCTTCTCTTCGCCTACGACCCTGAATTTAGGGAACTCTTCAAAGTAAAAGCAGATTTCGACTATTCGATGGATAAAACAGACTCCAATATCAGAGATTACGCAGGTTTCTTCACAACTCTTGCACTGAACGAGAATCTCAAGCATCTTGACGCTTCCGCTATCGCACGTCTTGTGGAGCATAGCAGTAGGCTTGCGGAAGATCAAGACAAGCTGTCCACTCAGTTCGGCCTTGTGGCGGATGTTGTCCGTGAATCCCACTTCTACGCCCTACAAGAGAATTCCAAGTACGTAACCGCAGAACATGTAGAGAGAGCTATAGAAGCAAAGACCTACCGCTCAAACCTGATCCAAGAGAAACTCCGGGAGTACATTCAACGAAACGTAATTTTCATTTCAACCGAGGGCGAAGCTGTGGGTCAGATCAATGGACTGTCTGTCTTGAATGTAGGAGATTTTTCGTTTGGCGCCCCCACAAGAATCACTGTGGGCGTTGGCCTTGGGAAGCAAGGTTTGATCGACGTCCAACGCGAAGTCAACATGAGCGGCCCCATACATGGCAAGGGCGTTCTCATCATCGCCGGCTACTTGGCATCCAAGTTCGCACGAGACAAACCACTAACCCTCACAGCACGTATCGTATTCGAGCAAAACTATGAGGGCGTCGAAGGCGACAGCGCATCAAGTACTGAACTCTACGCCCTGCTCTCAGCCCTATCGGGCGTTCCCATCAAACAGACCTTCGCAGTGACAGGATCTGTGAACCAGAATGGCGAGGTTCAACCAATCGGAGGAGCTAACGAAAAGATCGAAGGATATTTCGAAGTTTGCAAAGCTCGAGGACTCAACGGCCAGCATGGCGTGATGATTCCAGACACCAATGTTCACAACCTTATGCTCAAGAAGGAAGTCGTCGACGCCGTCAAGGCCGGAAAGTTTCACATCTTTCCCGTCAAGACCATCGAACAAGGTATTGAAGTCCTGACAGGCATTCCTTCTGGTAAGCTGTTGGTTGACGGAAGTTACGAGAAAGACTCCGTTTATGACCGGGTGGATAGAAGACTAAAGGAAATGGCAGAGGCTGCAAGACGCTTTCAAGTCTTCGCTCCCTAGATCAAACAAGCTGGTCTAATCTGGTGGGCCCGGAGGGATTCGGTCCCTCGATATCGAGGGCTCGAAAGCCTGTGAGTGTGTGTGCGCACCACTAGACCCACACACACAAAAACGGCCTGTGTCTGTTCATGTAGTTAGGGGAACTGTGCCCTCTAACAACCCCTCTACCGCACATGCAAACTGCGCGAACGCCGACGGGCAAATCGCTGGAGATGCGTGCATAAACCTCCGCGGACGAAGCTTTACTGCTGACTGCAATCGCATACTAGATCCAATGGATGTTGCGAGCTTATGCATAATCTGTTCAGGATTGTGTCGAATTTGTAGCTTTCTGGAAGCGATTCTATGATTCGAAGACATACCCAGAGCATGTCTACGACCACAATCTGAATCGTAATGGCAACCTCACAGAGACTAAGGTGCGCGAGCTAATATCGTGGAAGCATGGCTACGCGAATCCTGAGCATGCACGTACCCGCGAGATCGAGCTGGCTAAGTGGGATAGTCTAGGTCTCCTCCATGA
>MEMY01000101.1:291-3737 GCA_001768965.1 archaeon RBG_16_50_20 | reverse complement strand
TACGATTTCGAATCATTTCTCAAGACGCAACCGTTTGAGGATGAATACTTCGAAGAAGAAGCATGTAAACCTCACGACCTGTTTGAAGGCCACTACAAATATCGTTGATGGTAATGTATATTCAGCATTTTTATATCAGCCGAGATGGAAGACAATTGGACGTGAAAATCGTTGGCGTTAGTGGGATATGAATGGCTGGTTGTAATAGTGGTCCTCGTCGTCATTTTCCTTTGGGGACCACAAAAACTCCCCGAATTCGCTCGATCAATAGGTTTGGCCCGGAAAGAATTCGAGAAAGCATCCAAAGAGGTTTCAGCACCCAGCGCTTCGACAACAACACAATCCACGTCAGATTCGTTAATCGTTGCCGCGAAAGAACTGGGCATTAGCACTGAGGGTAAGACGAAGGAAGAGATTGCAAAGGAAATCGCTGAGAAAGCCTCCAAGAAGTAGACCAATCGGCAAGAGCCAAATTAGCCTTGCCGGAGGAAACTTTTCTCACAGCGCTGATCTTTCAATACCTCTAAGCAAGGCTCGGTCAACAATTTTAAGTGGAGTTTGCGTTTGCGCAGGTGAGTAGAATGCAATCTGATAAAGACAAGGTCGGCACAATTTGGGATCATCTCAACGAACTTAGTGTGCGCCTTCGTTGGGTCTTCTACTCACTTATTGCGACAACCGTGTTTTTCATGGTTTTCCCTGCAAATGCTTCCTTCCTGCAGAACCCCCTCGCTTTCTACGACCCTGTAATCGCTCTTGTGCTGAAACAGGTTGTAAGAGACGTGCTCCCCCCAGCAGTGACGCTAATCGCGGGAGAGATTACTGCTCCTCTGGAGATATATCTGGTTGGATCATTCATTCTAGGAGTGGCCGCGAGCACCCCAATCATCGCGTACGAGATCTACAGGTATGTTGATCCTGCTCTCTACCCAAAGGAACGCGGCGCCATCTTCCCGTTCATCGGATCTTTCACTGCCCTATTCTTGATCGGAGCCGTGTTCGGATACAAGATTCTCGCTCCCTTCACGGTATGGGCCATGATACCTTTCTTCACTATCGCTGGCGCCACGCCATTCATCTACGCATTGGATTTCTACAACCTCGTCTTTGTGACAACTCTTGCGACGGGCTTCGCGTTCACGATACCGGTTTTTTTTGTTCTTCTCGTAAAGTTCGGAATCCTCAAGACCAGTTATGTTACGACGAGGCGTCGGTACATCTACGCGGCAATGTACGTGATCACCGCTGTAATCACTCCGGACGGCGGACCACTCGCGGATATCGCTCTCTTCGTGCCCATGGTCGTGCTCCTTGAACTCGCCGTCCTATTCGGCAAGAGATATGAGAAAAATCGTTCAGAAGCCTTCAGCCCTACACCCGAGAAGCCAGCATACACCAAATGCAAGTTTTGCGGCGCTTTACAAACTTCACCCTCGAGCTTCTGTCCGTCCTGCGGGAAATCTCAGACCTAAATCGACATTCATCACGTGCTGTGACACGCAAACTCTGCCAATTCTGTTCCAACAATTAAATACACAATTGTCATCTCTTGATCAATTCAAGCAGCCAATGTTGGTTGAGACCGAATGAAACACTTGAGAACAGTAACGTGCTTGATAAGGTGCAGAGGAAGAATTCTCATACTGAAGAGAGCTCCAACTGTCCATGTCAACCCGTACCTCTGGTCACCAGTTACTGGCAGAGTTCGGGGCAGACTTTCGCCCGAAAGGCAAGCCTACGGGGAGATACGGGAGGAAACTGGAATAGAGAGACGAAAGCTACGCTTGGTTAGCCGAGGCAAGAAATACACGCTCCAAATCAAGCCGTCAGTCGAAGTATCGGTGCAACCATTCCTCTTCGAAAGCAAGACCAAACGAGTCCATTTGAACTGGGAGAACACAGCATACAGATGGGTTAGAGCTGCGCATTTACCGAGGTTCAGGCTAATCCCGAAATTTGACCTGACTCTCGAAGCTCTCGAATTACTGTAAATGAGTTTCTATCGGCATTCTACGTCCAACAGGTCAGCCCTCTACGTATGCACGCCGGTAGATCCACAACTATTCTGCACGAAATCGACCTCGCCCGAGTACTATCTCGTAAGAGGGTCTCTTCTTCGTTTCCCGGCCAATGCACCCTTGTCAACATATGCCCTGAGGATGGTTCGGTACCCCCTCAAGTTCGGAATGTGACAGGGTATTCTGAACCCAGCCGCCATGGCGTTGGAGACCGCGGTCTTGAACACGGATCTTATCACGTCAAAGGTTTCTCTTTCAGTTGCTCCGAACCTTCGAGCGGATGCTGAGTACAACCTCACCCCGTTTTGCCAATTCATGACGGCCGCCGCAGCCAGGCAGACGAGAGACCTGAGCTTAGGATCAAGGACCTTCGTGCCCAAGTCATACGCGGGCTTGGTGACGCTGACAAAATCCAGAAACCATTGAGGGTCTTCTGTCACGATCTTGTGCCTGAAACATGATGGGACTGTACGATAGTAACTCTCAATAGCCTTGAGCGACTTCCTTACCAGTGAGTTAAGTCGGGGGAGCTCAGAGAGCTTCAACGTTCCCTTCGTCTGCGCGGTCATGTCAAGCTCAGCTAAGCCGAGAGTGGCTGACGTGGCCTTAATCACCTCAGTTACTTCCTCAGGTGTTGAACCCGTCTTCAGGGCGAGGTCGGTATGATTGAGGATTCCAGGCTCCCAATTGAAGGCTAACGACTTGGCCAGCCCTACCAACTGTCGGTCTTTTAGCGAGACGGTACAGGTCTTGGGCCACTGAAGGACCACAGAGAAATATGATTCGAGCCAGTCGTGGTCGCGCATCATGCCTTTAGCTGAGAAGTAGTCCGGGGCTGGCAACCAGTCTATTCTTTTCCTTGTCTGAGTCATCTTGTGACACTGAAGGCTGAAAACGAGACTCAGTGCACTTATGTGTTTTCGAAAATCAGTCTATCGGTTCATCCGGCCGCTCTCCACAGCTTCTCCTCAATTGAAGTCTCATGAAAGCCAAGTAAAGTTAGTAGCACCGTTGTGATCCAAAGGGCAGTTACAAGTAGGAAGTTGCCTCTCTCGAACCTTCGAGCCGATAAGATCACGGTTTGTTTCAGGGTGATAAACCTCCCGTGGTCCGAAAGTCTTTGCACCAAGTCGACAGCTTCTTCCATCGCATCCTCTCGAAAGCCCCCTACTTCAAGGAAGTCTGATCTTCTTACAAAGAAGGCCGAGCTGATTCCATGAACGCGAAGAAGACGACTGCCACATGCCCTGAATGCGTCCAAGAAACGATACTTGAATCCATTGCCATCAAAAGTCACATGGCAGTTGCCGCCTTTAATGGATGGATCTTTCAAGAACGTTGTTATCTCGTCCATGACTGTGAGAGACAACTTGAGGTCAGCATGCAGAAAGAGAAGCACCGCACCCCTGGATCCAATCGCCCCTATGT
>MEMY01000101.1:0-285 GCA_001768965.1 archaeon RBG_16_50_20 | reverse complement strand
GTTTCTTACGCGAAGGCTTGTTGACGAGAACGATTTTGTTCACCCGAGCCCAACTTCTCTCGATGGTAGAATCTGAGCTGACTGCGTCCACCAGAATGATTTCGAAGTCCTTTTCCGTCTGAGCCTCTAGACAGGCCAGGGAATCGCCGATGACTCGTTCTTCGTTCAAGGTAGGAATTATGACGGAAACCTTGCAGATGTTATCGTTGTTGACTGGTATCTTGAGGTGGCGCAAGAAAGAGTGTGTGTTGGTGTGCTGATATTTCGCGCTGCGGAGGAAGTGTC
>MEMY01000100.1:1208-6374 GCA_001768965.1 archaeon RBG_16_50_20 | reverse complement strand
ACGTTTATCCCGGCACAAAACATTGGTTCTTCGAGAAAGACCGACCCGACGCCTACAACTCTAAAGCTGCTCAACTGGCCTGGAAACGAACTATCGCATTCTTCCACAAGAACCTAGATCATTAGGAATCCAGCTACTAGGTGAAATCGTTGGGAATACTTGGAGTTTGCCACTGTATACAATCCGCGAATTTTGTATACAAAACTTGAACCAGTTCAACCGAAGTTAAATGAACCCGTTGCAGCGGCCGGCAGATGGGGCATGATCCATATGCCTCGGTGCAGAGAGGCCCCTACGGTTTACGTTATGTTTGCTCGATTTCGTGGGCGACTAGGTCAGCGAGCTCTGAGACTGCCTTCTGAACAGGTGGGCTGAGGCTTTCGTTGATCGTAAACTCTGGATTGACACCAATCGCAAAGATCCTGACTGAGGAATCTCATTAGGCTCAAGTCGCTCATAGAGCTCCAATGCGGTCGCGGCGTCATCTACCTCACGTAGAATTCTTTTGTCACCAGATCCAACAGCTCTTGAACCTTAACTTTCAATTCTGGCGACAATTCTAGCCCGGGCGAAAGAGCCTTGGGCTCAATCCCGACAATGACGACATCATCCGGTAGCTTGGCCGTTGCTCGACCGATCTTGAGCGTTGTCAACAAGTCTATCTCGTGCAAACTAACCATGCTCGGCGCAGCTGCATCAAGTAGTTCTCCAAGTCGCCATCGTCTAATGGAACCAGGAACAGCCCCCGACCTGACAGCGTCTACGATAACGACTTTCTTGAATCCCTCGACTGCTTCCAAGATTTCGAGACCGCGAGTGCCGAACTCGAAGACCGCCACCCCAGAGGGCAGAAGGGTCCCTCTCAACGCTCGTACGACGTGAACCCCGACCCCTTCATCGGACAAGAGGAGATTACCTACTCCGACTATCGCAAGCTGCTTCGACTGGATTACACCCTGAGTCGCTGTCATGTTCGTAAGGACCGTACCTCAGTCTCCGAACGAGTATAGCTCTAGCGTTCCAAAAGCTAAAGACAGTTGCGTTCTTGACTCAATCCTTCTTCCTCAGTAACTCGGAGACGAACAGTAGATCGATAGAACCAGTACCAGATCCATGGACGTTCTCCGTGTGTCGGTGTCTATGGAAATAAACGACGTAAAGGAGCTTTAAGCCGCGCCTCAACCCGATCTGGGATGAGGCAAAATTTGTTAGGCCTTATCGAATGTACTTTTCATATGAAAGCGTTATAACAAATCCGCGTCGCTACCCCCAACATATGAGAACGACACGACGCGAGTTCTTGAAAACAACCGCTGCGTTGGGTGCCGCCACTGTCTACACGCTCTATGCCCGAGACATCGCGAGTGTGTTCTCGGCGGCAGCCGAAGGGGATATTCACACAATATGGTTCCAAGGCGCGGCCGACGCGGGCTGCTCTATATCGTTGCTGCAGGGGGCACGTCCGGACCTCATCGATGCGATCACTGACTTCAAGCTCTCGGTTGACTTTCATCCGAATATCATGTTTCCAGAGGGAGAAGCTGCGACAAGCGCATTGCGCGACGCCGCGGAGGGCAGCAAACCTCTGGACGTTTTCATCTTGGAAGGAGCCGTTCCCGAAGGCAATTTCGGGACTGTGGGTGAAATCGACGGAAAACCTGTCACAATGGAGACATGGGTCAAACAGCTAGCATCGCAAGCGCAATACGTCGTTGCTGTGGGAACTTGTGCAACTTCAGGTGGGATTCCAGGCGCTTATCCCAATCCCACGAGAGCCAAGGGTCTCCAATATTACAAGCAAGAGAAAGGAGGGGTCCTTGGTGCTGACTTCAAGTCTCGTGCTGGATTTCCTGTAATAAATATCCCCGGCTGCCCACCTCATCCTGACTGGATCACGCTCACGTTGTCCGATGTTCTCCGCGGGTTTGCTCCGCACCTCGACAACTATCAGCGTCCAACAGCATTCTTTGGGAGCGTCGTGCACGACAAATGCCCGCGACTGGGATACTTCGAGAAGAACCAATTCGCAAGCAAGTTCGGAGACCTTCAGTGTCTTTGGAAGCTGGGATGCAAGGGTCCGATCACATATGCGAACTGCCCTGAAATCAAATGGAACAGGGGAATAAACTCCTGTACGACCTTCGCCTCGGGTTGCAGAGGATGCGCCGACCCTTCTTTCCCTGATCCACCATCCAGCCCATTCTTCAAGGAGATCGAAGCGGTTCCTGCCCCGCTTGGCATCGATGTAAACTTGGTAGGCGAAACGATTGCAGCTGCTACAGCGATCGGTATTGGAGCCCACGCACTAAGAAGGTTTGCACTCAAAGGAAGACAGGGGACCACAACAGAGACTGCAAAGGAGGGAGCATGAAATGCCGGAGACCATCACTATCGATCCGGTTGTGAGAATCGAAGGACACCTCGGAATCGATGTCACCGTTGACAAAGGTGAGGTAATCGACGCTCACACTCATGGAACGCTCTTTCGAGGAGCGGAAATCATCCTCGTCGGTCGAGATCCTAGGGACGCACCCACCATAACCTCATACATTTGTGGAGTCTGCGTTTCAGAGCATCAGTTAGCCTCCGCATTCTCTCTGGAGGATGCTGCCAAGGTGAATATTCCGCGAAACGCCATACTGATTCGGAACATAATCGAAGGGGCCACAACCCTGTACTCGCATCTTCTTCACATCTTCGTCCTCACAGGCCCAGACTACGACCTATATGGGCTCGGCAATGACAAATGGGCCGAGCTGCTGAAGGAAGTTGTGATACCTGTTCAGGTAAATTGCCACCAGATTGTGGCCATCTGGGGCGGGAGGTCCCCCCACTACTACGCAACCGTAGCCGGCGGCGAAGGGGTCGTTCCTAAATCTGAACTCATCGGGATGACGCTCGCCCGGATGAATCTGATTAAGAGGACGATAGACGAGTATGGACCCCTTGTGCTAGGTTACCTAGACAACCACCCCGAGCTACAAGATTTCGGTGTTGGACCCACAAACTTCCTCGCCTACGGCGTTTATCCAAACCCAGACAACTTGGAGGAGAGACTGTTCAAGCGCGGCGTCATCACGTCAGGTGTTCCTCAAACCTTGGATACGCAAAGAATCTCCGAGGACGTAAAACATTCATGGTATTCTGACAGGAGCGGGGGCCACCCGGCTGTTGAAATCCCACCTGAGCCTGCCTACGGCAAGCAAGGAGCTTACACATGGGCGAAAGCACCAAGATACTATGGAAGACCACATGAAGTCGGCCCTCTGGCCCGCATGATGATTTCAGGATACTACACTCCGAAGTCAAAGCATGGAGCATCGGTATACGACCGACTGATGGCTCGCCTGCTCGAGACCATAAAGATCTCGCAGGCCATGTTTGACTGGATTGGAATGCTCAAACCTGATGAGAGCGTTTACGAACCGTATGCAACTCCATCTGCCGCCGCGGGGATGGGGCTTTGGGAGGCCCCAAGAGGAGCCTTAGGACATTGGATCACAATTAGCGGAGGAAAGATCGAACGATACCAAGTTATTACTCCAACGGCTTGGAACGTGTCACCGAGAGATGACCTAGGAACATTGGGTCCCATTGAAGAAGCACTAATCGGAGTTCCGGTACCTGACGCAAAGAACCCGCTCGACATCGTCCGGGTCGTGAGATCCTATGATCCCTGTCTCGCGTGCACCGTCCACCTCATCGATACTAACGGAAAGAGAAATGAGGTAAAAATATACTAACGCCTAGGTTCGAAACACAATGGGCAGAGAAGAAATCGTCAGGGTCATTAGACACCCGATCGAGCACAGAATCTGGCATTGGGTCTTCTTTGCCACCATTGGTCTGCTGGTACTGACAGGCCTCGACATGTACCTCACATATTCGGTATTCGGATACTCGATCTATGGGGGATTCAGTCAAGCGCGGTCTTGGCACATGATCTTCGCGATGCTGGCCGCGTTCTGGGCCTACCCAATCTTTCTGTACATCTACGGTGTAACGGGCGAACTAAAGGAACTGATTCCCTTTACTAGCGACCTAGCCTTCTTTGGGCATATGGCGAGAAACTTTCTGGGACTCTCTACCTATTACCCGGAACACTCCACGTATGACGTGCGAGGTAAGAAGTATTACAGAAAATACAATCCGGGACAGAAGCTAGTCTACGGAGGGATCTTGTTCTTCCTCCTTCTCCAGGGACTCACAGGATTTTCGATGTTTTGGCCAGACAAATTCGGCTTTGTCGCATCAATCCTAGGCGGCGTTGTAAATGTCAGAGCGCTCCACTTGGCCCTGATGTACGTCGTCCTCGGGCTTGTGACTATGCACGTATACATGGCAGTGATTCCGCCGAACTGGGTATCTCTCAAGTCCATGTTCATAGGAAGAGCATTAGAACGCGTCCACGCATCACCCTGGGGCTATGTTAGCATCCCCACCAGAGTGGAAACATATGAGCCTACGAAAGCAGAAGTGCCTCAGGTAGAGATACCCGAGGAACCCGCCAGACAGAGGATAATCCCACACATCGAGAACTTGGACCAGGCGATCAAGGTCGAGGAAGATGTGGAGTCGGCGTATCACGGGGTCATTGAAGAGAACATCTCCTACTGGTGGGCCCTCGAGGAAGATGTCATAGACAGTTACAACAACATGATGAAGAAGACGGATGATGAGAAGACCAAGTCCACGCTGTCTAGGATTATCGAAGATTCAAGGAACCACATCGAGGCTCTCGAATCGATGAGAGAGAGCTTCAGAAAGATGTTGGCCGACGAGGACCGTCACGCAAAGATGCTGAAGGCACTTAGTCGAGAATGATCGATACATCCCCAGGACTATGCGCCGTACGACATTGTCTAGGCTACGAGTTTGCAGCTTGAATCGGGCACGTAGGGTCAGAATCCAAGTAGTCGCCTTGATAGGCAGCGGCCTTTGCCCGGCAGCCCCCGCAGACAGCTACAAACCTACATTCGCGACACTTGCCTTTGAGGCCTGTTCTTTCTCTCAACGCTTCAAAGGTCGCGCTGCTCCATATTTCCTCGAAGGACTGAGTCCTCAGGTTCCCGGCGACGGGATAATTCGGCATGAACATACAGGGCGTGACGTCTCCGTTGGGCTGGATGTTGCAGTATAGTCTCCCCGCAGGACAGCCGCCGAGAT
>MEMY01000100.1:928-1167 GCA_001768965.1 archaeon RBG_16_50_20 | reverse complement strand
AATGAGCTGACGGTGAACCTTTCCACGGACAGCGCCGCCCCGGAATCATCCGAAATGGATTCCCCGTCCCTACATGAGGAATAGATGACGAACTGCGGGAGCTCAGTGAACACTTCACAGTTTTTCCTTGAACACTCTTTCCTCACGAGAGCCATTAGCTCAAGGAGTTGGAGACGTGAAAGCCGAAGGTCTTGTACGTCTCTTCCTCGTCCAGCAGGAACTAAGTCAAAGAACACGAC
>MEMY01000100.1:0-809 GCA_001768965.1 archaeon RBG_16_50_20 | reverse complement strand
TCAAGACCCCTAAAGCGATCGTGAGCCTCAGCGTTCACCGAGTCCAGACTTAGCTCTACTGAACTAACGCCGAGGTGCTTCAGAGACTGCACATTATCCTCGTCTAGCAGAACACCGTTCGAGTCGATCGAGACAGCCATCTTTTGCTTTCGAATTCTCTCAATTAGCGTCCTAAGATTGGGATTGGTCAAGGGCTCTCCGCCCGAGAGCACAACCAGCGAAACTCCAGCTCGCGCCAGTTGATCAACGATGTCAAGTTGCTCTCCAATCGTCAACTCGTCCGATGAAGGTTCACCAGCGTTTTGATAGCAGTGCATGCATCTGAGGTTGCACCTGTATGATAGGCTCCAGACGACGCTAACCGGCGCTTTGAGCTTCTGAGGAGTACGGATGCCATAACTCGAAATGCTCCTTAGCAGATTCCAAGCAGCCCTCTGTCCCGCCTCTTCCTGAAGAACCTGATTCACCTCAAAACCGTACAGCCGCGCGAGTCCGTTGAGAATTCTACGAACCCTAGCGCTCGACAATATCTTGGGTGGCTGATCACCTGAGCTCATGACAGAGACCATCGCCTTGATGATGACTGAGAAAACATGATCACGAATTCGGTGCGACAGTGGAACTACGAATGGATCGCGCGGAGTCATCATCCCAAAGCACGACGAATTCAAAGGTTGAATGTTGCCTACTTAATGTCTGTCGCATATTGCCACGCTTAGAACTCAGTAGGTTGATGCAACCCACCAGAAGCTTCTAAAGAAGAGAGCTTGCCACGCGGGCGTAGGCGAGATGCTTGGTTGCAGTTCGTC
>MEMY01000099.1:6109-10725 GCA_001768965.1 archaeon RBG_16_50_20 | reverse complement strand
CACGACCCTCACCTGACTGGTTGAGAATATTGGATGATTCCTCGTGTCTTGCGAGATTCAACGAGGAAAAAAGCTGGGTTGAATTTGTGAGGACAAGAATGGTTCCGATAGCATCTCTCTGGAAATCCACAGGAATCTTAGGGATTATCAAAGGCATTCACAGCGATTCGACTTACAAAAACCTAGAGGCGGCCTCTGATGGAGTGATCGATTTCAAGCTGGATGAGACGGGGGATGAGGCTACAAACATGATTCGGATTAGAAGTATGCGGCCGGTGGGCTTCGACTCAAAGTGGCACGCGCTAATGACAGGCGAGAACCTTGAAGTTACGTTTCAGAAATAGAGAGGTCCACTAAGAGAACTTGTCGCGCATACCTTTGCAAAATGGCATGACTGTTTCCTTGGTGTGTGGGTCTCATGGAGCCGACCACCAGCCACGAAATACATAATTCATCTTGAGCAAACATAATAGTCTTTAGCCCAGATGTCTTGAGTTGATGAGATATGAAATCGAATACAATAGACCAGTTTAAGGCCAGCTTGCGCGGCGAACTGATTCAACCGCACGATGAAGGATACGACGCGGCTCGCAAGGTTTACAATGGTATGATTGATCGCCGGCCACGGTTCCTTGCACGTTGCTCGGATGTGGGGGACATTATCAGTGCCGTCAAGTTCGCTAGGGAAAATAATCAGCTTGTTGCTATTCGCGGAGGCGGACATAACGGAGCGGGATTAGGGGTGTGCGATGACGGGCTGGTCATCGACCTCTCCCGAAGGCGGGGAATTCGTGCGGATCCTAAGAAGCGGACAGTGCAGGTTGAGAGTGGCTGCACTTGGGGTGACGTTGACCATGCCACCCAACCGTTCGGTCTCGCTGTACCAGCCGGCATCGTCTCAACTACTGGCGTTGCCGGACTCACGTTGGGCGGGGGACACGGCTACCTGACCCGAAAGTTCGGCTTGACAATTGACAATCTGCTTGAAGCGGATGTAGTCTTGGCTGACGGCAGCTTCGTAACTGCTAACGCTCAAGAGAACGAGGATCTGTATTGGGCAATGCGAGGCGGCGGAGGAAACTTTGGCGTCGCGACGTCTTTCACATTCAAAGCGCATCCCGTTAGCACTGTTTATGCTGGTCCGATGCTGTGGCATCTCGATAAGGCTGTTGAGGTGATGAAGTGGTATCGTGAGTTCATTACAAAGGCTCCGGAGGAGCTCTACGGTTTCTTTGCCTTCCTGAATGTGCCACCTGGTCCACCATTCCCTGAGAATCTGCACGGCAAGACGATGTGCGGCGTGGTTTGGTGCTACTGCGGGTCGATGAAAAAAGCCGAGGAAGTGTTCCGTCCCATTCGCAAGATAGGTCCGCCAGCGGTCGATTTCGTCGGACCCATGCCTTATCCGGCGCTGCAAAGTTTTCTGGATCCACTGTTGCCTCCGGGTTTGCAATGGTACTGGAAGGGTGATTTCGTTAACGAATTGAGCGATGAGGCAATCAAGTTGCATATGAAATACGGTTCTGAACTTCCTTCGCTGCTCTCAACTATGCACATTTACCCAATCGATGGTGCACCGCAACGAGTGGGGAAGAAGGATACCGCTTTCAGCTACCGTGAGGCCAAGTGGTCCATGGTGATAGCTGGTATTGATCCTGACCCAGCGAACAAAGATCGCATCACGAAATGGGCGAAGACGTACTGGGAAGCATTGCACCCTTACTCGGCAGGAGGAGCCTATGTCAATTTCATGATGGAAGAAGGACAGAATCGAGTCGAAGCTACCTATCGTGACAATTACAAACGCCTGTCTCAAATCAAAAGAAAATATGATCCCACGAACCTATTCCGCGTGAACCAAAATATCCCGCCTGCACAGTAACCCCCACAAACAATAGCGTCCTCTGCGCCTAATGAGCGCGCACCATCAGGATCGCACACTCGAAAACTATGCGTCACTTTTCCAAGATGGCTTCAAAGTTCTCGGCTACTGTGAGTTTCGTCTGTGTGCGTAGAAAATCCCTGATAGCAAATTACTGTTCGAATGAAGAGAACGCTTATTTGGTCAGGACATTAGGGATCTAATAGCGATGACCAACAAGCTGACTCCAAGCAAAAGGCGAAAGTCCAAATTTATCTGCAAGGGTTGCTTGACGACTTTCTATCCGCCCGCCTTGCTTTCTGCGTTCAAGACCGTACCGAAGTGCCCATGTTGTGGAATATCGAAAAACGTCAAGAAAGCATAATTCGTCAGCTTACTCCGCACCAATTAGGATCTTGGTGTTGCTTCCTCATAGGAGCCCCTAGGTTGGGCAAGGTAGATTCCTACTAGAACTAACCCGCCTCCAAGCATCAGCGCCGGGGTCACCTGTTCGCCTAAGAAGAGTATTCCCATAATTGGAGCGAGGACGGGGACGATAAGTTGGACGAGCCCCCCTAGAGATGCAGCGACCTTCTTTACTGTCGTATTCCACACGACGTAGCTTAGAGCCGTACTCACCATACCCATGTACAACGCAAATCCAAGATCCTGAACTGAGAGGTTAGAGGAAATTGTTTGACCTGAAAGCGCAACCATCATCGATGCAATGACTGCAAAAGCTCCAAGAATCAGGAAGCTATTGTACGTGTAACTGAACGCGATCTGAAACTTCTTGCCATACGCGGAGTATAATCCCCATGACATCCCTGTTGCGGCCATTAAAAGTACCCCAAGTAATGTAACTGAACCTATTCTGCCGAAGGTTATGACGAGCACTCCCAGCAAGCCGAACAATTGTCCCAGTACAAGGCGAAAGGTCAACTTTTCCTTGTCCTCAATGACGGAATAGGCAACCATCGTTACTACCACGAACGTGTAGAAGACAAAAGTCCCCGCAGCCACGGGAATGAACAAGTATCCATACGAAATCGAAAAAGCGTAAGCACCAAGGAAGAGTGCTCCGAGGAAGTAAGAGAAGTCTAGTCTGTCGTGGCGGAAGGTTCTGGGCCTGATCGACGTTAGCAGTAACAGGGTGCCAAGACCGCTGACAAACCTGATTACTGTGAGGAGGAAAGGGGAAACTCGACTTTCCAAAACTAAGTATCTGGTTATCACGCTATTGGCCGCGAAGCATACCATGACTAAGAACAACAATACCCAGACGCGAAAATCAAGCTTCAAGATGACGCCCACCTGAAAAACCTTGGTTTCGTGTTGTTTGAGTAAGATTAATTTCTGAATTTTGGTGATACATTGGCATGCGTCCTGTCACTGAACGTTGGGCACGCTTGGGTAAATGGAATCCGAGTATGTTGGTTCATACGTCTGATGCGGGGGTGTGCCTCTCAGCATTTATTGTTGCTCGGCGCGGGGATAGCGTTTTCGTCTGTCGACCTCGCGGGAGCGACGCCTGGCCGAAGAAGGGGGGTTACCCGAAACACCTTGCCGTTAAGTTGGAACATGAGGGAGCTTGGTTGATGCCCGCAACTCATCTGTTGATGGAAGAATCCCCCGATCATGCCGCCCAAAGGATTGCTCACCAATGGGCGGGGCTTAAAGGACGACCTCGCTTCGTCATGGTTCAATCCCACACCCGACCACATTCACTTTGGAGAAAGAACGCCAAAGGCAAACACTGGGACATCTGCTTTGTCTACGAACTTGCAGTGCGCGGTATCCCGAAAATCAGGCCATGGTGGTCCGAAATGCGACTCGTCCCATTCTCACAAGTACGCAGGATGAAGATGGGACGCGGACACAAGGACGTACTCAAAGAAGCGGGATATATCTAGGTGATTGAGAGTTGAGTTGGAAAGTAAACAAGACGGAACAAGATTGGAAGCGAGAGCTTACCCCGGAACAGTTTACGGTTGCTCGAAAGAAGGGAACCGAAAGACCATACACAGGCGCATACTGGAACAATCACGAGAAGGGAACGTACAGATGCATATGCTGCGGGAATGATCTGTTCAGCTCAGAGACCAAGTTTGAATCCGGCACTGGATGGCCAAGCTTCTGGGCTCCTATAGCACAGGATCGTGTTAAGGAAGAGACTGATACCAACCTTTTCATGAGGCGCACCGAAATCCTATGCAGTGTCTGCGATGCCCACCTCGGTCATGTCTTCGACGACGGCCCAAAACCAACTGGACTCCGCTACTGCATTAATTCTGCTTCACTTAAATTCTCCAAATCGGAATAGACACTGGATGTGAGGTTCAGCGTTGACGCAGTTCCACGCGCAAGCGAATTTGCATTGCAAAGATGTGGGGAAGATATTCGATTATCTTGTGGATGTCCTTGGTTTCACGCCGGAGTTTCGTGCACGCGGGCCGGATGGGTCGGTCAAGTTCGCTGGTGTGTGGTGGGGTGAGATTGGGAAGGGCACGCGGATTGTCCTTGGCGATATCGAGGAAGCGTTGCACGGCCATTACGATCACGGCGAGTTTGGGGAGCAGATGGTTCACCACCCGCTGGGCACTGGAGTTGTCCTCTACTTTTACACTCCAAACGTGGACAAGGTGTACGCGCGCATAGTGGAGAAGGGGGCTATGATTGACGAGCCACCCGTAGACCAGTTCTGGGGAGAACGCACAGTCAGCGTGCTCACACCAGAGGGGTACTATCTCACTTT
>MEMY01000099.1:0-6088 GCA_001768965.1 archaeon RBG_16_50_20 | reverse complement strand
CCGCTTCCCACCTGAATTCGCGAGTAGGACAGAGGACCTCAGGCCGAAGCGGAAGCAGGCACGCGGTAGGAGGAGCCGCCGAAGGTAACCGTGCCCCGCAGGTTTTTGCTCTTTGAGTACGTAGAATAGGGCTGGTGTGTTCATGTCTGATTTCTCACTTAAGGAGTTCATCGCTGAGAGCGAGCAGATCGTGCGAGGTTATACTGCTGAATCGGATGTGATGCGGAGGATCAAGCCGCTTCTGGAGAAATTACTCTCCAACCCATCCTTGCCAGGTGAAGCCTTTGCGCCGAGAAAGGACCGGTTTGCCATGAATCTAATCCACATGCCCAAAGACGAAATTTTCTCAATAGTTGGCGGAGTCTGGCAGCCAGGACAGACGACGCCAATCCATGACCATTTGACTTGGGCGCTGATCGGAGCCTACTCGGGCGAGGAGCGGGAATCACTCTACCGGAGGTTAGATGATGGGTCAAATCCGAAGTTTGCCAAACTGGAGATAGCGAGGGAGAGTATGAACAGGAATGGTCATGTGACGGTTCTCGGTAGGGCAGGAATCCATCGGGTCGACAACGTCTCAACTGAACCAGCCTGGAGTATTCACGTGTATGGAAGAGATATTGGCAACACCGAGAGGCATAGCTATGATCCGGTTACGGGGGAAGTGGGCAAATTCGTATCCGGATACTGCAACATCCTCCGAGACCCAGACCGATATTAGTCGAATCCAGTGTGTGCGAGCGTCATCGTTCTCCCTTTTGGTAACTCGGCGTGTGTCTCCGGAGTTTTCGTAATCAGTAGCTGCGAATTGTACATCGAAAACTCAGCTACGAATCCAGCTTCGATTGAAATGGTTCAAGTCTTGCTTACAAAATTCGCGGATTGTTTACATTGAATAAATCATATTGCCAGAGGCAAATCTCGTTTCCATCCCGGTCCTCAACCGAGGCTAGCTTGCCATTCTCTACTTCTTGAATTTCGCTAACACGAGTCCTCTTCTTGTTTAGATATTCGACGGCTTGAGTGATGTTATCGACTTTGAGGCAGAGGCGCGCGTTCCCGCCGCTTCCTAGGTCCTTCTTATCTCGGCTGGGGACGAGTTCGAACAGAACACCATCAACATCGAAACGGACGACAATATCCCTAGAAGTCAATCTAAAGCCAAGCACATCAGAATAGAACGAGATCGCCCTTCCCAGATCAGAGACGTAATAAAAGACACAACCGAAGTGGAATTTCATCATAGTCCAAACCTGTTCTATTCCACGCTTGAACGCCCCTCAGCTTTTGAATCATTGGTGTGTGCGCGCACCGTTAGACCGACACACGCAACGTAGCCTGATAGTGCCATCTCGGAATGCCCAGAAACCTAAAGCGAAGGAACGCGGCATAAGGTCGAACGAGAGAGAGAGTTTTGACCCCGAAGGAACGGGAGTTGATGACGGGCATGGTCAATTGCTACCATGCATGCCACGCAAATTTCGAGGAGACAGTAGAAATGGTAGGATCCACCCGCGGCCTATCTACCAAAGAAGTGAAAGTGATTCTGGAGCGATTGAAACAGGAAGATGGCGATGAGTATAAGGCACTCAGACATCAACTCCCCGATGAGTTCCCATTGTGAAGGGGAAGTTATCCTTGACCAAATGTGCCGTTTGCGGCCAGCTCTTCGCCTTGGGAGACTACCGCAGCCTCTCAAGTCATTTCTACAATCTAGCTGAAAAGAGCGATGTCGAACATGTGATGTGGCTAAACAGGAACATCACAAAGAAGAAGCTTGACGAAACTGCTCTTGAGCAACAGATGTTCGATTACTTCGATGCCAAAAAGGACATCAGGAATTGGATTAAGAAAAGATTCATTGAGAGATTCTACGGAGAAAGGCCTCACCCCTTCGTGTTAGCCTTGCAACACCCATCCAGGGCGACGTTGCTAGGTTATGTATTGGAGCACCAGCACTTTCTAAGACAGTGGACACGGTCCTGTGCCAATATCATAGCGAAGACCGACCAGGTCGACGTCACATTGTACGAAATCGACAATATTAACACAGAATTCGGGGGATATGGTCCCGAAAGACCCTCGCACTATGAACTCTTACTGCGAATGGGTGAAAGCTTAGGCACGACAAGGCAGCAGGTTCTGGCGACGCCACCTCTGCTTGATACTAAGCTCGCTATCAAAACTTGGAATGAAATAGCTGTGAGTGATCATTGGTTGGAGACGATGGTTGCAATGCATGGATTGGAACTCATAGCAGACCGCAACCTGAAAAATGAAGGCGCCTCAATTAGCTACTTCGACCCGGCAATACTATCAGGGAACGAAATCACCGATGCAACGAAGGACTTCCTCAGGGAAGGCTACGAAGCTGACGTAGAGCATTCGGAAGAGGCGCTAGACCTAATCGCGAAATATTCCTCGCAGCTTGGGATTGCAGAGAATATCCAAGCAACATTCCTGAAATCCATCCACGCATTCGACAACTACTTAATGGCTCGTTTGGAAAGAGGAAGGCAACTTGAAAGTGCCTGAAGGCTGCGCTATCTGCGAAGCTACCTGGGGAAACTATTGGGCTGAGGTGGAAGGACAGCGCATGTTCTTCTGTTGCGAAATTTGCGAGGTAGAATTTCGAAACATGATCGCGGAAGTGAAGCACAGAACGGGTTGGCAGACGATTGACCAAATTAAGGTAAATGGAGACCAAAGGCAAAGGGAATGCACAGCCATCTCCGGTAACCGTTCATATCATTTCTCCATTGGATTCGATTCTCAAGGCGGAATCAGAATATTCCAAGAAAAGCTTGCCAGGCTTTGATGTTGTATTATCAGGAGACTGAAGAGCCCGCTAGTTGAATGTGGGGCCTAGTTGATATAGTGGTGTTTCGCTAGTTCCATTCGTGATTCGAATCTATGGAACGATCTGGACCGCCTCCGCGTCTTTTCGGATTGATTGGCTGGATCATGGTAGGGATAGTTTTCGTTGGTGTTATCGTTTATGGGCTGTCAGTTTATTTGGACTGGGTCGTTCTCCAGTCCATGTATGCGTCTAAGGCAGGCCTCGACTGGTTCGCGGTAAACTTCTATCACAATAACACCTTCATCGTCGCCGGTGTTCTCGCACTTCTCTTCATCAATCCGATCCCTAGAAGGAGTCATCTCTTTGAGGGGCTTTCAGCGCTCGGAGGAGCCTTCGCGCGTGTCAGAGGGGTGGAGGAGTCTGTCTCGCTCGGTCCTGGGAGGGTTGTGTGGTTGTTTTGGCAGGTGGTCAAGTGGGCTGTGGCTTTCTGGATGATCGCATCGGCGAACGGGATACCGGGCCTTGGTAATCTGACGATCGTGATCACGATGCTGCAAAGTGGGCTGGGTGACTGGGGCCAGATCCTGAGGGTCTTTCAGCTCCCGTTGGCTCCCGTTTCCGGAGCTGAGCTTGTTGCGTTGATGCCTACTATGGAGGTTCAGTACCGCCTCATCTACGACATCTTCGCTGCGGTCGTATTCGTCGCAGTCCTCAGACTCATTCTGATGCTCGTCCGCGATTTCGCTCGACTCAAGACGAATGCCTGGACGAGAGATCTATTTCTCATTCTCGCTCTAGCTGTGCTGGTGGCGATCGTTGGTGCACCCTACTGGGCCATGAACATTGCGACACCCAACAACTACCTGATCGCTATCACAGTCTTCGTCAGCTTCTTGGTCATCGCGGCCTCTTTTCAGTTCGGAGTCATTCGACGAACAATAGGCATGGCGCGCCGGAAACGATGGATCGTATACCTCATGGCACTGTTCTTGTTCGCCATACTCATTGTAAACTTGGGTTTCGTCGTAGGCTACTCGCTAAACTGGAACAACAACTGGTCAGACTATGAATGGAAACCCTTGACGACGAAGGAAATTCAAGTCACGCGATGGGCTGCAGGCTTGGAGACCGTAGTGACTGAGCCGCTCTCAGATCTGCCTGCAGGGAACACCAGCAAGATAGTTTCGCTTGTGAGGCAGTGGGATCAAGACGCGTCGTACACGAAGATGAAGAATCAGATAGGCGTCAACTGGATGCGGCTGAGCGACTCAAACATAATCTACGTTAACGGTCGCGAATACTGGGTTGCTCCCACCACAATCAACTATCCATATGAGGATTGGATCAGCCGCCGCCTGATCTACACTCACGCCGCCAGGATAATCGTGATAGACAGTCACACGGGCGAATACGTCACAGTCCAGCAGGCATTCGGAGTCAAGGCCGAACCATCGATCTACTACGGTGAGGAGTTCGCCGATGACGTGTACGTTCACGTTCCGGGATTCGAAGAGATCGGAAACGCCTCCTATACCGGAGAGCCTGACTATGTTCTCTCAGGCTGGCAGAGGACTCTATGGTTCCTCGCGAAGGAAAGCCAAGTCGGCTTCGCCTTCAGCCCTCCCCAAGATGACATTATGATGCTACATAACCGAGACGTTCACCAGAGAGTGGAAGACGTCCTCATCGGCGGGCTGACTACGGATCGCGCAAGCTACCTCGTCACAGATGGAAACCGGATCTACTACCTCGTCCAAGTCTACACGAACTACCCGATTCACTCTGGATTCTCCGGCAGCAGCTACCTCCGATTCTTCGGAGTGGTCCTCGTCGACATCGAAGACGGGCGCATGTACCCCTATGTCATCGCCAAACCGGACGGTTTTCTGGTCGACTTCTACAGACAATACTACCCGTCATGGAAAGCACCCCCAGAATGGCTCATCCCTCAACTACGCTATCCTGAGGACTTGCTCGGAACTCGCGACCTGCCTGGACAGCTTGATGTGTCTTTCAGATACCATGTGAGCGATCCATTCGTTTGGAGATCAGGCTCTGACTTCTACGAGCGACCAGAAGCTACAGAGGTACTTTATGTCCTGATGACTTCGGGGAATCGGGCTGACTTCGTAGGGCTGCAGCTCGTGGAGTATCAGGCATCCCCCGGCAGGAACCTTGCAGGGATGTACATAGCGTACGGTAGCGACCAGCTGGGAAAGCTGAACCTATACAGAATATCCAACTCAACAACCCAGCTAATTGGACCGTCTGCCGCTCTACAAGCCGTGGAGACAGACGATATCGTACGCAAACAGCTAACTCTATTGCCGAACTATCGACTTGGAAACATCCTATTGTACCTGATCGGTGACCACCTCTACTACTTCATTCCAGTCTACATCAACACCGAAGTCCAGAATGCTGTCATCACAAAGATGGCCTTCGTCACGGTCGTCGACGCGACGACCGGAGCCAGGGTGGCGGTTGGAGCAGACTCGTCTCAAGCATACTACGCGATATCCGGGGGAATTCCTACCATAGTGGGATCGGCGGAACGTGAGAAGAAAATCGGCTTGCTATTCACAGATAAGGGATACTCACTGGTCAGCCCTGACAAGATCAGTGCGAACGTGGAGATTCGAATCGCAAACATCACCTACACCGATGAAACCCAATGGACTTCTATCAGTACCACCGTCAACGATTTCATCACCAACTACAGCCAGAAATACGGCGTGACGGAAGTCTACCATTGGATTGCCCCGAACGGTGACCTCAACTACGGCGTGCTCGTCTCTACAGGCGGGGTTGTGAAACTCTACTACATCACCGTCCAGATCAGGTAGGTGCAGGCATGTCATCACAACAAGAGGAATTCGACCTGTGGGTAACCAGCAGTTATTCGAATCCCTTCTGGGTCGGGCGCCACAAATTCGAAAAGAGCATGACCGGTGAGATTCGAGTAGACAACGGAATATTCAGCAGAGAAGAGGCCACCATCCTCTTCCGAATGTTGAAGTCACGCGATCCCTTCACGAGACTTAACGCGAACTTCGTCGTATGGGAGAGAAACCGAAGCCTACTAGTTCTCCTCGTAATTGTCACGATCATATTGCTCGCATTAGTCGTCATAAGAATCCGGAGATGACTCGTTATGGCGGAGCTAACTCTGAAATGGCTTTACTAACACTATGGCGTTTAGGTGGTTAAGGGGATTTCACGTTTACGTTAACGTTGGGCATCATCCCCGACCCCAATTCAATTCCAGTTGTCTTGTATCACGAAACC
>MEMY01000098.1:5257-5353 GCA_001768965.1 archaeon RBG_16_50_20 | reverse complement strand
ACGTGTTTAGCGTGCTGCTACCAATCGCTCAAGGTGTTGAACTGAAAACTGGATCCACACTCGGGCGTAATTCGAAAAAGGCCTATGCATGGTGCG
>MEMY01000098.1:2925-4961 GCA_001768965.1 archaeon RBG_16_50_20 | reverse complement strand
ATCTGATCGAAGGTTTTGAGCTCAAGATCGAGTTCGAGCGCTAGGGCCACAAACACCGCGTCATAAATCGGCATCTTGTGTTTCAGTGAGAGCGCATAGGTTTCATCGAGTAGTTTCCTGTCGGGCCTTATCAGCTCAACATTCCGGTTCTCGATCAATTCAACAAGAATGCCAAGATACGGGGAAGAGTTCTTCACGTCGCGGATTAATGTCTCATGCTTCCAAAGGGCGTTAGCGACCTCGTATACTGCAAGGTCAGGGGTCACGAAGGTCTCATTTTCAATAAGCCTCGTGTCTCTAAGAATCCCCTCAAACAGGTAACTTGAATCGGCGACCTTCATCTCTCGCGGTCAGCCCGAATGAGCCTCACGTCCTCCTCGATGCTCGTACGAGGCTGCGACTTCTGCAATTCCCTGAGTCGAGAAATTAGCCGCTTGCTATTCTTGGTTCTCAAATAGAGTCTCAGCGCCTCCCTGACCACTTCCGACACTTTCCCATGCTCCCCCAACTCCTCTTTTTCTCTTTGAGAAAGCCTAACCGTTATAGTTGTCATACACAATGTAATACACTCCGTCACATAAGAATCGTTCTCTGCGTTCGAAGTTCAATCCTTCAAACTCCGTCAGAGGCACTTTCACCCACCTCACAGATTGAATTGTAAGCGCGGGCCACCAATACGCTTACAATGAAAGACAGGTGGGCTCGTTTCCGAGAATCAAGAGAATCGGGCAACAGAAGGAAACTAAGAGAGAACGCATCCTCAACCCTGAGGAGACTCTCGCGAGAAAAGGGCGATCTGGACAATGATGCCGAGTCGCGGGTGGTCGAGATATGTGATTCCATGCTAGGGCGACTTGCTGGAAAGGAAACTTCCATGGGGCCCTCGATAAGTCGCAAGAGTCCAAGGTGATCGTTCTGTCGGCCAAGCTCGAAAACCAAGTTGTCCACTCTCGAAAAAAGAAACTCGCTGACGCCCCTAGTCGTGATTGGTTGCTGCAGAGGCTTGGTGAGATACTCGAGATCGCGATGAGCAAAGTGACAGGCCCCAAGACAACCCCCGAGGAGAGGATCAAGTGGTCCCGCGTCGTCATCAGCGCAGGCCAAGCCTGTAACAGCGTGCTGCGCGACGTGGACATTGAGGCCTTGAAGAAACAGATTGAGGAATTGAAGGCGTTGACATTGGCGAAGTTGAGCGATGAGCAAACAGCAGATCAAGAAGGAAATACAGAAACTTCAACGGACAATTAAGAATGCCCCGCGAATCCTTGAGTTCCGCGGACGAAGAGTCGTTTCAGCCTACAAATGGAAGTGGATGGACTGGTCCACTCTACCAGACGGCTATCACCTCCTCGTAATCTGGAACAACAAGAAGGATTTTCCCGAAGACTGGTTACGGGACTACGCTGATCTCCTCCACAAAGTCCAAGATCCTCAGTATGGGAAGATGTTGTGTGGTAAATGTATGATCAACCTGATGCAGGAGGCGAAACATGACATTGAACGATTCCGCGCCTACTGGGATGAGCACGGAGGAGAGGCCGCCAAAAAGCGGCACTTGGAGGAGATGGGTGAGCGCTATAGATCATCATCCCTGAAGGAAGAGGCGATGCGTGAGGTCCGCTACCGCATTCACGGCGGTGACGGCGAAGAGCCAACGTGTAATGTCATCAACTACTTCAAGTGCCCTTATTCCGAAGACCGAGACACACTCATCGAGTACGGGTCAATGAATAAGCAGCTCTGGAAGCACATCGTGTGGTACGATACACACTGGAACCGCAATCCGTCAATTGAGCATCCAGCATCCGAGATGAAATGGTACCACTTCGACGAACCACCCATCCTAGACATCACCGACTACAACGACATCGAGAAAGCTATGGAAGACGGCAGACTCAAGAGAATTGTTGAGGAACATGAACGTTACACGAAGGAAACCCGATGCGAAATCCGGAATACCTGAAGTGTCATTCAGTGATCTTTACACCCGCCGTCGTCCAATTTCTAATTTCGTGTTGGTCAAATTCCTTTCCGAA
>MEMY01000098.1:1683-2910 GCA_001768965.1 archaeon RBG_16_50_20 | reverse complement strand
GGAACATTGTCGACGCCGATCGCACTCGCATTGCGAAGTCGGGGGAGAACCTCACTCCAGAATAAAGCTACTCTACGGGATAGAATGAAGCGTGGCTCTAAGTCCTCTAGTTCCAGATGAACAGGGATATCACAGCCGTCCCAGATGGTCTGACTTTGTGATTGCGGGAACTGCTTCTTGGTTTGGTTCATGTTACCGGGACTGGTACGGCTCTTTTTGCGCGCATAATTACTCTTGTAAGAGAAATGTTCCTAAGCGACAAAACGACACTTGACATCTCGCCATTTGGCATAAAGAGGTTCGACAAGAGTGGATAATGTCATACCGATCGCAAGGATCTCCAAGGTCTTGATTTCATGGTAGGTTCGTCAGGCCAGCTCCTTTTCCTTTCCCGCGCCGACATCGAAGACACCGGCACAACGATGAAAGAGATTGTCACGACGGTTGAACAAGCGTTCCGCGAAAAGGGCGAAGGACACGTTGAAATGCCACCGAAGCCCGGAATACATCCAGCACCGGACGCCTTCATTCACGCTATGCCCGCCTATCTTCCCAGGCTTCGCGCTGCGGGGATTAAGTGGGTGAGTGGTTACCCCGACAATTACAAGCGTGGGCTTCCGTATATCTCAGGCTTGGTAGTCCTCAACGACCCTGAGACAGGATTTCCTATAGCCGTCATGGATGGAGCTTGGATCACAGCCAAACGAACAGGCGCCGCCACCGCCGTTGCAGCAAAATACCTTGCGCGAAAGGATTCTCGGGTTGTGGGAATATTGGGTCTAGGCGTCCAGGGTCGAAGTAATCTTGAGGCACTCCGCGAAGTTCTGCCGTCTGTCGAAGTCGTGAGAGCTTACGACACCTCGACGATTAGTCAGCAGAGTTACGTTGACGACATGGCCAGAAAGACCGGGCTGAGCATTCAACCTGTAAAGACTCCGCACGCAGCCGTCGAGGCTTCTGACGTCATCGTGACAGCGGGCCCGATTCTCAAGAATCCCAATCCGGTGATCGTCAAAGATTGGCTTAGAAGTGGAGTATTCGCGTGCCCGTTGGATTTCGATTCCTATTGGAAACCCGAGGCGATGCACTCAATGGGAAAGTTCTGCACTGATGACACAGAGCAGCTGCTCTACTACCGATCGCTCGGCTACTTCAAGGACATACCTTCCGTCTACGCAGACTTAGATCAGATAGTGCTGGGACGAAAACCTGGCAGAGAAAACGATC
>MEMY01000098.1:1154-1521 GCA_001768965.1 archaeon RBG_16_50_20 | reverse complement strand
TTGAAGAGGATCCTCCAGGATAGGTGGAGGTATGATTCTTGTTACGGGAGCGGGTGGCAAAACTGGCCGCGCCGTAATCTCGGCGCTAGTTGCCTTAGGGCAGCCCGTCCGCGCTTTAGTGCATCGAGAAGGCAATGTTCCCGCCGTTGAATCGTTGGGGGCGAAGCAGGTCGTCGTTGGCGATATGCGTTCTAAGACCGTTGTCGCGGACGCGTTTCGAGAAGTTGACTTAGTGTATCATATTTGCCCAAACGTGAATCCTGACGAGGTTTCCATGGGGAAGATTGCGATCGATGCCGCATCCGCCGCCCAGGTTGACCTGTTTGTTTTTCATTCCGTTCTGTATCCTCCGATTGAGGCGATGTCT
>MEMY01000098.1:783-1110 GCA_001768965.1 archaeon RBG_16_50_20 | reverse complement strand
CAAACTCCCTTTCGCGATTCTGCAACCGGCTCCGTACATGCAGAACATTCTGGGTGAATGGCAGGCGATTACTGAGCGCGGAGTATATGCAGTGCCCTACTCGGTGGAAGCTCCGATGAGCTTGGTGGATCTGGAAGATGTTGCGCGAGCAGCCGCCACGGTTCTGTGCGAGCCTGACTATTCGGGCGGGACATATGAGATTGCAGGACCGGCAGTCCTGAGCCCGAGGGAAATGGCCTCCATCTTAGGAGGCAGATTGGGACGGGACATGCGCGCTGCGCAAGTCTCGACCGAGGCTTGGAAGCAGCGTGCTATGGTCTCAGGTTT
>MEMY01000098.1:0-713 GCA_001768965.1 archaeon RBG_16_50_20 | reverse complement strand
TCGCACGTCCTAAGAAGTCTGATTGGTCGGTTACCGACCACATTTGAGGCATTAGTAGAACGAACCGTTCGCGGATCTGCAGGCATGTAGCAGAATGCGCGGAATCAGAATCTTCGACTCGTAATTGTCAGAATCCGGCAGTTAACAGGAAGAATCGCAATTCTAAATAGCAGAGAGCCAATTGGCGTTTACGAGCCGTCGAATTTGAAGGGTTCTGTTCTGTGATTCCTCCGAGTTTTGATTATGTTGCGCCCCGTGATTTGGGCGAAGCTGTCGACTTTCTTGAAAAGCAGGGTGATGATGCGAAGATCCTCGCTGGAGGACATAGCCTCATTCCGCTACTGCGTTTCAGATTTGCTAATCCCAAGTATCTGGTGGACATCAACCACATTTCCGGTCTCGATTACATTCACGAATCTGATGGCTACTTGCACATTGGGTCGCTGACACGCTACGTTGACGTTGAGACGTCGCAGCTCATTCAGTCAAAATATCCGGCGCTGTCAGACGCGGCCGGGCATATTGCTGATCCATTGGTTAGGAACCTGGGCACGGTTGGGGGCAACGTTTGCCATAGTGATCCAGCGAACGACCTGCCTGCGGTCATGTTGGCTCTTGGAGCTTCAATGGTTGCAGTTGGTCGGGGTGGTGAACGTGTTATCCCCGCTGAAGATTTCTTCGTGGACACTTTCCAGACTGCGCTGAAGCCGACC
>MEMY01000097.1:4235-8185 GCA_001768965.1 archaeon RBG_16_50_20 | reverse complement strand
TGATGAGCAACACGTTGCCTCTCTCTTGCGAAAATTACATGCGTGGATTGGTTTTCCTTAAGCTCGATGGCCGTTCGGAATGTGCGAGCGAGTTCGACAATTTTTCGTCCAGCCAGAGTTCTCTGCATGATGGCTTCAATGTCTGTGTCCCCTTCGATCAACCGCGAACAAAATCCGGGAGGTAGTCGGGTTGTGGCGGACAAGTCGTCCCACTCCTGAACTGCTTGGTGTAATCCGTCGAGCAATTCGGAGTAGGCGTACGGGAAACGTGTTTTCGTTTCAGGGTCTGTGGGTGGGCGGGTCGCCACGGCCACTATTTCTTCAAGGAGGTGCTTCAGACCTGCCCCCGTAATGGCAACAGTTGGAATGACCGGTACGCCCAGAATTTGCTCAAGCTCGTGCTCATCAACTGCGATTCCCTTACGGGCCGCGCAGTCCACGAGGTTAAGCGCAATTATCACTGGCACACCTAGATCAATAATCTGCAATACTTGGTAGAGGTTTCTCTCCAGGTTCGTAGCATCAACCACAACGACGACGGCTGCGAAATTCTGGAACAGGAGGGCTTGCTTTGCGACTAACTGATCCTCTGAAACGGGATCTAGTCCGTACGTCCCAGGCAGGTCTACGATTGCGATTCGGTGATTCTTGTGTTTTGCGACACCGATGTTGAGTTCCACTGTCTTACCCGGATAATTTGCCGTGATCGCTGAGAGACCTGTCAAGCGATTGAAAATTGCGCTCTTTCCGACATTGGGGTTCCCCGCGAGAGCGATTTGGAAATCCGCCTGAACATTCTTGCGGAGGTTTTCATGGCAGGACAAATCGCTCATGCCCGAAGGATCATGACCGTCTAACCCGGATTAGAGAAGCCACCTGCTGTCCCAATGCATACCGGGATCCTCGAACATTCACGATGATTGGTCCGTCGAAGGGTGCTTTCTCCTCCACGCGAACCGAGACTCCCGGAACGAGACCTAGCGAAGCCAAGTATCGAAGTAGATCTGCCTTCTCTCCGACAACTTTCTCCAATATTCCTTTCTGAGTGGGCTTCAGCTTGTTGAGAGGTTCCGACTTTGCCTGTTTAATCTTGCCAGCTGAGGTCGGTATAGGGTTGCCGTGTGGACAGGTCTTCGGGTTCCTGAGCAGTTTCTCAAGCGCCTCGATCACATCGTCGGTCATCGCGTGCTCAAGTCGACACGCCAACTCATGCACCTCACTCCACTTCATTCCCAAGACCTCAGTGAGCAATCGCTCAGCCAGTCGATGCCTTCGCAGAACCCTCAGTGCCACGGTTTCACCTCTGGGCGTGAGGTCAACTCCTCTGTACGCCCTGCGCTGTACGAGGCCCTGCTTCTCGAGGCTCGCGAGTGTATTGGTCACAGCACCCATCGAGACGCCTAGAGATGAGGCCATAGAACTCGTTCTTGCAGACCCGTGAGTCTCCTTCAGCCTGTAGATGGTCTGCAGGTACATCTCGACTGTCTCAGACTGATTTTCTTCTCCACGTGTCATTTTAGCAGTCGTAGTTCGAACTACGAGTACTCGTATTTCTCTAGTTTCAAAGCATAATATATAGAGTAGGCGCGAAAAACCCTCTGCAGCATCTGGCTGCATCTTAGGCCTGGCACTTTTTCCCCTTCAGAACTTGGAGTCGCACAGGTTGAATTGAACAAGAATGGCCTTCTAAGAACCTGGAGCGGCCTTCTGCCCGAGGATTACTGAGTCTTTCCCGTAGGGAATTGCTTGAAGGGAGTCGAAACCCGCGGCTTTCAGCTCCCGAGTCACTTCCTCTTCGTTGATGATTGGGGGACCAAACCTCCCAGAAAGAATCCCACCGCCGCTGGTTTTCTCAATAATCGCAACCCTACCAGAAGGCTTCAATACTCTTAGGAATTCGCTGAGTGTACCCCGCTTGTTTTCGATCTCGTGAAACACATGGTTGAGCAGTATCAAATCGATGCTCTTGTCCGTCAACTCCAAGTCAGTTCCGTCACTTTGGAGGAGTTCTACAGACACCTGCTCTCGCTTAGCATAGCGGTCAGCTCTCTCAAGCATTCTCGGCGAAACATCAACTCCAATCGCTTTACCAGCCACTTTTGCTAACGGGATAGTGATGAAGCCCGGACCGCATCCAAAGTCCACGACAACATCGTTCGAATCGATGCCAAGCTTCGAAATGAGCCTCTCCGGAGGAAGGAGTCTTCTTCTAAGCGGGTTGTTCAAAAGGAAAGCCAACTTATCCGGAAATCGATGATGATGCCCGTGGGATTGTTCGCTCAAGTTCAAACCTGCATTGACTGAATCGCCGGAGGCCTTTAGAACAAACAAGTTACAATTGAATCTCACTATTCAGAGATGATCGAATGGAATCCGCTATGTCTCGAACGCTCGTAATCTTCATCCTTGCTGCAGCGCTCACTGGGACAAACCTGCCACAACCAATGGTCACGGCTGCTGCCAACCAGAATGAGCCATTTGATGTTGCTTTTGGCATCACGGTTACTCCTTCGTCTGTGGTCGTGAAGGTAGGAGAAGAGGTCAATGTCAATGTGACGATCACCAACCCCGAGAAAACTGCGGGGCAAGTCTGCTTCAGTCTGGTAGGTTTTCCCGAATCGGGTTTCAGAACATCCTTCAATCCAGAATGCGCAAATAGCCAACAAGCGGGAATTGCGACGGTTCTGACTGTTGAGGCAACCCCAGCGGCTGCCCCGCAAAGCTTTACAGCTTTCGTCATGGCAAAGATTGGGAGTCAGATTGCACAAACGCCGCTCAATGTCACCGTCGAACCTGCAATGCCTGCTTGGATCCCTTGGCTGGGGCTTATCCTATTCTTCGCGATCTTGGGTATCGCGGTAGCTTGGAAACCAAGACTGCCCTTCAAGAAAATTACCTCACGCAAAGGGAAACGCGCAAAATGATTGACGCCCTATTCTGTCGCATAGCTACCCCTCCATTCGGATCTTGGTCGGGGCATTGTTTGGCGCGTAGTTATCTGCTACTTTGAACGTCCAAACATGAAAGTCTGCATAGTCGCTTAAACACTCAAAAGGAAATTGACGTTCAACTTCGGGTGTGCGAAGCAGTGATTCGTTTCGAGTCAGTTGTGAGGGAAGCGCGCATCCTTAGTCCGCTCAAGAACTTTGAGCCCGTCAGCCAACTCATTGAGCACAGATGGGACCCGCTTACGCGTAGAAGCACGATAGTGATCAAAGGGCGAATGGATTATGTCAAGAGATTCATCGACTCGGGTCCCGAATTTCTGAACGAGCTTGTTCAATCAACGCAAGCCGACTGCCCATTCTGCCCTGAAGCAGTCCTCAGCAAATCCCCCAAGTTCACTCCAGAGATTGCTCCCGAAGGACGCATCCACGTTGGCGAAGCTGTGTGCTTTCCGAGCCTGTTCGCACATAACGACTACAATGCGATTGTCGTTCCGTCACCTTCGCACTCTCTGGGCTTGAATGAATTCACTCCTCGTATTCTCGCAGACGGGTTAAGGGCTTGCCTGGTGTTCTTGGAGAGGGTGCGAGCAGCCTCCCCCGAATCGATGTATCCTGCTATCATCTTGAATTTCCTTCCTCCCGCTGGATCCACGATATCGCACATGCACATGCAGGCTCTAGCAAGTGACGTCCCCCTCCAATCAATAGCAGAGCTTCTAGAGGCTAGCAAAGCATACTGTGACAGAGTTGGGTCCTCGTTCTGGAAGGATCTACTGGAAACTGAGCAGCGGCTCGGAAGCAGATACCTCGGAAAGACAGGGAACATTCATTGGGTCACTCCATATGCCCCTTATGGATTGAATGAAGTTCAAGCGATCGTTCCGAACAAATGCAATCTTCAGCAATTGACAGGTGACGACATTGAAGCTCTGACGAATGGGGTTCTCAAGGTTCTGCAGTCTTACTACGATGCCGGGGTTCGAAGCTTTAACGGGGCGCTCT
>MEMY01000097.1:1889-4137 GCA_001768965.1 archaeon RBG_16_50_20 | reverse complement strand
GCTCTCCAGTATTTGCTTGGGGAACGTGAGATCTACGAAGCTCCCGAAGAGACATGCCTCAAGCTGAGAACGTACTTCGAATAGGGCGAGCGTTGGCTAGTCGGCTTTTCGTGGGACTAGGCTTGGTATTCCTCGGTAGCCATCTCGGGTCTGCTGGTTTCAGATAGGACCCGTAACTTGCTCCTCTTCTTCTTTTGAGGCAATTTATACACTCCCTGGTTTGGCATGGCAAATTTTGGTTTCTTGTGCTACTTAACGGTGTTTGGAGCAAGGATAGAATTCGGCTGTTTTCCACAAATTGGAAACTGATTTTCATATGGAAAATGTATGGGCGTGTCCATCTCACTCTTTTCTCAAAGCGACGATGGGATCCAGGCTAGCCGCCCTCCATGCTGGATACAAACCAGCTCCGATGCTTAGCAGTATTGAAAGCCCGAATACTGTCAATACATCAGATGGGAGAATTACCGGTATGATACTTGATTGCGGGCCGAAAGCGAAGAGCTGCGCCAGAACTTGAGCGCCGCCTATTCCACCCAGTATTCCCAGAATCCCGCCTAGGACTCCTATGAGAGCAGACTCGGAGAGGAAAATCAGCATTATTACCTCGTTCCTGAAGCCCAGCGCTTTCAGCAGGCCAATTTCGCGAGTTCGTTCCATCACGGAAGTGTACAGGGTGGTGACTATTCCAATCGCTCCCACGAGCAGTGAGATGGCGCCGACGCTAGATATGAATCCCGTGAAGCCGCCAAGGAGCTGTTGAATTGTGGCCGCGAGGCTTTTCGGTGAAATGACTCCGATGTTATTTGCGTAGATTTTCTTGATTCTAGCTTCTACTTGGTCGTTCAAGTTCGGATCCTTGGTAATGACGTAGATGCCCGAGTAATGTCCTCCTTTGTTGAAGAGAGCGTTCGCGGCCGATGTTGTAATGAACGCTGACGAGTCGACCCCCGTTGATCCCACCGCGTTCAGGATGCCCTTGACCTGGAACACCCGCGTTTTTGTCTGTGCCTTCTGTCCTTGAGCGGTGTCCTCAACATATGAGAACTGAAGGCTAACCGTTTCCCCTACCACCGCGAAGGGTGTTGTCCGGCCGGACGGGTGTGCCACCTCGCTGCCGAGGACAATTCCTATTGAGTCCGCCGTCTGCAACAGCGAACCAGCCTCGAGTGACAGCGTTGGGTAGATTGCTCGAAGGTTTCTTTGATCTATTCCGTCAATCGAAACATCCCGCGATGTTCCGTGTGACACTATCTTCACTCCGCCGCTATAGATGGGCACGACAGTGTCCACACCTGATATTCCCTTCAGGGTCTTCACGGTCTGTTCATTCAAGATCACACTGGAACCAGATCCGTCGGATGGTCCCTGTCCCATAAGGATCGGAGCTGGCGTCACAATGAGCAAGTTTGCTCCCAGCACGCTGAGCTGTTCGTTCACGAAATTTTGCATGCCCGCGTTCAATCCATAAATCGACGTGATTAGTGTAGCCCCGATAATTACCATGAGTATCGTCAGTCCCGAGCGAAGCTTTCGCTCAGAAAGCGCACCGAAGGAAAGCCCGACTATGTCGCGCCACATGATGTTCGCCGTTCTGATGACGATAGTTGCAAGAGGTGAAAGCCATGGGTCGCCGCATTAAGGATTTATTCATAATTCAACAGGCTGCGGGTCACTGTCACTTAATAGAATCCGGCTTCTCACAAAGGGAAGTTTCGTTCGAGACGGGAGAGGAGGCGCGCTTTGCGAAGACACTGCAAGACCACTCTGGCTTTGTGGCTTCTCGCTTTGACCGCACTATTCATGCTCTCCCAACAACCAGCCGTCTCAGCGCACTTCACTTTAGGAAAGCTGACGGGAACATCAAGGTTCCATGAGCAAGATTTCGATCCCCACGTACCCGGCCCAACCGCATACCTCTGGCCAGGAGCAGGCTATGCAGCGATTACTGGAAATCCAACCGGGTTACCACCAGGCTATCAAACCCCATGGCCGAATGATAATCCGCCTACTGCGCCATCCAGCTGGTATCAACTGGAGGGCAACGCGTACGCGCCCTTCGGATCTATTCTAGCATCAACAGCAGACCATGCTAACGTTGGCGATTTGATTTTAGGAGTTAACTTCACGGGACCAGCACAGCTCGTACCACCCGGCTCAGACATTTTCTATTCTGGAATCTACATTTACATTCCACCAGATTTCAAGCAGATTCTCCCGTCCCAGATTGTGACATCAATCACTAACG
>MEMY01000097.1:1387-1863 GCA_001768965.1 archaeon RBG_16_50_20 | reverse complement strand
GCGCCTTCTACGGATCCGTTTGCCCCAGGATGGACGCGAGTCAGCATCAGTTCTTCATCGATAGGGTTCATCATGGCATTTCGAGCGAGTCATGCGTACAACGAGTGGTACTACGTCAGGTTGAATGGAATAGTTGCTCCTGAAATTGCGGGCAAGTACTTCTTCAAAATCCTCCTGCGAATGACCGGAAACCTAGCGTACTCATACCCTGCATCATCAAACCCGCCCGCAGTTGACAATCTCTACATGCCCGCCCAGAATTGGCCGGTTCTGCTCGTGAAGGGAGAGGTTGACCCAGCCGTACTCTATGGAACGATTCATTATGGAACATGGAACCAGACACTCTACGGCCAACCTGTCCCAACTTCAGGAATGGTTCGGGCCGTCGGGCAAGCGATGAATCCGTACAATCGTGCGCCTAGTGGGAGACCTGTCGAGGCTAGAGGATTCTTCAATGAGAGTGCGCGTGGTCACTA
>MEMY01000097.1:573-859 GCA_001768965.1 archaeon RBG_16_50_20 | reverse complement strand
ACGAGCAGTTTCCTCTTTCGCTTCGGTGCGAAAGGTGTCTTTGGGACGCCTTCTAACATGAGTGGATACGTTCCACAAGCGTTGGCCACATGGATCAATGGACTCGTGCCAGGAAGATATTTCGTCCGGGCCTTCGTGAACGGATACATTCAAACAACGCCCGACGGCCAGAGTTTCCAAGAATACTCTTTCGAAGTCTCAGAGAACGAATGGGCGGGGGATATCTTTGTCCCACTCAGTCTCTACGTGACGAACGTGATCAATGTGACCGTTCACTTACACGATA
>MEMY01000097.1:183-478 GCA_001768965.1 archaeon RBG_16_50_20 | reverse complement strand
TCAGTTGTGCCCATCGGCGCATCTTCAGCGTCCGTGCTATTGACGGGGCTTGGTCTGCATGGCTCTAACCCTGACAGACGATTCTCGCTCTACGCCTACCGCGGATTTGGCTTCCAGGATTATGGAATTCGGCCCGGAGTCTATCACGTCAAAGCCTACGTGGAGGGATATCTCCAGAAAGACGACCAAGATGTCAGCGTCTTGATGGGCTTCAGTTTAGAGAGCATCAGCTTCAGCCTATACCGCGGTGCAGCCTTCGAACTGACGGTTTACTCCTTGGACTGGGAACACCCGC
>MEMY01000097.1:0-115 GCA_001768965.1 archaeon RBG_16_50_20 | reverse complement strand
TTGATCGATACACAGCCATTTCTAATTCATTTCGTGCAACCGAACGGAAGATCATCTGTCGGCCCAATAACATTCGACGGAAATCATGCGATAGTTGCCCAGCCAGGCGCGGAGT
>MEMY01000096.1 GCA_001768965.1 archaeon RBG_16_50_20 | reverse complement strand
TCATCTGCGGAGAAAATGCTGTTGGAGCCGACGAAGATGAATGCCGTACGCTAGGGGTTTCCTTCCACTTTCGCTTTGAGCGATTAGACAGGATGGTTGTGTGGTTTACCGTTTCTGCAGCAAGCTGGTAGATATTCATCATCTAATTCTTCGTCGCTTGCTTGCGGTTTTTTCTCTGTCACGAAGCCCTCTAAACCATTCCTTGTAATCACTTAAAGGATTTACCACAGCCAGGCGGCTCACCTATTTTCGATAAGAACTAATCACGCGGGACGCTAAGCCGTCAACTTCGCGAACACGTATGGGAGTACGCCGCCGTCTCGGTAGTACTCCAGCTCAACTTCATTGTCCAATCTTGCAATGACCTCGAACTTTCTTTCCTTTCCTTTCTCTTTCGATTTTACGGTGACAGATAGGCGAGCCTGCGTTTTCTTCATCTCAGCTATGCCTTGAATCTCGAACTCCTCATTGCCCTGAAGCTCCAGACTCTTCCAGCTTTGACTTGGAGAGAACTCAAGGGGTAGGACACCCATAGCAACTAGATTGCTTCGATGAATTCTTTCAAAACTCTCTGCGATCACGGCTCTGACGCCGAGCAGTTTCACCGCCTTAGCCGCCCAATCCCTTGAACTACCTGCCCCGTATTGCTTGCCTGCAAGAACTATTAGTGGTACGTGTTCGGCTTCATAGCGAACTGCTGCATCGTAAATTGTCATAAGTTCCTCAGATGGATAGTGCGTAGTCCATCCCCCCTCCTTACCTTTCGCGAGAATATTCTTCAGTCGAATATTGCTGAAGCCACCTCTAACCATGACTTCATGATTTCCTCTCCTGCTGCCATATGTGCTGAACTGGATTCGACCTACGCCATGTTCCTGCAAGTAGGTGCCTGCTGGGCTGTCTGCGGCTATCGATCCGGCTGGAGAAATGTGATCTGTAGTCACCTTGTCTTCAAAGACGGCCAATACTTTCGCGTCTTTGACATCCATCAGTTTTGTTTTGTGGTTCTCCATCGTAAACCATGGAGGTTCCCTGATGTACGTTGACTTATCATCCCAAGCGTAAACGTCTCCGGTGGCTGACCTCAGACCGCGCCACTTCTCATCACCCTCCAGCGCGTTTGCGTATCGCCGCTCGTAGAGTTCAGATGAGAGCGACTTGGTGACAACCTCTCGAATCTCCCTCATCGTGGGCCAGAGGTCTTTCAGGTAAATTTTAGAGCCATCTGCAGCCGTCCCAAGCGGCTCCTTGTAGAAGTCGAATTCTATTCGGCCAACCAAAGCGTACGCGACCACCAGCATTGGGGACATAAGGAATGAACCCCGGACCAGCGGATGTATTCTCCCGTCGAAGTTCCTGTTACCACTGAGAACGGCGACCGAATATAGGTCCCGTTCCTTGATCTCCTTCTCAACTTCAGGAGCGAGTGGACCGCTGTTGCCAATGCACGTTGTACATCCATATCCTACAATGTTGAAACCCAATTGCTCAAGATAATGTAGGAGATTAGATTTCGTGAGGTATTCTGTCACTACCGCGGAACCAGGGGCCAAACTTCTCTTTACAAATATCTTGGGTCTCAGTCCCAGAGACACAGCCTTCTTCGCCAGCAACCCGGCCCCGACCATGACTGTTGGGTTCGAAGTGTTGGTGCAACTGGTTATTGCGGCAATGACTATCGAACCGTCATGCAATGAATCATGATTCCGCTTTGCAATGCCGTTACCCATTGCGGGACTGCCGGTATTCAGTAACTGGTAGCCATCGTCGGCGATTTGGGTAGCGCTCATCGTTGTCTGTTTTGATTTCTTCGCGTACTGGGCAATGAGATTGAGAACAGCTGAGGGGGCTGTTTTGAGTGGGACGCGTTCGTCGGGGTTTCGTGGTCCCGCGATTGAGGGTTCTATCTGGGCGAGATCTATCTCAATTATCTTAGAGTATTTCGCATGAGGGCTGTCCCGCTGCAAGTACAATCCTTGCTGCACGCAGTAGCCCTTTACGAATTCGACGTGCTCCCTTGGTCTTCCCGTTCCAAGAAGATACTCAATGGTGGTATCGTCAACTGGCGAAAAGCCGACGGTGGCTCCGTATTCAGGTGACATGTTTCCTATCGTAGCTCTATCTGGCACGCTAAGTTGGCTGTAGGCGTCACCGAAATATTCCACAAAAGCACCCACCACATCCTCCTTCCTCAACGTTTCAGTTACCGTCAAAACTAAGTCTGTAGGTGTTGCACCTTCCTGCAGTTGACCTGTGAACTTTACGCCGATGACTTTCGGTACTGGCATGTAGTAGGGCTCGCCCAGCATTACGGCCTCCGCTTCAATTCCTCCAACACCCCACCCGAGAACCCCTAGGCCGTTGACCATGGTGGTGTGAGAGTCGGTTCCAACCAGCGTGTCAGGGAAAGCGGTCAAAGTCCCGTTTACTTCCCCCAGAGCGACGACATTAGCCAAATACTCCAGGTTGACTTGATGGCAGATGCCTTTACCCGGCGGGAAGATTCTCATTCCATCAAAGGAGGATTGTGCCCACTTCAGGAGTGAATATCGTTCAGCGTTTCTCTCATACTCCTTCTCTAAGTTCAGAAGAAGAGCATTCAATGCTCCCCAACTGTCTACTTGGACTGAATGATCGATGATGAGATCAACCGGTACTTTCGAATTGACGATCCTCGGTTGTCGCCCCATCTTAGCGAAGGCGCTCCGCATAGCGGCGAGGTCAACAATCAGGGGTACACCCGTGTAATCCTGAAGCAGAACCCTGTACGGCATGAAGGGAAGCTCTGATCCTACGCTCTTCGGCCAACTCGCAAGCAAACGCACAGCTTCAGTAGCGCCCGGAACTTTCCCTGCTGATCGTAGAGTGTTCTCAAGGAGAACCTTGATGGAGTAGGGAAGAACGTCTAGGTCATAGCCTAACTCTTTCAGTTTTCCAATGTGGTAGTAGCTTGCTTTTCCTTTGTAGGTGTGAATGGTTGCCTTGGTAGAATCGAATTTCTCTGTCACGTCAAGTCGGCGGCATTCTCAACTGATTCCTCTATTTGTAGTTTCGTTTGAAGACCTGAACTACCGTAATTTGAGGAATTCAACCAAGCTCCGATTGTAACCAACCTTCAGTTCCGTGAGTCTGTCTCCATCAAATTGTGGAATTGTGAGCCCATCGCCTTTGATTTTGCCCAGAAACTCTTGTTCCATCTCATTTCTAGCGAACTTGCAACAGTCATGTAACCAGCAATCTCTACACTTGAGATCACTGGATCGATAGTTCCCAAAGCACTCCATTGATAATCAAACGAGTGGCATTCAAGTTCTGTGTTAAGCGTTGAGACACCTGTAATGCTGAGGCTCAGAGGTGGCGTGAACTATTTCGAAGGGTACTTTGCGAATTCCCTGGTGACCAGTATGATGAGCCGGCCTTTCTTTTGGAACCAGTCGACAACATGGTAGGGCTCATTGTCCAACTTTGCCATGGACAGGACGGACATGAGGCCATTATGAACCATCGAGTCGTACCGTGTGTGCATTACATACCAATAGCCAGTCAGCCCCAGCAATAGGACCCCTAGCACGTTCATTTTGCCCATGAAGAGTAGCCTGCGGCGATATCTCTTGAAGAAGCGCAGGTACTGCCCAGTCTTCACTCGCTCAAAGATGAGAACTGGCATTCGCTCATGGAAGCTTGTCAGCTGTTCGAGGGTTGGCGAGTTCTTTCCTCTCGCAACTGCAAAATTCCGCTTTGAAAATAGATAAAGATACTCCCAAATGCTAGTTTCGTTCAAGACTAGCTCTGTAAAGGAGCTCATAGTTCATCCATTGGGGTCGAATCACTATGTCGCGCTTGTCTGACAAAGTCGCAATTGTTACCGGCTCAAGTGGCGGCATCGGACGAGCGACAGCACTGGAATTCGCAAAGGAGGGCGCCGACGTGGTCGTACAATATCGAGTGCGGCAGCCCGAGGCGAAAGGGGTTGCGGACAGAATCTCCGCCTTGGGAAGAAAGGCGATTCTTGCTCAAGTTGATTTTACGAACGTGAAGCAGGCACCAGACGATGTTCGGAAAATGGTTGATGAAACCATCAAGACGTTTGGTAGGGTCGATGTTTTGGTTAATTTAGCTGGGTATCCGGCTAAAGGCGAATGGAACAAGCGGTTCCTGGATCTTACCCCTGAAGACTTCTTCAAACCGATCAATGTCGATCTGTATGGATCGTTTTTATGCGCTCGCGCGGTGGCGCCGCATATGATTAAGGAAAAGAAAGGAGTGATTGTGAATGTGAGTTCGACACCAGCTCTTGGTGGACACAACAAAGGGTTCGCATTCACCGTAGCAAAAGCCGGCGTTATCGGTCTAACCAAGGCTCTCGCGGTTGAGCTCGGGCCTCACATACGTGTGAACACTGTCGCGCTAGGTAACATTGAAACCGAGTGGGTAAGCGAACTGACGAACGAACTGCTAGAGAAGGAGCGGCGGGAGAACCTGATCATGCGATTTGGAAAACCCGAAGAGGTTGCAAGGAGTATCGTCTTTCTCTGTTCTGAGGATTCTTCATTCGTGAACGGGCAAACTATTGTCCTCGACGGTGGCAGCACTTTACACTAGCAGTGAATTCAGGCCCTTTGTTATTGCACCAAACTATCAACAGTTAATGAAGTGTATTTCGGGGTTCATTGTGCATACACTCTGCGAATTTCAAATACACAATTTGGTACGCCAAAATCTCAGCTAATGATCAGTTGTAGCTGTGACACAACGGCGAGCTAGGTTCAAATTCGCTTGGACTATGTTAGTTGTAGGTGAGACGGTGACAGAATCCGAGTCGCGGGTCGAAGAAGAGAACGCGAGGGTACGAGTAGGCCTAGTCGGCGTAACCGTCATTATAGCTGGCGTTTTCGCGGTTCTGACGATTCTGCTTTATACTCTCCAGAAGATCTTGGGAATACCGATTCCCTACCCAGAGATTACCGTCACAGTCACTTGGGCCCTTATTGCACTCGTCGGCGTCTGGATTCTAGGGCATACCATTCAGACCACGGTTTCGCCTCTAATCGGGCGGGCAGGCGCGACAACTGTCCGGAAGATTGTCACAGTGACTCTCGTGTTCGTAATAATTTTCGCAACTCTGGACAAAGTGGGCATCGATCTTTCAGCCTATCTGGTAAGTTTGGGTGTGACCGCCGTCGTAATCGGATTAGCAGCCCAATCAACGATTGGGAATCTGATTGCAGGGATGCTGGTTTTGATCAGCAAGCCCTTCCGAAAAGGCGACTATATCAAGGTGAACATCACAGGTGCACCGATCGAAGGGAGACTTGATGAAATCTCCTTCCTGCGAAGTCGAATAGTAACCAATGATGGTGTCTCCATTTCAGTTCCGAACACCGTAATGCTCGCTGTTCCAATCAGTAACTTCACAGTCTTCGAAAAACGACCAATAATACTGAACCTCTCCGTGGATAGAAATATCTCAATTGAAAGCTTCCGCAGCAAGATACAAGCAGCTGTGCTCAATAACGGAGAGGGTGACAGCGATATTCGGCTTTACGTGAAAGGTTTCGATGAAGATTCGATTACACTAGACCTCTGGGTCCAAGTTGCAACACAGAATTTTCTAAAGGAACGAAGTCAGTTGGTACATACGATCAAGAAGCTCTGCGACCAAGAAAGCATTCTTTTGAAGAGAATTGAGCTGCAGACATAGAGAGTCAAAGAATTTCTAAGGACTCTCCGTAAACAGCCAAAACATACGAGAGCAAATCTCGTTTTCGCTCGGTTGGCCGAATGCCGATTTATTCAATTGGTTACCTATTCCCGCCTGCAACTGCACGGATCTCCGCTGTCCGTGACAAAACACGGAATCCTTAAAGGCACAGGCATTTTCCCGGTAGATTGACCAAGCTTGACAGGGTCTTCTACAACGGAGCCGAACATTTTCCCGGGGAATTGGACCGTTAAGACGCAGCAGTTGCTCCGGACTTACGAGCAGTCCTTTGTGCAGCATTGGAATCCTGTAAACCTTGCCTGGGACAGCTTGGATCCTACGGGTTTGGATTTGAAGGAGCGAGTGGCTCAAGCGTATTGGATGGCTAAGCTGGCGTTGTTCGAGAAATCGGGAATTGGAGCTTTTGGGACGGCGATGATTAAGGCCGCTGTTTACGACATGGAGGATCCGACGAAGAAATTTCTTGCTTCAGTTACGTTCGATGAGTGCAGGCATGATGAGGTGTGTCGTCGGGCGTGCAACAAGCTCTGTCCAAACTTCCCCTACGGATACAAGGCAACAACCGACTTCGAGAGGAAGGCCTTGAAGAACATCACAGCGCTCTACGATAATGGCAAACGCTACTGGAATGGATTCATGAGCGCTTGGGAGAAGTACCCCTTGGAGTTGATCTTTTCAAGCTTTTTCTTCGCAGAGATCGGCGCTCAGCTAATCTTCAAAACGGTTAGCGAGTTCTCGAAGATACAAGTCTACAAAGAAGCCTTCCAGAATGTGACTGTAGATGAGTCGAGACATCTGGCTGGAACACTCTCGCTACTCGACAATTTAGTTAGAGATTTCCCACCCGACCAGAAACTCATGATAACCCGCCAAATGAAACATGGCTTCATCTT
>MEMY01000095.1:34099-36129 GCA_001768965.1 archaeon RBG_16_50_20 | reverse complement strand
CAAGCATCACAGAATTGGAGAATAGGTTCAAGTTCATTCTGAGCTCGGAGAACGATCCGCCGACCTTGCAGTTAACCGGTGGAGAACCCACTATCAGGGCTGATCTGCCCGACATTGTGAAGACTGCAAAGAGATTGGGGTTCACCGACATTACCCTTAGCACCAATGGAATAGCCTTGGCTAAAGACAGCACATTGGCAGGCAGGCTAGCCAAGGCAGGTCTATCCGAAGTGACTCTGCAGTTTGACGGAGTAACCGATGACGTGTACATCAAGATAAGAGGCATTCCGCTTCTCCGAGAAAAACTCGAAGCTATCAAGAACTTGCAGGCTGCAGGGCTCAGTGTCGCCGTAGCGGCAACTCTTCTTCCGGGCATTAATACAAATCAAATTGGGGATATCGTGAGGTTCGCTAAGCAGCGCAAGCTCGATGGCGTCAACTTTTCGCCGATGACCTACGTGGGCAGATATCCGAATGATGGGTTCAATCCTGAGAATCGCCTAACAATACCCGATGTTCTTCGCGAAATCGAAGCGCAGACTGAGGGCGAACTCAGAGTGAGCGACTTTGTGCCCGTTCCTTGCCCTGACACCGCATGCAGCACAATGACCTACGTCTTCAATACTTCTAAGCAGCTTGTTCCGCTAACGAGAGTCTGTGATGTCGAATCGCACCTTAGCTCATTGCTCTACGGAGAACGTGTTGTTGAAGGAGAGCTGGTCAGAAACGCGCTATTGAATCTGTGGTCCATGGGCGCAGTTCCTGGATCTAGCAACGTTCTGCAGAACATTTGCGACCTCGACCTCCCTCGCGAGCTTTTGAAGAACGCTAAGTGCATGTCAATAGCTATACATGGGTTTCAGGACGCTTGGAACATCGACTTCGATCGGGTCAAGAAGTGTTGCATTCACATTGCCACGCCGGACAAGAAGCTTATTCCATTCTGCGTATACAACAATCTGATTCGGCCAGAGCTCTGCTAAGAGAATTGGATCGATCTCGCCGTCTTTGAATCGGTATTCACGTTTGCAGGATTCGCAGACTCTCCAGCGTATATGGCACGGCCGATCACGGAGCCGAACTATGGGCAGATCATGGCGAAAAACGTTTCCAACCCTCAATATGGTGGGCCCGGAGGGATTCGAACCCTCGACCAGCAGGTCTCTCCGTTGGACCTATGAGCTTCGACCTTTGGTTTCTGTCGCTCTAGCCTAGCTGAGCTACGGGCCCAAGACCCAGTTGGTCAATCTCTTTGCTTTCGCTCAAAAAGCTTCTCGACAGCTAGTCGAGTTTCAGCGTCATGTAGGTTTCCGTCACGTATCCTTCTTGCAGCCAACCTGGAACCCTCCCACAGGCGATGAACCCACTTTTCTTGTACAATCGCTCTGCTGGCGTGTTTCCATCGAACACACTGAGCCACACACTTGCGAGGTGTAGCCTTTTGGCGAGTGTTTTCATCTGCTCCATCAGCATCGTCCCAACGCCGATTCCCTGGTATTCAGGTTTCACGTACATGCCCACACCCATCGTGTGCTGCAAAACGTCCTGCGAATGCTTGTAGAGGTCTAATGTTCCCACAGGCTCACCTGTAGCCTCGTCCTCACAGACCAGCGGAAAGACGCGCCCCGCATTGACCATCTCTTGATACGTTCCGGGCACCCATGGGTAGAGTCCTTCGAATATTCCACTCCCAATCCCTCTGATCACCAACGGATGGGTGGCGAACTTATCGAGCGCGGCGCGGTCTTCAGCGCGGTAACCTCTCACCTTCAGCTTTGGATTCTTCGCTTTGGACACTTCAGCAGACGGGTAGAGTCCTAGCTTCGCATAGGGTCTTCTAACTGGGAAGCCATATCGGCTCGCAAGATCCTTGTACATGAAATGCCAATCGTACCGTCGCCCACCGACCGACACAGTCTCGGGCAAGGACGCCCCGACCTGATAACCCAACGCCTTCAAAGCCTGAAGCTTCTTTTCATCATACCCGAAGACCCTAGTCCGCACAATCACCTTTTCCTGGGCCAAGCTGG
>MEMY01000095.1:33725-34013 GCA_001768965.1 archaeon RBG_16_50_20 | reverse complement strand
GTCCCAGAACGAACCGAGAGCAAAGCCTCCGGTTTGTTCCCCTTCAGAATCAGGAAGCTGCTCCCGGACGGAAAATATTCGGCAAGAAGTTTCTCGCTCAACGGAAGAACATGACCGGTCTGCAGAGGTCTTCTGTTCAGGAATTCTCTTCCAAGCTCAAAATCCTGTTGCAAGTGAAGAATCTTCATACAGGACACAAACGAGAAACCCAACTATCTCAGGACTCTTAAGCTCTGAGCTAGCAGTCGGGCATCGGCTGCACATCCTTTTTACTGAAACCAAGCGAGT
>MEMY01000095.1:0-33361 GCA_001768965.1 archaeon RBG_16_50_20 | reverse complement strand
CGAACCCGCGTCGCTGACTCTCTCCACAATGTCGAGAGGCCAGCATACTCTCGGCGTCACGCGCCTTGACCGGGCTATACTACCGGAGCCCCAAGTTGCCCGGAACAAACCGATTAACGCGGTCAAACGGTATTTTAACAGTGCGCAAGCTGCGGAAAAGGAAGAGAAAGAGAAACGGGGGCGTTGTTCAGTCTAGTAGTCGGGTTCTCCGCCTCTTGGAGGTGGACTTGGGGGCGGTTTGGCTGCGGCGATCACGTCATCGACCCGCAAGATCATTGATGCAGCTTCGGCTGCGGACTTAATTGCCTGCTCTTTAACGCGAACAGGCTCCAGGACACCCTGCTTCCTCATGTCCCTGATCTTGCCCTCGAAGACGTCCACTCCGTATGTCAGACCATCTTTCTTCTGGTGTGCCGAACGCAGTGACACCATGATATCGATCGGATCCAAACCTGCATTGTCGGCCAGAGTCTTCGGAATCGTATCAAGCGTTTCGGCGAAGGCCTCTATTGCAAGTTGCTCGCGCCCGCCGACCTTGATCGCGTAATCTATCAACTTCTTTGACAGTTCAGCCTCGATCGCACCTGCACCAGTCACAACTTTGGGTTTGTGTACGACATCGGCCACGACGGAAAGCGCGTCCTTGAGCGCTCTTTCAGCTTCGTCGACTAACCGCTCAAGGCCGGCTCTGATTAGGATGCTGACCGATCTGGGATCTTTGCACTCTTGAATGAAGACCATCTTATCGTCGCCGACCTTTTTCTCCTCAACGAGGCCTGCCTTGCCAAGGTCTGGAGCCTTCAGGTCGTCTAGGTTGGTTACGATTTTGCCTCCGGTCGCTCTAGCCAGCTTCTCCATGTCGGACTTCTTGATTCTCCTCACTGCGAGGACTCCTTCTTTCGCCAGGAAATGTTGTGTTGTGTCGTCGATCCCTTTCTGGCAGAGCACAACGTTAGCCCCGGACGCCTTGATCTTGTCCACCATTTCCTTCATCATGTGAGTTTCCTCGTCTAAGAAGGCCTTCATCTGAGTTGGATCGTTGATACGTATCTCCGCCGAAGTCTCAGTTTTCTCAATCTCCAATGCCGCGTCAAGCAGCGCGACCTTTGCATTCTTGACTTGTTTGGGCATCCCCGGGTGAACCACTTCCTTGTCCACGATTACGCCCTTCACCAGCTCCGTGTCCAGCATGCTCTTGCCTTCCTTCTTGACGAGCTGTATGTTGTCAATGTCAGCGTTCCAGGAATCGCCTCGCTTCTCCATCACCTGCAAAATAGCAGTGACCGCAATGTCCGCGAAATGTTCACGGACACCACCAAGACCTTTACTGTGCATCGAAGTCATAGCAACTTTCTTCAGCGCAGCTTTGTCTTCCAGTTTGATCGGTTCGCCCAATGAATCGAGGATCTGGACCGCACGATCAGCGGCCTTCTTGTAACCCGCTACGATGGTCGTGGGGTGAACGTTGTCGTCCAGCAAGTTTTGTGCTCGTTTCAATAATTCGCCTGCAAGGACAACGGCCGTGGTTGTCCCGTCGCCGACCTCATCGTCTTGTGTCTTGGCAACTTCAACCATCATTTTGGCGGCGGGGTTCTGGACATCTATTTCGTCAAGGATCGTGGCGCCGTCGTTAGTTACAGTCACGTCGCCCAAGCTGTCGACAAGCATCTTGTCCATGCCGCGCGGTCCAAGGGTGCTCTTGACAACCTCGGATACGATGATTGCTGCAGTGATGTTGCTTCGTTGAGCGTCTCGTCCGCGATTGCGACTCGAACCTTCTTTCAATATGAGAACAGGTTGACCAGCTAAATACGACACTTTTTGTTACCTCAGGTGACTTCTCTGCATGAAAACTGGCGGTTATAAGGATTTTCTCAGCCCACCGATAAGAGATGATATACCGCTGATTCTCAAGAGAGTCTGCATCTTCACTATTCCGATTTTGGAATCGCGTACGATCGAGTGCGTTGAGAAGTTGCAGCCAAAAAACGGTGCAAGAATCCAGCGAACTTATTATATCGGTCCAGCCATTCGTGCGAGAAGTAGGTTTTCGAACCTCTTCAGTAGGATTTTGAGGAGACCCATTTGCCCGTCAACCTGTTGGTGCGAACATCAAACCTTCGCAACTGTACGCTCATAACAGGATTCCATGGAGTAGGCGAGACGGGCTACATATCTGTCTCATACCTCGTTCACACCTTGAAGGCGGAACGGATAGGGTTCGTGGATGTAGCACATCCACCTCCATTCATCGCAACATCGGACGACGGACTAGTAACACCCTTCGAAGTCTACAAAGCTGGGAAGATCATACTGGTCAAACTCGAGTTTTCCCCACACCGAAGTGAGGAGGCTGAATTCGCCAAGACTCTCGCCAACTGGGCTATGAATAGCAAGTTCCGGGACGCCGTTCTCATCGGAGGATTAGATGGGACCCTCCAATCGGGCCCCGATGGAGTGCGAATAGTCCCCACGCGGACCTACCCACTCAAATCTAGAAAGATGAAGCACCCCTCGCTAGAGGCAGGCCTCTTCGTCTACGGACCTCTGGCGGTCATGTTAGGTGAATTCGAGAAGCGAAGCTTTCCAGCCGTTGCGATTCTTCCATACGCGTCCGCTGATCATGCCGATCCGAAAGCAGCGGCCACGGCTATCAAATCAATCTCGAAGGCCTATGGCCTGAAAGTGGATGTGAAGGATCTAGAATACGACGCAAAGGGCATTGAGGAAGAGATAGACAAGCGGCTGCAGCAAACCGCTCGGTCGCTGCGGGGAATGTACGGGTAATCCGACATTCTTACAAGGACGAATACAAGTTAGCTCCGGCAATTCGAGATACAAGGAAACTAGCTGATTACGAATGCAACTGCGATTCCTAGGCGCTTGTCAGGAAGTTGGAAGATCCGGTGTGGCTGTCAAAACCGCCCGTAGCCAGATACTCATGGATTATGGAGTTATGATAAACCATGACCTGGGCTTTCCAGTTCACATCTCTCCGAGGGATCTTGATGCAGTCGTCCTGACTCATGCTCACCTCGATCACAGTGGGCTGATACCTCTATTCTATGCTCATGCGTCCAGGTTGCCCGTTTACGGCATTGAGCCGACATTCAAGCTGACGAAAGTCCTCGTGCGCGACATGATCAAACTCAGCGGCTACTATCTTCCCTTCGAATACATAGACCTCGAAAATATGCTGAACCATGTCCTCCCAGTAAATTATCGCTCCAAATTTACAGTGGGCGATGCTGAAATCACCCTGGTCAACGCAGGGCACATACCTGGAAGCGCACAGGTAATCGTGGCGGCTGAGGGAAAACGGGTTCTCTACACTGGAGATTTCAATCTGATTCCAACGCATCTCGTACCCGGTGCAGACCGAGCTTACAACGATCTGGATGCGATCGTCATAGAGAGCACATACGCTGCAGAGGATCACCCAGATCGAGTTGAGTCCGAGCGAAACTTCGTCCTCGCATGCAAAGAGGTTGTGGAAGCAGGAGGCACCGTGCTAGTCCCGGCCTTCGGAGTGGGTCGCTCCCAGGAAATTATCTGCATGCTCGCCGACCACAACTTCTCCTACCCGGTCTTCGTAGATGGTATGGCTTTGGATGCGATCAGAATGCTTGAGGAGCATCCAGACTCCCTGAGAAACCAGGAACAGTTCAAGCAGGCAATGAGGCAGGCTGACCAGATATCGAATTGGAACGGTCGACGTCGCGCGGCCCGAACTGCAGGAGTCATAGTTTCCCCCGCAGGAATGCTGAAAGGAGGAGCATCCGTTTTCTACATGGAGAACATCGCAAACAACAAAGACAACGGAATCTTCCTAGTGAGCTATCAGGTGCAAGGTTCCCCCGGAAGAATATTACTTGACGAAGGACGCTTCATACTTCATGGAAAGGCACGCAAGGTCGGAGCGCGCGTTGAGAAATTCGACTTCTCATCACACGGCGGAAAAACACAACTTCAAGAGACGCTCAGGGATCTTGACAAGCGAACGAAAGTTTTCGTGATTCATGGAGAAGAAGCAAACTGCAGGCACTTGGCGGACTGGGCATCACAGGAATTGGGACTGCAGGCGACGACACCGCGACCCGGAGAGATCTGCGACGTCTGAGACCTTAGGGCTCATCCAGGTCGGTACCACCCTAGACTATCCACTTGACACTTTGCGAGATCCAATCACCACAAGATTTCCCTGGATTGATGCAAGCATCACCAGTACACTCGCTGAACCAGCAGAGGCCTACGATTCACTTAGAAACCAATATCACTCAACCCGGATCCTTATACTTCTTGAGCAGGAAATCCAAAATCTGCAAGTCAACAGACTTTTGGGCGTTACACATTTTGATCTGTTTGTTCCGGGATTGAATTTCGTATTCGGGGAAGCTAGGCTGCCAGGCCGCGTGGGAATCATCTCAACCTACAGATTGAAAGCCTCTTCTCGCAGCAAAGCTGGTCTGTTCGTGGAACGGGTCGTCAAAGAAGCTATCCACGAAATTGGTCATATGGTGGGTTTAGAGCACTGCTCTGACACGTCATGTGTGATGTACTTTTCTAACACGCTCGCTGACACTGACTATAAAGGTCCAGATTTTTGCGGCAAATGCCGTTCACAGGTGAGGATACAGATTGAGTAACGAATTCAAAGCAAAACCAACACTTCTGCTCCCCGAGATACTCGCCATAGCGTTAGCAGGCGCGTTAACCTACAGTCTTCGAGCCTCCAACGCCCCAATAGAAACAATCACAATCTTTCCCGAAACAACTGGGGGCATTACACTGAATGCGAGCATCTTCGTAATCTTGATGGCTGCTACTGGGACCATGATGTACCTCTTCATAAAATTCGGGCTGAAACGCATCGTAAGGTACCTGATCAACCTCGCAGTTCTCGCCCTCGTCTTCTTCCTCTTCACATGGTACGGCACACTCTACGCCGACTACTTTCCATCCTTCTTGGCTTCGGACAGCTGGATTTGGCTGATCATTAGCCTGCTTGTTTCAGTCACACTCGGGTTGGCACTTCACAAATCGAAAGGCGGGGTCCACTTTGCTGCCATAATCCTAATCGGAGGAATGACCGGAACCTTTCTGGGCGTCTCAATCCCGACACTAACCGCAGCTGCACTTTTGCTTGCTCTGGCGGCCTACGACATTTTCGCCGTATACAAAGGGCCGATTGGGAAGATGGCGCAGTCGACTGATCTTGAGGAATTCACGGGAGCCGTCTTCACGTACGGGGATTTGACGGTCGGCATGGGTGACATGGTGTTCTACTCTATGCTCGCAAGTAACTCAATGATGAATTTCGGTCCACTACCCTTTGTTGCCGCGTCCATCGGACTCGTAGTCGGAGCCTATCTGGGCTTCAAAATGCTCGAAGGCCGCGACATGTTTCCAGGGCTACCTTTTGCCATAATCCTCGGCTTAGTTTTCATGTACGCGACATCCCAGGTACTATTGTTCATCAAACCTGCATAAGGCCTGTGACTTATCGAATCTAGGTTTTGGTTTCTAGGATGATTATATCAAGTCACATGGTTTGGGGTTACGTGTTCGGGAAAGCGACGGCACGTTTTCAAACAACTAAGCCCAATCTAGCGTTGCTGATTCTAGTCGGAGCTCTTCCAGATTTCGACCTTTTCACCAGCCAACCGTATGGGACATTGTTTGGGCATCACGGAATTTCGCACTCGTGGGTCGTGATCGTCCTGATTTCGTTGCCATTTTTCTACGTTTTCGGCGCGCGGACTCTTCCTTACTTCGTCGGAGTGTTGCAGCACCCAATGTTCGGCGACCTAGTGGCAAACCACATTCCTCTTCTGTTTCCACTGACGCTATCAGAAACCGGCCTCAACCTGTCCGAAAATAATCCTACAGTTGAGATTGCGCTGGAGATAATTGGATTCCTGCTTTTCCTGATGCTCTTCATCAGTTCTGGCGATTGGAAGATGCAACTGCCCCGAACCAAGTGGACAAGACTGTGGCTGTTGCTTTGGGTTCCTCCCCTTCTGTTAACAGCTACTCAGGGCTTCCTCTACTACGAGCCCGATCTACTGACTCAAATCTACTCTGCATACGCAATCTTTTCCAGCCTTTCTCTGCTAGTCACGTGCGCCACACTGGCCTTCCACAGCGTCCGCTGAACGCGAGTCAGAATCGAAAGAGTCGCACGAATATCTCGTGATACCGTCTAGGCCCGGAAACTAGATTCTCAGCTCTCTTCTCTAACCCTTCACCATCAAAGGCAACTTCGCTTTTTGCATTTCTTGAGCTGTGAACATAAGAGCCGTCCGAGCTTCTTCGATATGGTCGGTTGTATATCGTTGCGGAATCTTGCTTCCCGTTGATCCAATAGCAAACGTAGCGTCCCGGCAGATTGACTATTCTACGATTTGATCCGTCGACGACGAATGAGTCTCGTTTGAGTCCTTTGATGTTGAACGTCATCGCCCGGCATATCACTCTGTCCTTCCTCAGGGGGAGCAGAGTCGTGAACTCGATACCAGTGTCCAAAGTGCCCTTGTCGAAGTCCCTGAAGAGGTATAGGAATACGAGCCGATGAATCCGGTTGAATAAACGAGTAGAGCTTGGGTGATTCAAAGTTCAGTCGCTGTCTTCGCAGTAGAGGAGATACTCCATACCGCATGAGATCTCCCTCTGACAATGTCAGATAACGCGAGCAAGTTTGCCATCACTTCAACCAACCCAGCAACCAACCCACCCGCGATTTTTCGTTTCTTGGCGAAATATCCAGCCAAAGTCTCCAAAGTTAGCTTCGGCCTCGCAAGAAGGGAGTAGAAGAGGTACTGAGAGAAATGGCCAGTTGCCGAGCGAACTTGATAGTGCCCGGCAATAATGCGACGCCGCTGTGTCAGGTAATCGGAGATAGTCTGGGGTCCGAAGACCTTAACCTCAGATTGCGGAACGTATTTGATTCGATATCCTCTACCCTTCGCAGCAACAGCAAGGAAAGCGTCATCGTTCACCAACCCCCGGGGAATCTGCTTTACAATCCCATTCCTGACACAGAAAACTTCGCTGGCGTGCATTAGGACTCCTGCGTGGTTCAGCTTCTCCAACTGCCAGTTATGAAATCCCCACAGCGTCTCTACGAGCCCTTTCACAAGCTTCCTTCCACGGGGAATTGGTTCGGGTCTTCCGCAGGCTATCCCGACATTCTCATCTGCCATTGTCCTTACGAGACTCATTATGCAGTCTTGCCTCGGAATGACGTCGGCAGAAACAAACACTATCTGTTCGCCTTTAGCCTTAGATAGAATCTTGTTCACGGCCGCAGCCTTTCCCAGTCTTCTTGGCTCTTCTATCAGTTTCACACGACGGTCTCTGCGAGCAAATTCCCGGACAACCTCTGCCGTCCCGTCTTGGCATCCGGAGCAAACGGCGATTACTTCCGCATCCTTGGGAATCCCTTGGATGCTAAGTATGTTTGTTAGAAGCTCACCTATGTTCCACTCTTCATTGTACGCACAGATGCCGATTGTGAGAGGGATCAATGGTATTCCTACCGCGGGAGCCTCGCGAGCACTTCGGACATGATCGCGCATTTGCTGAGTTTCGGAGCCATAGCCTCCTTGGGCACCGAAAGGCGGAGGACGATGTCGGTTGGTTTCTTGAAGAGTATGAACGCCACGCGGAAAATGGTCTGACCACGCTTTATGCGACGGTAGAGGTAGAACTCGTACTTGGCCTTCCAGACAGCGAATTTTAACCCCCATTCTGGAATGTTGCTTTCGAACAGGAGCCTGTTCTCGCTTGGGTCGCGCCATTCAAGCTGCTCATCGATCGGCTCGATCATGTGGAATAATTCTGTCCCAGGCAGTGGATAAGCCACTGTGAAGCTGAATTCGTCAGGGCTCAGTTCCTTGAGGAATTCGATCGTTTGCTTCAGTGATTCGTAGTTCTCGCCTGGGAAGCCAACCATCATGAACGCATGCACCTTCAAGCCAACTCGCTTGGCTGCAGAAACTCCTGACGCTATCTGCTCGATTGTCATCATCCGGTTCATTGCATCGAGCATTCTTTGGGAACCTGATTCTACTCCGAAGAATACGATGTCGCAGCCAGCCTGCTTCATTGAAGCAAGTGCTTCTTCGTCAACGAGATCGGCCCTTGCCAAGCAAGACCAGGTGAAATCTAGGGCTCGATTGATTATCTCTTTGCAGATCTGGAGTGTTCGTTCTTTGCGCAGTGGGAATATGTCGTCTGCGAACCAGACTCTGTCGTATCCGTATTTCCGGATGATGTCTTCTAGCTCAGCGACTACGTTGTTCGCGCTTCGAACAGTGTAACGGCGCCCGAAGACCAGCTTCTCGCTGCAGAAGAAACAACCATAGGGACAGCCGCGAGTCGTCATCACTGAGGTCAAGGCGTAGCCATGATCCGCACGCCATACTTCCTTGTAGTGTTCATTGTCGATCAGATCACGGGCAGGAGACAAGATGGAATCCAAGTCCCGTTCGAGCTCCCGTGCGGGTGTGGTAACTATCGAGCCCTCACCGGTCAGAAAGACAAGGCCCTTCACGTCCAAAGGAATCTCGCCCCGATCTAGAGCTCTAATGAGTTCGACCGCTGTTCTTTCGCCTTCACCCATGACGACGTAGTCTCCGAAACCTTTCTTGAGATACTTGTCAGGAGCTGTAGATGGGTCAGGTCCGCCGTAGATAACCGTCTTTCCCGCTGATTTCGCGGCCTCCGCTAAGGCTACGGCGTTTCGCGTTAGGGTAATCATTGAATGAATGCCGATGTAACGCGCCTCTGTCTTCCGTACGATCTGTTCGGCTTGCTCGATGCTCTGCATGAATGTGCAATCGAGAATTTCCACTTTGTAACCTGCTTGTCTGAGCGAGGCGGCAACATACATCAGGCCAAGAGGTGGGAAGGGACTTCTCTTCCGTTTCTGTGTGGGATCGTCACTTAGCATGTACGGGAATACCAGTAAACAGTCCAGTGGCACTATCTTTCACCCCACAGTGAATGTAGCCATCTGTAGAAGTTGGATGTGTATACGCATGAGTTCGGAGTAATTCTTGATTCAAAGACCCGCAGCTTCTGTCTCTGTGACTTGAGCTTCAAGTTGGTTAAGTATGCCCGCAATTTGAGGTAGCGACTCAGAAAGACATACACAATACCTTCGGCCCAATCAAAGAATAACGCAAACAGTCCCGGCTGGTCAACTCTTGGTTGAACTCCGTTCAATGGTCCCTGATCTAGTGCCTTCAATGCAGCTGCATAGGGGGCCGAATATAGTTCTCCAACCCAGTCATTTTCCTGCAAAATGAGTCGGTACTGCTCTGGACCAGCAACAGGCTTCGCCTTGAGGAGTTCTCGAGCAAAGAGTGGATTGACTCGGTTCCGTGAAGCATCTTCTGCGAATCCTTGCTCATCATGAACGTAGCTCAAACAGAAAGGAAGAAGATGAGAAGGAGCCAATCCCAACAGTTTCTCGACTCTTACCATTACCAAAGCCATCAGGACCGACAGCCACAGCCTCTTTCCCTCGGTGACCACAAAGAGATCGATATCATCCCACCTCCCTGCACTTCCATACGCAACACTACCGGTCACAGCTACAGTCCGAATGAAGGGAACTATTTTGGTAAGGATTCTAGCGAACCGCGCCGCTGATTGCAGTTTTTCACCCGAGATCTGCTCTCTCTCAAAACGCAGAGTCTCCGACTGTGATGCACGAGTCAGAATGTAGCCATCTTTGATCTGAAATGGGATATTAGCGAAATCCCCATTGGAAATCATGAATCGTAACTTTTCGGAGGTGATATTTCGATTAGGGAGAAAGTAGTTGGCTACTTCATCTAAGCTGAAAGGAAAGTCCAAGTAAGCAGAGACTTCGTAAACTTTCTCCAGATTGCTTCGAATGTCCGCTAAATCTGCATCTTTTGTTAAAATTGTTGTTTGCATCTGGAGAGCCTTCCCATGTGTGTATGACGCAGGTTATAATGTTGGGTTTGAGGAGAACATATAAAAAAGTTACTACAATCGTAGTAAGTATGGACATATTCAACTGACAGGTAGACCTCAATTGCAATTCACTAAGAAGAGCCTGCAGCAAACCACCTTGCTATTGCTCTTAGGCTTGACAATCAGAGAAGTCTTCTCGTTTTGGACCGGGCATCCGTACGATTTCGAGCTCTGGGTGCGACTGGGCTATGCGATGATACATGGTGGAAACCCATACGGATTTCTGGGACCTGCACCCGGCCTTAGTTTTGCAAACCTCTACACATTACGAGACAGTGCGACAATAGCGTACCTACCATTCTGGCCCCTTATCACCGGTGTGCTGTACATGCTCTACTTGACGATTGGTTTGAATGATAGGTTCCTGTACTACTTGTTACTCAAGCAGCCAACTATTTTGGGCGATGTGGCTCTTGGCTACCTGCTCTACTCCTATGTGCGCTTGCGGAACCTGAATACTTCTGTCTGGGTCTTGCGTTTCTGGATGCTCTGCCCATTCACCATAATCCTGTCGGGAATCTGGGGAATGTTCGACTCCCTTGCCATGGCGTTCGTTATGATTTCCATTATGACAACTCGCCACTTGAAAAGAGCATTCTGGGCCGGTTTGGGCACATTCGCTAAATCGATACCCGTCATTTACGCCATCCCTCTATCCCTCAAAAGTAGACGGAACTGGCAGTCATTTCTGGTAGCTATTGCGTTACCAATCGGATTTTCCGCCGCGACTTTCGCCGTAATGGGATGGTCCCTTACCACTGTCACGAGCGCACTAAGCTATACGGTTACGAGATCTGGCGAATCAATGTCCGTGTGGGACCTGTTCTTCTACTTCAATTACCAGGGAATCATTCCGACGCTTGACCCATTTGTGTCTGACTTGCTTGGCGTGTTATGGATCCCCGCAGTAATTATCTTCACCTTGATTGCGTATAGGAAATTCGGATTCGATTCAGACTACGGACTCATACAATCGCTACTTGTCGTGACCCTTTCATTTCTAGTTTTCAAGAGTCGAGTAACCGAGCAATACGCGATTTACTTGCTCGCCCTTTCTACTGTTGATTTCGCCTTGTGGAATCGCAAGCGTAAGCCAATGTTCTTGGCGACTGCGGGTGTTGCTCTGTTATATCTCGTAATGAACAATTTCTTCCTTATTCGGTTCCTGTCGCCAGTGTATCTCGACTATGGGCAGATCGAAAATGGATTGTCTCAGGTCATAGGTCCCGCAAGACTCGCGTTGAATTTCCTTTCGGGCTCAGTTTTCACAGCTCTAAACGCCGGCTATTTGATCAACATTCTCAGAAGCAAATCTCCGGGCGCAATTTCTGCAAGTTAGTCCTTCGCGGCTCAGTTGACGAAGAGTAGTTAAGCTGCTGAAGAGAAGTCTCTGTAGCGGTATGACGTGGATTGACCTGCACCGAGGCGCCTCACGCCAGATGAGGAGATGCATCTCCGCTGACCGCAATAACGCTTATAGTGAAAGCGGAACCCTTGCCGTAACAAACGGTGCTCGAATGTCCGACTCGCGAAGGTACGTCGCCCCAAGCTGGGACAGGATCTATGAAATGCTGGTTGACCTTGCCATCAGAATCCGCCGTTCAGGATTCAAACCAGACCTCATTGTGGGAGTGTCAAGGGGAGGATGGGCGCCGGGAAGAATACTCTCAGATCTACTAGAAAACACGCACACAGTAAACATCAAAATAGAGTTCTATGTGGGGCTTGCAAAAACAACACGGAAACCGGTGGTCACTCAACCTCTTTCTCAAGACATCAGAGGCAAAAGAGTTCTGGTGGTTGATGACGTTTCCGACACAGGGGAGAGCCTGAAGGTCGCCCTAGAGCATATGCTGGAAAACGGAACGACAGGCGTCAAGACAGTTACGGTGTATTACAAGCCTCACAGTACCTTCAAACCAGATTTCTTCGCCGACTCGACGAGCGACTGGATCATCTTCCCTTGGGAGAGACTGGAAGCTACCAAGCTGTTGCTCGAAGAGGCACGATCAGCGGGACGCGACCTCAATTCCGTTCGCGAGATATTGAAAAAATGCAGCATTCCAGATGGGATTGTTGAATTCCTCTTTCAGCTCGCGAACGGTGGAACGTAGTTCTTGTTCTTTCAGTTGACCGAGTTCCCCGTCCAGGTGTGGATTTCTGGATTCAAGAATAGACCTGACAACGTAGACGCCACCCTTCGCTCGATTCAAGAAAAGTCCCCAGACGTCACTGCTCAACTCGTTGACTTGGGTCGAGTGCCTGGTTCAAGGTACATGTTACTGGCTGTATTGAACGCCTTGAAATCCTTTCATTCGAAACAGCCAATCGCCCGAAGCCTCGGCATGGAAATTCTGCTTTACATTGCGGCTAGCAGGCAGATTGGCGAAGCGATACAGCGCGTCGGAATTAGTTCCAGCACTGAGAAAATCGTGGGAATACTAGTAGGAACCACGAGAGACGAACTGTTGCACGCGACAAAGTCACTTGCTCGGATTCTCAATCAGAAAAGCGATGACGATCTCATCGACAACTGGTCACCAGATAGGATACGAAACGTGCAATCGATTTTCGAAATTCGTGACATGGAACTCAAAGCCACGCTCAGAGCAGGTGAGGCTAAGACGAAGGCTATCGAGCGTCTGGCTACAGAGAGATCAGCATTGCTGACAGTAAGAAAATAGCACTCTAACTGACACGCTTCTCTCGCTCAACGGAAAGAACATCCTCCGGTTTGATCAGAGCCACTCCCGCAAGTTCCCCAATGACCTCCACGAGAACTATTCTGTCTGGAGTGTCGAGGTCAACGGTTCTTTCGATCCTCTTTGCAACTGTGTCAATGATTGTCTTACTGGATAGATCTGTATGACGCTTCTCCACTGTGATTCTGAATTTCTCTTTGTCTCCGATGCCAGCTGCAAGTCCTACGGCTGCCTGCTCGATTTCGGGCAATCGGGCTTCGACTACTTTCTGGACAGGGACCAGCTTGAGAGTGTATTTGAATTCCCAAGGCCTTTCTTTGAGTAGAGCCCTAAGATCCCGGATAGCTTTGATGGGGTCGAGCTTAGTCTTGGCAACGACTAATCCGATAACGGAAGTGGTTTCAATGGTGGAACCACGGTCGCCGACTTCTCCGAGAAGGTACCACATTTCGCTGCACGTGTTCCTTTCGTTGCCTCTACTCGTGGAGACAACGAGATTGAAGTCATTCAGCAAAGGAACACACCAGAGAATGGCGAGATGTAGGTTCGATACTATAATAGCTATCTAGAATTCCGGAGAGTTCTGAGAATTTCTGTTTTGCCAATTGGACCTTCTCGCAGAACTACTAGCTGCTGCTTGGTCAGATCGATGACGGTCGAGGCGACTCTCATCGGGGATTTTCCACCATCCAAGACAACATCAACACAATCATCAAGTTGCTCCACGACGTCGTCTGCGGATGTGGCAGGTTGGCTTCCAGCCCTGTTTGCGCTTGTGCCAACAAGCATTCCAGAACACAAAACCAGGAGCTGATGACAGATTGCATGATTCGGAGAACGCACCGCTACTGTTCGTTCGGGGGCGAGGATGGATGGGACACTTTCTCTGGCTGGAAGTACAATTGAGAGCGGGCCAGGCCAAAACCTCTTAGCGATTCTTTTCGCTGCTTCCGAGAAGAAAACGAGTCGTTCTGCGTCCTCGATACAATGAACTAGGACTGGCATCGCTTTTGTACCTCTGCCTTTCGCCATCATTGCCTTCTCGACCGCAGATAGGTTGAATGGATCACATCCCAATCCGTAGACGGTGTCTGTGGGATAGCAGATGATGCCGCCCTTCGCTACGGTGTTCGCAGCGATACTCAGTCCGTCGAGATCGGCTTTGACAACGCGCACCAAGGAAATCGCCAAACAAGGTTCACTACCTCAAGCGCAAACTGCTTAAAGACTGGTTTGCTAGACACGCATCCCTCATTCGCAGCCAATTCAACGCGTCAAGACTTTGGGGAATCTGAGGAGACTGAAGGATTTGCTTGGCAAGATTGTGGTTCATGGTGGCGCGGGATTTTGGAAGAAGGAGATCTCACGAGGGTTAGCGGGTGTTACCGCAGCCGCGTCCGAAGGTGTGGATATACTCCGACGCGGCGGCTCAGCGTTAGATGCAGTCGAGGCCTCCATCATGGTAATGGAGGATAATCCGGTTTTCAATGCAGGGAAAGGCTCCTCGTTGACCGTGGCTGGGACGATCGAAATGGACGCTGGCATAATGGATGGTCGAGATCTGTCAGCAGGCGCCGTAGCGTTGATCCGAAGAGTCAGGAATCCGATTCGATTAGCGCGAATAGTCATGGAGAAGACCGATCACGTCCTGCTGGCTGGGGATAGAGCGGAAGAACTCGCCAAGATCTTCTCACTCCCCGAAGCCAACCCCATAACACAGCACCGGCGAAGATTGCTCATGAAAGTCAAGAAAGGGGGAACGGACGAGCGAGTCAGCTGGGTCAGGAAGAACCGGGAATTGATCGAGGGGCATCCAGAGACCCTCAGGTTTGACACTGTTGGAGCTGTGGCATTGGACAAGGAGGGAAATTTCGCGGCAGCTGCGTCCACAGGGGGACCGACTATGAAGCTACCTGGCAGGATAGGTGACAGTCCACAAATAGGGTCTGGCCTCTACGCTGACAACCAGGTTGGCGCAGCAACAGTGACTGGCCTAGGAGAGGTCGCCATCAAGCTGGCTCTATCGAAGGCAGTCTGCTCCCAAATGGAAATGGGCCTAACGGCAAGAATGGCAGCCATACGAGCAGTCAGATTGGCTTCTAATCGCTTGAAAGGTGAAGCGGGTGTCATAGCGATCGACAAAACCGGTCGCATTTCCTCAGTGCACAATACGCCCTGTATGCCTTGGGCGACATCAAACACCCGGGCACCCAAGCCGAAAGCTAGGCCGAATGGCGAGATAGTCGCCCTCGTCAGAAAAACGGCTTAACATCCGTATGGCAGGTTAGAATCGTCCAGACTCTTTACGAACATTCTGAAATGCTCCAAATTCAGCCAAAAGGTTTAAACTCTCACATCTAGGGGGTAACGCGATTCCTGTTTTGGAGATTCTTCTCTTGAGTGAAGAGGAAAACTGGGACAATGACGGAGAAGAAGACGACTGGACTGATGATGAATGGGGCGAAGACGAAGGTTGGGGAGAAGAAGAGGAGTGGTGACTAAGTTCAGCCTCCGTTTTTCATCTCTTTGCTCAATTCACTAACTAACTTTCAATCTCTTTCTCTCATTGAGGTGTGTCTGATTGTTACGTGTGGCTACGCTGGACAAGGAGCATTGCAAACCTGATGATTGCGGCATTCCATGTTACCGGTTCTGCCCCGAAGTTCTGAACCGGAGGTACGCGATCAAATTCATTGCCGGACAGAAGAAACCGATAATCGATGAAGACCTGTGCACAGGTTGTGGGATTTGCATCAAGAAATGCCCCTTTGATGCCATAAGCATCGTGAAGCTGCCGCAGGAACTGGATGGGGAGTGCATTCACAGTTACGGCGTCAATGAATTCAAACTCTTCCGATTGCCCGTTCCACAACCTGGAACGGTCATAGGCCTCATCGGCAGAAATGGGACAGGAAAGAGCACGGCTTTACGGATTTTGGCCGGGGAACTTACACCCAATTTTGGAGCCCTCGAAACTGAGAGCAAGTGGGATACAGTGCTCTCACGTTACCGTGGAACACTCCTCTTCGAGTACTTCCAGCAGATCGCAGGCAAGAAGATGAAAGTAGTGCATAAGCCCCAGCATATTGACAAGATTGGGTCGTTGCTCGAAGGAAAGACGGGTCAGTTGCTGAAGAAGGCAGATGAGCGCGGAAAGCTAGCTGAACTAGTGCATGAGCTTGAGCTGGAACCTCTCCTCGACAGAGAGCCAAAGGTGCTTAGCGGCGGAGAGCTTCAGAGAGTTGCTATTGCGGCCGCGATTTCAAGGAATGCCGACGTGTACATGTTCGATGAACCATCGAGTCACTTGGATGTGTATCAGAGAGTTCAAGCCGCACGGAGCATCAGGAAGCTAGTTGACGAGGGCAAGTCTGTCCTTGTGGCAGAGCACGATTTGGCGGTATTGGATTACCTCTCCGATGAAGTTTACCTTGTCTATGGTCAGCCTGGGTCCTATGGAATCGTGTCACATGTGCACCCGACGAGGGGTGGGATCAATGACTATTTGATCGGGTTTCTGCCCGATGAGAACATGCGATTCAGAGATGAGCCCATCCGCTTTCATGTCAGACCGCCGAGGCAGATCGACTTTGAGGTGGAAGCTAAACTCGAGTGGCCGAAGATCACCAAGATCGTTGGTAACTTCCACTTGGAAGTTGAAGCTGGACATCTGAATGCCGGTGAGATCGTTGGCATAATCGGCCCCAACGGCATTGGAAAAACGACGTTCTTAAAGGAGCTACTCGATTTCTATACGAAGTCAAGCCAGAACGAACTTCAAGTCAGTTACAAGCCGCAGTACATTTCCTCAGACTTTGATGGCACGGTTGAACAGTTGCTTACAAGTGCTGCAGACGACTACTCTTCATCTTTGTTTACCGACGAGGTCATACGACCTCTTTCCATTAACAGGCTCCTCGAGCGAAAGATAGATGGGCTCAGTGGCGGAGAACTGCAGCGTGTCGCCATAGCTGCATCCCTTGGACGAAAAGCGCAACTGTATTTGCTCGACGAGCCAAGTGCGTTCTTGGATGTTGAGGAAAGATTGAACGTTGCGAAGGCTTTACGGCATCTCGTCGACTCACGACAGGCGTTTGCGTTTGTTGTAGAGCATGACATCCTCGCTCAGGATTTTCTCGCAGACCGCCTCATGGTCTTCAAGGGCGTCCGAAGCAGAGATGGAAAGGCATCCAACCCGCTGCCTTTGCGCGAGGGAATGAACCTCTTCCTCTCCGACATGGGCGTTACATTCAGAAGGGACCCAGATACCAAGCGACCGCGGATAAACAAACAGGACAGCAAATTGGACAAGGAGCAAAAAAGCTCTGGCGAATTTTACTACGTTTCCGCGGCAGGTTGAGCGTGCTACAGGTTTAACTAGCGCGACTTTGCCTTACACACGCGGAGACCAAATTTCAAGTGACAACGAACTACTGCCTTGAATGTGGCGGCATACTGAGCTACGACAGCGCACAGAAATTTTACACATGCAAGAGTTGTGGGCTCACTGTAAGTGCCCAGCAGCTCATGGAGGGCAGAAACAAATTGCGTGATATTGAAAGTCCCGAGGAGCAGCGCAGACGCCGCCAGAATGACTACCTGAAATGGTGGCTTTCGAAAAAGCCTTAGTGATCTCTCATCTCGGTGAGAGACCGCGAACGCGGCTTCTCTTAGAACAAATACTGTTTAGTTCTCGTTGCGCTCATTCTCATTGAGGGTTTGAGGATGCCCTGCATAGTTGAGATTTTATCGGTGGGAAATGAGCTTCTGCTCGGGAATACGGTTAACACGAATGCCTCTTGGATCGCGGCACGCGTAACTTCGTTGGGAGCCGCGGTTTCCAGAATCACTACTGTCCCGGACAATCTCAAAGAGATTTCGCACGCAATCAGAGAATCACTAAGAAGAAAGCCCGACTTCCTCATAACGACTGGGGGAATCGGACCGACCTTTGATGATATGACGCTCAAGGCCGTTGCCAGAGCGCTCAAGGTGCCTCTCAGAGTTGACAGGATCGCTCTAGCGATGGTTCGGGAGCATTATGCCCGAAGATTCCCTAATCGAAGAATCTCATTGACCCAGCCACGCCTCAAAATGGCCCGAATTCCTGCTCGCGCCAAGCCTGTTCGAAATCCTGTTGGCACCGCACCCGCCGTGCGAGTAACCGTAAAGGAGACTCAGGTGTTCTGTTTGCCGGGTGTTCCAAAGGAAGCAAAAGCAATCTTCCGAGAATCAGCCTCGAAGGCCATTCTTGCTAAAACGGGCGGGATGATATTCGCCGAGAAATGGCTGAGAGTTCAGGGGATTATGGAATCGTCGCTAGCGCCAATCATCGACCAGATCATGGCGAAATGGCCTAAGGTTTACATCAAGTCCCACCCGAGGGGCGTTGAGGCTGGAGGACGCCCTCACATCGACCTCCACTTCTCAACTAGAGCCCAAAATTCGGAAGGGGCGGAACGGGCTGTTCTTGGAGCATCACGCGATTTGGCGCGCCAAATCCGAAACGTCGGAGCAAGAATCTCCCTTAAGGCATAGTCGCCTTTGCGCCTCCAGTTTCTTGGACCGGGAGGAGGGGGGTGTATGCAACTTCTTGCATACAACATGTTACTCTGCGGCAAACGCACCAGAAAACTAGTGCGCCATGGAAACCGTGGGCCATATGGCCCTCAATCACATTTCGAGAAAACCTCGCGAAGTACGGTCATTTTGACGCTGCCAGAGCAAGGATCAACTGTCAGACAGTCGCTCGGAACTCCTGCGTTGCCGGTTCCCCTAGAGGCTCAGGCGATATAGAATCAGATTGCTGATGAACCACAAGGCCGCCAGTGACATCATCGTCTGTGACTGCAGGTGTCCCTGCCAATTTGAGATGCTGAAAATGACTCTGGCCCACAGCAACGCGTTTGCGACAATCGCATACCGGATTCTCATCTTTAGTCTGCTTTCAGTCCCAAGTGCGGTCGTTCCCAGTATCAACCTGTATGCATGCCTTCCTAAATCACTGAGAAGGTAGTTAGAGTCATGCTGCTGCAATAGCGGTCGCAACCCGTTCAAGTGATAGGAAAACATAGAACTGTCTTCGATCCGCAACGAGTTTCGAATCTCCGTGAAGGACGCCTTCGATCTCTCACCCACATAACGAATGATGTCACGCCTGATCTGATGCGAGAGCGACTTGAAGACTTGGTCTTCCAGTCCCAAATCTGACGGTTCCTCCATCACCCCACCCAGCCGAACAGAAGGAAACGCGCCCATCACTTAAACAGCTAAGTGGAAATGAATTCAGTAAAGAAACCTTTACCGAATACCTGGCTGACTAGTTGCTGAGAAGTCGAATTGCTGCTCTGGCGCCCGGGTTCACAGTCACCTAGTCCTGTTCTAGCTTGCTCATCATCGCAGCGCTGAACAGTATGACTTGTTGTGCGGAAAAGAATTCCCTCCCAGTGAAATCCAGCAGACTTGATAGGAGCTAGCGCACTATCGCGGGGGAATCTCACATGGCATATTCCGTGTTCATTGTGGGGATGGCAGGATCTGGAAAATCAACACTCACTGCCGCTTACCTAGAATGGCTCAAGGCAGGAGAACAGGATGTGATCGTTGCCAACATGGATCCCGGCGCCACTGCGCTCCCCTACAATCCCGACATCGACGCCCGCCAATACGTGGACGTACAGAAGTTAATGCTGGATTATCAACTCGGGCCGAACGGCGCGCTCATCATGGCGTCTGACCTGCTCGCCGATCACATGGAGGAAATGCGCGAGGAAATTGATGCGGCCAACCCGGACGTTGTCCTAGTGGACACGCCTGGTCAGATAGAACTTTTCGCCTTCAGAGAAGGAGGCCGATTCATTGCGAGACATCTAACAGAGGATAGTCAAGCATTGATCTACCTGATGGACGCGCCTTTTTCGCGCTCTCCGCTGAACTTCATTTCCAACGTATTTCTCGCTGCAGCCATTGAGAGCAGGATAACGCAACCCCAGATTTATGCCCTCTCCAAGATCGATCTCGTTACGGAGCAAGAGATAGATGAGATCGTTACTTGGGCAACTGAACCTGAATCCTTCGACATCGCGCTTGGCAGGGCAAAGGAGCTGAATTTGTCGCTTCTTGTGAAAGATCTCGCGAACGCTGTTTTCAGGACCGGACTGTTATCTGAACCAATTCCAGTCTCCGCTAAGGAGACCACAGGCCTCATGGAGTTGAACGCTGCGGTAACTCGAGTACTCAACCGAGGAGAAGAAGCTTCAGCATAGGCAGCCAGGTGAGCGTGTCTTGCACGATCAAGATTCATCCCATAACTCATTGCCCGAGGTAATCGTATAATACGCGGTCCGAGCTGCGTTGAACGTCGACCCAAGGAAAGCGCCCTCAATGCCACCGCTCATCGTCGAGCAAATCATTCACCGAGCTCTCAGCGAGAATAGGAAGGCTCTCCTAGAGCCTGAGGCAAAAGAGATCTGTCGAGCTTACAGAATGCCGACCCCGGAATTCGGCGTCGCCAAAAGTGCGCCAGAGGCCATCGCGCTGGCTGAGAAAGTAGGCTACCCAATTGTGTTGAAGATCATCTCCCAAGATATCCTCCACAAGACTGAGGCGGACGCTGTCTTACTCGACTTGAAGTCGAAGGAGGAAGTTGAGCGTGGATATCAGCGAATCGTTGACAACGCCAAATCGTACAACACGAGCGCTCGTCTCGAAGGTGTGCTTGTTCAACACTTGGCACCGAAGGGCGTGGAAGTCATAGTGGGTGGTCTTCGGGACAGCCAGTTTGGACCGACGGTGTTGTTTGGTCTTGGAGGAATCTTTGTCGAGGTACTCAAGGACGTGACGTTCAGAGTCGCGCCATTGACTGATTTGGATTCTCAGGAAATGATTAGAGAGATTCACGCATACCCTGTGCTGAGAGGGATTAGGGGGCAGGGCCCAAGCGATGAAAACGCCATAATCAGCATACTTGAGGGCACTTCTCAAATCATGTTGGAGAACTCGTCAATTGAACAATTGGACCTAAACCCTATCATGGTGTATGGGACCGGTGCAAGCATAGTTGACGCAAGAATGATTCTAGGTGACGAGTAAGACTCAATCTTGAGGAAATGTGGGTAAGGGATTAATTAGGGACGGCTGAATGTGTTGGGCCATCTGTGCAATCGCGGGTTCGCTTTGAAAACTACAAACGCCATGCTTTTGGTATTTCTCATAGTCATCGCCTCGTTGCCAGCAGGATTCTCATCAAACGAGGCAGCTACTACTCAAACGATCACAGTTCGAACCGTCCCATTGACAATAAAGATCGTGCTGATCGGGTTCGACGCACAGACAATCGACCAAGACTACTTGACGTGGCGAGGAAATGCCGTGCAGAACTCGGTCAACAACGTGCTCTCGACAGGCAACATAACGGGCGTCTCTTACGATCTAACCTACGATTTTGTCTACACAAAGGCCGAGTTCCAAGACAGTCTAGTCAATTACCTGAAGTCAATCGAGCAGAAGAAGCTCATGTATAATCCCTGGTTCAAATCGATAACAAGCAACTACTTCTACGATGCAGAGAAAGTTGAAAGCTGGTTCGCAGCTAACAACGCAAGCTACGGAGGCTTTCCGACCAGCGGTTACACATTCGTCTTCGCAAATCTGACGAGCTTACCCTCCGTTACCGAACAGCAATTGGAAAGCGAGAATCCGTCTAGCGCCACACCCCATTACTACGCAACAAAATACGTAGACAAGGACTTGGACTACCAGATCCGGTATCGCGATTTCTCGGTGGGATGGGGTGGCCGAAACAGGCTGTGGTACCTGGACATGGCAGCAGGTCCCGAATTCTGGACTTGGACAAGCCCCGAGGCTGTTCCACACATCCCGATGCAGATTGCCATAGACCTCTATCGGTTCAACCTTCACTCGCTCTACGGGAAGCAATGGCTGACGCAATTCCTTTCAGACTATATCTATGACGCTGTTCTGAACTTGGCGGTTCCCGTCTTCGTGTACCAACCTGTCTACAGTCGGACCTACAGAATTGTTGTTAACATCATTGATAACCGCACAGAAAAGGAGAGAACAGCTGTTGCAATAGAAAGCACAATCCACCCAGAACTCATCAAAGAGGCGTACACAGACATACTGCCATACTCAGAAATCCAAGTGGAAACCCACTTCATAGAAGCAAGCGCGAAGCCAGATCTCCAAAGCGTGATCATAGAGAACACAGTTACACCCCCGTCAGATCTCGCGCTCGGCAGGTATGTGGATACACGTCCGATCTATAGGTACCTTCAGGAGCACTTATCCGAATTCGCGGGCACCGTCAAAAGAGATTCGAATGAGGTGACGCTTCCAGTCTTTGCATTCGCCTTCTCAGCCGGAATTTACTTCGGATACACTTACAAGTGGTACGTTGCGACCCTCAAACTTGATGAGAACAATTTCCTTGGAATTTCCCTGGGAGATCTGGCGCTAATCGGAATGAGCCAGATCGATTTCAAAAGAGGGGATAACGTGAGCCCACCTCAACCAGGCAAAGGAATAGGTTTCACGCAGGCCATTATCCATGAGGCAGGCCATTCACTCGGCTTAATGCACCCCCACCAGTTCGGTTACCTTGAGGATTTCGTATCATCGGCCATGAGCTACTGGGCTTGGGAGTATAAGTTCAGTCAGTTCGACAAAGACGCAATCAACAGAGCACATGCAGATCAATTGATCAACTCAGCGACAACCACACTTGCGGAAGCTCAAGATGTTCTCAACAGCCGAATGGCCTTGGGATCGGTGGGAGACCAGATGGCCTCCGCAAAAACACTAGTTGACAAGGCACTCGGGAAATATGGTTCAATGCAGTACACATTGGCAGTTGAGATCGCTGTGAGAGCAGCTCAAACAGCCTCAAACGCCTTGACTCTCGCCCTGGCAACACCGAGCTGGGTGGTTATGGTGTTGGCTGCACTCATTCTGGGAATCGTAGTCGGCTCAGTCCTCATCTTCATGGCTCTAAGAAAGTATGACGAGAAAACTGCCCAAAGAAGGTAGACCACAGCGAGAGAGGTGCTCTCATGGATTCAAAAACAATCCAGACACCCGTCGAGCACCTTTATCGTGAACTCGAACAGCTCAAAGCAAGCAGCGCTAACAAGAAGACCGAAATTAGACTTCTAAGAACGCAGATCGATGAAACCCTGAAGCAGCGCGATGAACTCAACGCAGAGGTCAAACGAATCTCGACTGAAGCCAAGAAACTGAAAGAAAAAAGAGATTCACTGAACGGCAAAGTCAAGGATCTGAAGACGAAGCGCGATGAGCTTCGGAACGAGGCGTCGAAGAAGCGTGAGACGTTATCCAAGCTCCTTGAACAGGCGCGTCAGATCTCCGAGCAGTTGCATGGCAGTATGTCTGAGGTCCTGACACAGATCAAGCGCTTTGAGTGGTATATTCAGACTAACCCTCTGTCCACACAGGCCGAACGGAGCTTAGTCGCCAAGATTGGTGCGTTAGAAACCAACCTCGCTAAGCACAAGGGGCTCAGGAACGTCAGGGAAAAACTCCTACGCCTGAAGGTCGAGGTGGGGGCTCTTCGAATCCAAGCACAATCTACCCACGAGGAGCTGACGAAGATCGCTGACGAAAGCGAACACGTCCATACAGCCATGTATGAACTTGTGAAGGTTCTCGCGGAGAAGAAGAAAGAAGCGGATCAGAGACATGCGAAGTACGTTGAACAGAGTAAAGAGCGCCATGAAGCCATTGCGACCCTGAGGAGCAATCTTCAAAGGATTGACGAGATTCGAACTCAGATAGGCGAGGTTAAGGTTTCATCGAAAGTTGAGAAAGCCGAGAAGCTCAAATCGAAGTACAAGGAGGCTGCAAACGAGAAGGTGCGCTCGGGCGGCAAATTGTCCTTTGAGGAATTCCAAGCACTCATGGGCGATTCCCTCTCGGACAGTGAGGAAGAGTAGGGGCAGGAATTCTGAATCATGACCAGGATTGGCATAATCGGCGGCAGCGGGCTCGAAGCCCTCCTTAAAGGGACGAGAATAGTTCGAGTTGGAACACCATATGGCCCTGCTCCTTGGATCTCTGTTGGATCCGTTGGCAAAGAGGAGGTTGCCTTTCTACCCAGACATGGCCCAAAACATGACCTTCCACCACACAAGGTCAACTATAGAGCCAATATCCATGCGCTCAAACAGATTGGTGTCGAGAGAATCATAGCTACGAACGCAGTGGGCGGCATCAACTCAGAGTACAATCCCGGAGACCTCTCCATCCCCGACGACATAATCGACATGACGAAATCCAGAACCACCACATTCTTCGACAGCTCTCCGGTCACACACATCGACTTTTCACAACCCTACTGCCCGGAATTGAGGAAAGCTTTGCTTGATTCTTCGAAGGGGAGTAAAGTGAAGATGTGGAACACCTCGGTCCTCGCCGCGACAGAGGGGCCACGATATGAGACCCCAGCCGAAATCCGGATGCTTGAGAAGCTCGGAGGCGACCTGGTCGGGATGACTGGAGCACCTGAAACCTTCCTCGCAAGGGAACTTGAAATGTGCTACGCGACGCTCTGCTTCATTTCAAACCGCGCAGCTGGCAAGCAAGCTAAACTGTCTGCGGTGGAAGTCATGGACATCGGGAAGAGACTCATGCCCGAGATAGTTGCTATTATACGCAAGACCGCTGAAAGCATTCCAGTAAAAAGAACCTGTAACTGCGGCCGAGCAACCCACGAGGCCCAAGTGTGAAACGATGTTACCCACAGTACTCCGAACAATTGGCGCCTACAAGCTCTATGAGAAATGGCTTGAAGGAAGTCTCACGGGAGACGAGATGCCAGAACATGTGGGCATCATACTTGATGGAAACCGGAGGTGGGGGTTCGAGAAGCACGGAGACCAATTGAACGGCCACCTTTACGGTGCACAAACAGGAGAGAATTTCCTAGAATGGTGCCTTGAGTTAGGTATCAAGACTGTCACGCTTTACGTGTTCTCGACGGAGAACTTCCTGAGGCCAAAGGATGAAGTCGCAACTATTCTAAGGATCATTGAGAACGAAGCTAGGAAACTCACAACAGACCGCCGCATACACGAAAATAAGGTTCACGTAAAGGCGATTGGCCGTCTCGAACTTCTCCCTGAATCGCTAAGATTGGTCCTTGCTGAGGTTGAGAAGGTCACCGAAGCCTATGACCAACACTACCTGAACATCGCCGTCGCCTACGGTGGCCGCGCAGAAATCGTTGACGCTGCAAAACGCATGATCGACGAAGTTCAAAGCGGCACCTTGAACGCAGATTCAGTTGACGAAGACGTCTTCACAAAATACTTGTACACATCGCACTTGCCCAATCCCTATCCTGAATTAATCATACGCACTTCTGGAGAAGAGAGGCTTAGCGGGTTTCTGATCTGGCAGGCGGCGTATAGCGAGTTCGTTTTTCTTGATGTCTACTGGCCGGAGTTTCGAAGGATAGATCTATTACGAGCTGTAAGGACCTATCAACGTCGTAAACGTCGTTTCGGGAGATAAGCAAGCCTCACGCCTTCGGTCAATTGCATATAGCCTTTCGCATGGTTCCTCCCCCTATACGATGACACGTTGCCGCCCCCGGGTTTAGCTGAACTTGTCTTAGTTGTCCGAGGATGAAAAGGCAGCACTATGCCAAATTTGACATGAGCTTATCCATACAAATCATCATGAAAATGTAACCAAGCCTTATCTTCGCACTTTCGCAGCATCCGGTCTACCACGTGAGTTGCTAAAGTTACAAAATCCCGCGAAACTACCGCAGCGAGCATGGATTCCAAATGGTGTATATCAAAAGAGTTGACCTGAGAGGTTTCAAGACCTTCGGGAAAAAAGCAACAGTCCATCTCGACCGCGGTCTCACCATCATAACCGGCCCGAACGGGTCCGGCAAATCGAACATTCTTGACGCAGTTAAATTCGCTCTTGGCGAATTGAGCCCCAAAGAGCTTAGGGGCGAAACAATCGGAGACTTGATCCACAAGAGCTCCCAAACGACTTCTCTACACTCCGCGTATGTTGCAGTGCAGTTCGATAATCACGACAGAAGGATCCCGATTGATTCTGAAGCTGTGACAATTTCTAGGGAATTCAGGCGCGGCGGAGAGGGCATTTACCGACTCAACGGGAAGCGAATCTCCAGGAAGCAACTCACAGACATCCTCTCCTCAGCTGATATCCAAGTCTCAGGCTACAACATCGTCCCACAACATGCCATAACGAGACTAGCGGAGGTTACCGCGGAAGAGCGCCGCCGAATAATTGAGGACATGATAGGAATAGCCGTCTACGATGTTAAGAAGGCCTCATCACAAGCTGAGCTCCAGCAAGCCGACCTCAACCTCAAGGTCGCCTCAGCCAAGATCGAGGAAGTCCGACTCCGCGTCGAGTCACTGGAACGAGAGCGCAATGACTACCTGAAATACCTCCAAGTCAGGAAGGAGATCTCCCAACTTCAAGCAAAAACTCTCTCACACAAAATCAAGAAAGCTCAGGAGCAAGCAAGCCAACTAGAAGGCGAGATCACCCAACATCAGCAAAGACTCCAAGAACTTAAGGCAAAGAGAGACGAGCTCATACGGCAGAAATCAAAGGTCGAATCCGAAAAACGAGAATACGAGGACTCAGTAGCCGAAAAGGGCAGCAGCAAACTGCTCGAAGTACAAGGCGCGATGGGTGACGCCAGCGCAACCATCGCGAGTCTAAAGGCACAGGCAAATGCAATACAAGCAAACATCAAATCCCTCGAAAAACAAAAGACCGATCTCGAACAGAACTCTGGAGAGATCCTCCAGAAGATAAGCAATTCCAAAAACGAGCTCCGACAACTCAGAATTCAAAAAACGAAAGTTCTCAGAGCAATCGAAGCGACTCAAGTGAAAGTTGACGAGTCCAGCAAAACGCTGACCGAACTTAGGAATAAGCTGGGCGAGAACAGCAAGGATGCCGAAGACCTTGAGCGTTCGATAAGTGCACAAACTCACAGAATCATCAAGTTCAACGCTCAAATCAAAGCCAGCGCGACCAAGATCGACCTTCTTCAGAATCACCTTCGAACGCTCAGGTCCAGGAAAGAAGAGTACGAAATGTTACTGCAGACCGTCACCAAGCGTCTTGAGGACTTAGCGACCGTTAAGCGAGATGAGGAATCGACGCTAGGGGACTTTGACAAGAAGGTCGCAGAGTATTCGGAGCTTAAGAAGCAACGGACTAAGGAGATAGAGCACGCTAACGAGGTTGCCAAACGAGCAAACTCTGCGCTGGTAGAAATTGAGACTCAGAAGAACCTAGCGGAGAACATGGCTTCTGAGGACAAAGCGCTAAACCTAATTGAGGAGATGGCAAAGGCGGGTGCAGTTCAAGGCGTCTACGGACGACTACTATCACTCGTCAAGGTCAAGGATGGGTATTCTAAGGCGGTCGAGGCCGCCTCAGCAGGATGGATGAAAGCTCTCGTTGTGAAGAACATAGGAACCGCGGTTTCATGCATTGAAGCCCTAAAGAAGGCGAAGGTCGGCCGGGTAAAGCTGATCCCACTCGGAGACCTTACGTTCCAGAAGAAGGTGAATTATCCCAGAGGCCTTCGGAACATAATCGGTCCTTTGACAGACCAGCTCGTTTTCGACGAACCTTTCAAAGCTGCGGTCGACTTTGTGTTCGGCGACACGATTCTGACGTCTAACCAGAAATCCGCGTTTCTTGCCTCTCTGAGGGGCACCAGAGCGGTTGCCGCAACCGGGGACCTCTATGAACCGGGCGGCGCCATGGAGACTGGATATTTCAGACAGCCCTTCGACCTCTCCAAGCTCCTCTTGAATGGTCAAACCGTTGAGCAGTTGAAAAACACGCTATCCTCTTTGGAGCGGCTGGCAGCGAAATCCCGTGAGGATATTGATAGAGTGGACCAAGAGATCCTCGATCAGAGTAAGAGAAAGGCACAAAGTCAGAACCTCATACGATCAACTGAAAGAGAAATCGCATCCTTCATCGAGAGCTTGGACCGGGCCCGCAGAAGCATCGTAGACACAGAGACTCGAATCGAACAGATTGTCCACGAGATTGGAACGGAACAGGCCATCCTGGAGGCAAGTGTGGCGCACAAAGAGCCGATACAGCAACGATTGTCAGAGTACGAGCGGAATAGGGGCGCGCTGAAGCTACGCTCTCGCTCCGCTACACTTCTAGAAAAGGAGAATGACCACGCTAAGCTTACAACTGAATTGAATGATCTAGTAAGACAGAAGATTGAGACTGACAGTCGAATCGAATCCGTATCCTCAACTGTCGCGGTCATCGAACCCTCTGTCGAACAAACCAAGACCCAAACCTCAAGCATCGATAAACAACTGCAGAAACTGGCTTCTGACCTGACATTAACGCAGGCTGAAATGTCGAAATTCGAAGACCAGCTAAAGACGTTACAGGCAAGCCGAGAACAACTGTCGGAGGAACTCTCTGGGGTTAAAGCAAAACGGAACGAATATGATGGCCAATCTAAGAAGATCGAGACCGAGATAACCAAACTCCTAGACGAGCTTGATCCCATAAACACGGAACTGGCAGATCTTACCGCCTCATCCAAGCACCAACGGATGCAAATCGAGTTCCACATGAACGAGCTAAGAGAACTCGGCTACTCAGACCTAGTAGAAGTTGCTGATGAGGAGATAGAAGGCGTAGAGAAGACTCTACCAATTCTGAAGAAGGAAATCGCGGCGATCGGCGGGGTAAACGAGCTTGCAGCGTCGCAGTACGAAGAGGTGAAGGAGAATTACAAGCACCTTGCTTCAAGGATCTATGATCTCGAAAAGGAGAAGCTGTCGATTGTCCAGTTCATGAACGAGGTCGATCGACAGAAGCTTGAAGCTTTCATGAAAGCCTTCAACCAAGTAAGCCAATCGTTCAACGAGATCTTCTCCACGGTCACTGGAGGCGCGGGACGTCTGTTCTTAGAGAAACCCGAAAACCCATTTGAAGCTGGAGCAGACATACGCCTACAGTTCCCCGGCAAGACTGAGATGACGATTGGTAGCGCGAGCGGGGGCGAGAAATCCGTCGGGACAGTGTGCTTCATCCTAGCTTTGCAGGCGATCCATCCAATGCCCTTCTACATGATGGACGAGATGGATGCCCACTTGGATGTTGTCAACTCTCAACGACTCGCAGAGCTTCTCAAGTCGAAATCCAAGGGTTCTCAGTTCATCGTAGTATCATTGAAGGACGTGACGATCGCAAGAGCCGACAGTGTCTATGGAGTTTTCATTCAAGAGGGGACGTCTCAAGTGGTCGGCTTACCGATGCAGGAGGTGAAGGCCGTTGGAAGAGCTAAGTAAGCCCTTCTGGCTGAGACCTCCATACCTCATCCTCTTCGACTTGCTGAGGCTTCACAGAATCAAGCCATGGGACGTTGACATAGCTTCCCTGTTGAATTCTTTCCTTGCCGAGATGAAGGACAATGGTTACATCGACTTCTCCGCTTCTGGGACCGCTCTGCTCTCGTCTTCAATAGTCCATCGCATGAAGTCAGAGCTTGTATTGAAGATGGAGGAACCGCCCAAACCACCAGTTCCGAAACCAATAGAGGATATACCTCCTCCGCTGCCTTTCCCGTTGAGATTCGAATATACTTCAACATCGGTTGTGGAGATTCTTCGTACGCTTCAGGAGGTTTTGACAAACGAGAAGGCGCTTCTTGCGAAGAAACCTTTCGTTTTGAGTCCGCCCTCCGTCTTTGAGCAGTTAGATGAATTCCTAGCGAACATAGAAGAGAACATACAGGACTTCTACGCCGAGCTGATCAAGTTGAGCATCCGTGGCGTGCCGATCTCTTTCAGGAAAATGGTGAAGGGAGAACCGTTCATACAGATCGTTCGAGTATTCATTATGCTGCTGTTCTTGGCCCATCAAAAGAAGGTCATTATAGCACAAGAGGAGCAGGGTACAGACATTCTCATACGTCTAGGCGAGGTGTCACCGCCAATTGCTTGAAACAGTAAAGCAACCCACGCTCCCACAGAAGCAACCCGCATTTTCGCCACTGAGATCAAAGGGCAAGATGGCACTGATAGAGGCTGCGTTGTACGTGACGGGACGACCAATCGATCTCAAAACGTTAGGTTCTGTAGTGGGTTTTCGATCTGAGGATAAAACACGAGAACTCGCTAGGCTGGTCAAGGAGAAGTACGGAAGTGATGGAACCTGTCTCGAGATTCTGGAGTTGAGCGATGGTAGGTTCGTAATGCAACTGAAACCACAATATGTGAAGCATGTTAAGAAGCTCGCATCGAGGCAGTTGTTGACAGCCGGCCCGATGAAGACGCTCTCCTTCATCGCATATCGACAACCTATACCACAGTCCTACCTCGCCAAAGTGAGGGGCAACCTGGCGTACTCACATGTCAAACAGCTTCGAGAGATGGGGTTAATCGCGGAAGAGAGGTTGGGACGCACGAAGATTTTGCGGACTACGCCCAATTTTGCGGATTATTTCAATCTCAGCCATGATCTGCCGACGATGAAAAAGCAGTTGGAGAAGATGTTTCAATCCATCAAGGCGAGCAAGATGTCCAAGAAGACGCCCATGAATGCTGATCAAGTGAAGAATGCGTTAACTGCTCGTTTGGAAGGCAAGAGCTTAAGTCCCTAGGGTCAGCAATCGAATGTAATCGGAGGGTCGATTCCTAGTCGTTTGCATTGAGGTTGAATTGCATTTGGTCATGGTCGAGTTTAACAAGCTGAAAGAAACAGTAGACATCTTCATCCCAAGAACCACTGAAGGAGCATCAATCACGCTGACGATGACTGTCGAGAAAGCAAAGCAGCTCTATCAACTATTGCACAAAGTCTTGAGCGAGAATGATCAACTTCCATCCTAGTTGTGCATACAACAACCCTTAAATGAACGGCGACTTGCCTCTCAGTAAAATCCCAACTGGAGTAGCATTGCAAAATGCCCCAATGGCACGGAAATCAACGCAAACGCAAGAAGACAGGTGGGAAGAGGCACATCTTCCGCGGCAAACGCGCTTTCGAAATGGGAAGCGACCCCGCGGAGACCATCGTTGGTGAGACGCGCATTACAAAGAAGCGCGGACGCGGTGGGAAGGACAAGCTCAGATCTTTGGCAGTGAATACAGTCAACGTAACCGACCCTGCAACTGGAAAAAGTCAGAAGACTGAAATTCGCGGAGTCCTGAAGAACCCCGCCAACGTAGACTACCAACGCCGAGGCGTCATAACAAAGGGCGCGATCCTGGACACCCCACTGGGACAGGCAATTGTCACATCCAGGCCTGGTCAACATGGGGCCGTGAACGCAGTCCTCGTTCAGGGATCCGAGAAGTAGCAATAACCGCTTTCTTTCTTAGTGGTTGGACCGGTTGAAACAGCCGGGAAAGCGGGTAATCTGGCCCGCTAACTTAGATTCCACGAAATCTCGAGAAGAAGGTCGGAAACTGGCCAAGGGTTTAGCGGTTCAAGCTCCGAGGCTGGAGGAGATTAACGAAGCTGCAACACGACTATCGCTGGAAGCTGAGGTTGCTGCTGGTAAGTCCCGTCCCCGCTCTTGGTGGGAGAAGGGTGGATACGTTATCTTGCCCAAGAATGACGCAAGGACTACCATGTTGCGTTCATTGGCAAGTGAGATCAAGAAGATCAGAGCGGCGAAATCAAGTCAAGAGAAAACCCGCAAGTAGCCGATGCGGCTCTAGGATGCGATTTCGCCGATAACCGCCACGTCAACTTCTTGCCCCGCATCAAAGGCTTCAACATGTTCTGGGATAATGATTATTCCATTTGCGGCAACCATGCTCATTAGGACCGAAGCTCGCTGAAGCTTCAGGGGCTCCGCAACCAACCCATCGAGGGTCTTTCTCAACATCACCCTGACGAATGTCCGATAACCTTTCGGTCCGCTGATCCGCTCTTTCAGAACCGCCTTGACAACCGGCTCTGAGGGCTCCCCGGTGCCCATGAGTCGACCGATTAGAGGCCGGCCGAAGACGCGAAAGGCAATCATCGCCGATACAGGAAAGCCCGGGAGTGATACTATCGGTTTCCCACTCACAACTGCCAACCCTGTTGGTAGAGATGGTCGCATTGCAACACCATGGACCAGCATCCCCGGCTTGCCAAGCCTGTTGATGCATTCTGGGACGAGATCTTTCCTCCCCACCGAGGATCCAGCAGTAATCAGGATAACGTCGCAGGATCGCAAGGCTTTCCGTAGAATTCGAATAATCCCTGATTCATCGTCCCGGGCGATTCCCAGGTCCATGGGTTGGGCTCCCAATTCCGCAATCATCGCTGATACAGGAAAGCCCGGGAGTGATAGTATCGGTTTCCCACTCACAACTGCCAACCCTGTTGGTAGAGATGGTCGCATTGCAACACCATGGACCAGCATCCCCGGCTTGCCAAGCCTGTTGATGCATTCTGGGACGAGATCTTTCCTCCCCACCGAGGATCCAGCAGTAATCAGGATAACGTCGCAGGATCGCAAGGCTTTCCGTAGAATTCGAATAATCCCTGATTCATCGTCCCGGGCGATTCCCAGGTCCATGGGTTGGGCTCCCAATTCCTCTGACATCGCTGATAGGATTTGCCTATTGAGGTCAACAACCTTGCCGACATCTCTCTTTCCCGGTAAGTTCACAAGTTCGTTACCGGTCGATATGATACCTATTCGAATTCGCCTGACGACCCTGACTTTCGCAGAGCCCATTGCTCTCAGTATAGCCAAGTCCTGGGCGCGAAGGCGTTGGCCTTTCCTCAGAACAAGTGTCCCCGGCGAGACATCTTCACCCCTTTTGGAAATGTTTTGGCCCGGAGTGGTCGGAGCATGGACAACGACCTTACGGTCCGGAAGAATCCGAGTTATCTCGACCATTACCACTGCATCTGCTTCAGGAGGAATCATGCTCCCGGTCGCGACCGTTACTGCCTGTCTAGCTTTCACGACGATTCGGCATACCTCACCAATTCTACTCTCTCCCGCCACTTCCAGAGCAATAGGGTGCTCCTCGGAGGCATTTGCGATATCCGCAGAACGAACAGCATAGCCGTCCATGACCGATCGATCGACAGCTGGGATGAATTGTCGAGATACAATGTCATCGCCCAACACTCTTCCGAGAGCCTCAGAGAGAATAACTGACTCTGTTTTTGGCGGAGGCCTACGCATCGCTGCGAGGAAAATTCGAAGGGCGTCGTCAACTCTGGTTACCTTTTGAAACCCTTCACTGTGAAGGTGATCCATTTCTTCAGCAACTCGATGCAGTTATGACACGGGCCTAACTGTAATACACCTGTTGGCCTTATCATTTGACACCCATGCTCGAAATCCTAGATGCAACTGCCATCCTAATTGCAATACTCGCTTTGTTCTTGGTCATTCGTTGGTTTCTGCGAAGACGCCGAGCTTTGTCCGCGGAACCAATCATCGAACTTGAGAAGCTGGTGCATTGCAGGGCTTGTGGTTCGATGATTCCTGAAGGTGTTCGGAAGTGCGCTTTCTGTGGAGCTTGGCAGCGCGAGCTAATGAATCCTTAAATAACGACCTACGGGCCAAGTGCCGCGATGCCGCCGACGTTACACGAGCCGCCGTA
>MEMY01000094.1:4800-5734 GCA_001768965.1 archaeon RBG_16_50_20 | reverse complement strand
ATCAACGCCTTCGTTCTCGGTGCAAGAGAGGTCAATCCGAAAATAGAAGCATCCGTCGTCTTTCTATTCTCTTGGTTTGACCCCGGGAAGACCAGAGATGCCGCAGTCAGCCTTATCGAATCAAACAACGCCGATGTTTTGGCGTATACGGAGGACTCTCCAACCACTCTTCAGGTGGCCCAGGAGTACCAGGATAAGGGCAAACCCGTTTGGAGCTTCAGCCACTACAGCGACATGACGCAGTACGGTCCGAAAGCTCATCTGACAGGGCAAGTAGTGGAATGGGGTCTTATGTATGAGTACATTCTGAGCAAACTCTACGCTGGAACATGGAGGCCTGAAGATAGCTGGGCAAGAATTGGAGACGGTACGGGTTACAAATGGAAACTTCCCGAAGCAAAGAGCACAGCTGAAGCTGTTGAAGGAACCTTCGAAACCCTTCCGGGACAGACAGACTTCTACGATAATGTTGTACACCTAGCTCCTCTCAATCCAGCAATTCCAGACCAACAAAGGGCGCTCATTGTTCGAAGATATGAGGAGATGAAGGAGATGCTTTTCGAACCTTTCACGGGCCCCATCAAAGACCAGGACGGCAACGTGAAACTTCAAGCTGGACAGAGAGCAACGCACGACGATCTCTGGGGCATGGACTGGTTCGTTGAGGGCATCACGACCAAAATACCGAAGTAGAGGCTGAAGCCTCAACCCCCTCTTCTTTTTTTCTTGATTTATTCTCCCGACGTTCTTCTCACGCCTCAATGAGCTGCAGCGTCTCTCTGCCACGAATCTGGTGGGTTCAACCTTCCTCCGAGATTTCTTCTTAAGTGCGCGGAAATCATGTTTGCTTGGAGATCCCTACATTGTTCGAGATTGAAGGCCGAACACGCCTTCATGAAATGACTCGCACCCTTGTCGATACAGCGATGGGACG
>MEMY01000094.1:0-4698 GCA_001768965.1 archaeon RBG_16_50_20 | reverse complement strand
CGGAAACGCCCAACACACAATTGGCCGTGATACGCAAATTGTCGATGCTGAAGGAAAGTGTCTTGCGCCTGGGTTTATCGATGGTCACGTTCACATTGAGAGTGCGATGGTAACGGCGACTCAATTCGCGAGAGCCGTTCTTCCTCATGGGACGACGACTGTGTTTGTTGATCCTCACGAGATGACTAACGTTCTTGGCCTAGATGGAGTTCGATTCTTTCTCAACGAGTCCCGCGGACTTCCACTGAAAGTCCTGATTACCGTGGCATCTTGCGTCCCTGCGGCACCTGGCTTTGAGACATCTGGTGCAGTGATTGGACCGAAGGAGATTGAGGAGGCAATGAAATGGAAGGGTGTTGTTGCGCTTGGGGAGATGATGAATTACCCCGGAGTCCTTTCGAGCGATGTTCAAGTTCACGGTGAGCTTGCAGCCACTTTCAAGGCGGGACGCGTTGTCGAAGGTCACGCCGTCGATTTGCTTGGCAAAGAATTGGCAGCTTATGCCGCTGCCGGAATAACCTCCTGCCATGAATCGACAAAGAAGATCCAGGCCGTACAGAAACTGCGGCTGGGTATGTATGCGATGCTCAGGGAAAGTTCTGCGTCTCGTGACATTGCTGAAACAATACGTGCAGTAACCGAGGAGAAATTGGACTCCCGCCACGTTGCGTTGGTTACAGATGACCGAGAGCCAAGGTCGATCTTGGAGGACGGACATGTCGACTATGTGGTTCGCCGAGCCATACAGGAAGGAGTAGATCCGATTGCGGCAATTCAAATGGCAACTCTCAATGTGGTAGAACATTACGAGTGTGCACGAGAGCTAGGGAACATAGCACCCGCGCGCTATGCGGACCTGCTGATTCTAGATGACCTGAAAACAGCCACAGTGAATACTGTGATTGCAGACGGTCGCGTCATCAGCAGAGCTGGGAAGTTGCTGACCCAGATCCAGCCAGCGAGATTTCCGAGTTACGTCAGAAACACAGTCCGACTCAAGGAATTACCATCAGCAAGCGATCTGGACATTATCTCGAAGACAGGAAACGGTTCAGTGAGAGTTAGAGCGATCGGAGTGATTCCCGCGAGCGTACAGACGAGGCATTTGGAATTGGAGGCGCCGGTCAAGAACAACAAGGTGAATGTTAACCTCGACGAGGACTTGGTGAAGATCGCTGTCTTCGAACGTCACGCTGGCACAGGAAACAGGGGTCTCGGTTTCATTAAGGGGTTGGGCATCAAAGAAGGAGCAGTCGCTTCTACGGTCGCCCACGACTCACACAACCTAGTCGTCGCTGGAGCAGATGACGAAGACATGTTGGTCGCATCGAAGACGGTGGTAGAGAGCGAGGGTGGGTTGGTGGTTGTCCGCAATAGAAAGGTGCTGGCTCACCTGCCTTTGCCGATCGGAGGTCTCATGTCGAATGAAACTGTGGAAAACGTTTCGGAGAAAATCGAGCGGATAAGGGATGCCTGGACCGAGCTTGGCTCGAATCTACCATCACCCTATATGACGCTCTCGTTCACGACCCTATCCGTGATTCCCGAGCTCAGAATTACGGATAAAGGACTCCTGGATACAGTTCAGTTCAGATTTGTTCCTCCGATAATCGCGTAGCCACACAGGCGAAAATTAGAGTCAAGGAATTATTTCGCAACCGTTGTATTTTGGATACTCAAAGTCTTCCTGTTGAATTTTGCCGCTTTCTATTAGTGATTTGATCTGCGGGACCGCATCAAAGAGTTCCTTTATCATCCTAATGACCGTGTCACAGACTTGATTGAATCCTTCGGCTCCCCATAATTTTGTGGCATTTGCGTAAAGACAGCGCCCACCGCAAATTGTGAAGACTTTACATGAGGTGCATGGTTCGGAGACGAATACGGCGTCTTTCAATCTGTCGAAAGAGGCGTCACGAATATTCCCTAAGTAGAAGTCCTTCATGCCTGCCATTACCGGGCATGGTGTAATATTGCCGTCAGTTTGAATGTTGAATACGCGCCATCCGGCTCCACATCGCAGATGACTTGAATCGCCGTTGAGCATCGAATGCGTAATACCCACGAACGGGTACATACGCCAGACCTCACCAGCATTTCTCATGTGGTCGACCCAAGCACGGATCAGTCTTCTCAGTCGTGGATTGTAGCTTTGCGTAATCCACTCAGAGAACCGACGTTTCGGATAGTCGTTCTGCCAGAATAACGCATCCAGTTGCCAATGAACAGACGAAATCGGGACCTCGTCTCCGTCAATCAAACCCAAGACTTGCGTGTCGATTTCAGTCGCTTCAGCGACTGTCATCCTAGCCACAATTTCGCCTTGGAACCCCCGCTCCCGAACACTCCTCAGATTATTTCTCACTCTCTTGTAAGTGCCTCTTCCCCGGTAATAATCAGTCAATGCCTCGTCGCCATCGAGAGAGACGAAAATCGAGTCAAGCCTGTTCAGATAGTCTGAATCTATTCTATCCAGCAAGAGACCATTCGTCTGAATGACGAAATGAGCGTTCGGAATTGCATCCATGGTCTCTTTCAGCCTTTTGATCTTGAGAAGGGGTTCGCCTCCATAGAAAATGAGCACGGGATCACTGCTGTCCTGTTCCACAAACTTGCGCAGTACGTTAGTTCTATAGGTCACGGAAGAAGGAATCGAATAGTCAATTGTGAGACCATGGAAATCGCTTCCGAAATCTTCGCAAGACTTCTCATAACAGTACTTGCACTTTAGGTTGCAATTCGTGGTTAAGGTGACGTAGAAATTCATTCAAGCACTGCTCCTGTTTAGTGATTTCAAAGGAGGGCAAGAGAACCACCAAATTTAGTTATATGGTCTCGCGGGCAACAGCTCGCGATCTCAGTAGGTAATTCCTTGCATCATATTCGCTGCTCGGAATGCGGAAACCAGTTCCTCGCAGATTCCCAAGGCGAAAGTATCTGTCTCAACTGCGCTTCCATGATCGGATCTGAGACATGGAGACGTTGAGCCCCGAGTTCTCACAAGAAAGCTATCTTGTATTTCGAAAGTCTTTGCCATGGCGATCGGACTCTAGACGGTTTCGGAATAGTGGAATCAACGTTATGGCAACGACCACGATTATCACCAGATTGTCGAACTCTGGAACAGTCAAAGAGGGATCAGCGGGTATCTCCGCACGAGAACTCCAGCTCGGGCTGTCAAAGTGTACGGTGAACTGATATCCTTGTTTTTTTGAGGCGGCGCCTGCAAAAAACGTCAACATACTGCCTGGCTGAAATTCGTGTTGGCCAATATGAAGCGAGGCCGTGTATTCAGTAGGTGAGTTGGTGAAGACATTTCCCGCTGCCGCGTTACTCGTGTAGGTCCAGAGAATCGTCAAAGGAACAGTAGTTCCAGGAGAATAGTCACCGATTCCCATGAAGTATTCAGATCCTTCCCAGGGCCACACACCGTCGTTGCTGCTCATCCAAACATGCATTACGACATCCCCGTCTAGACTTACTCCTATGGTGAAAGGTGTCGTAAACCAAGCGACCACAGCAGCATAACCAGAATGCTGTCCACTAACATAGATGAGAGAACTTAGAGTCGGACTGCTTCCCCCACCATTAGGCTGGTCAGGAGTCACGTCTGCATATGCTCTGGCACTTGTACTCGAAGGATCAGTCTCAATTGAAGACACCTGGAAACCACCAAACTCGAGTTGACCCAATGAGATCGACAGCTCCCTGTAATTGTGGAAATAGAAGGTGGTCTCGTATGCTGAAACTTGTTGCACGTTCGCCAAGTTTAGTAGTCCTACTAGGGTCAACATCGTCAGCGCAGCAAACGCGGCTGATTCGTGTCTCAATCCAAGTACCTACTCGGAGTACAGATAATTTATGTCAACGTTCACCATGTAGCTATCCCTGATTCTAGGTTTTGGCGAAGGTGTCGATCATGGCGTGTACATCGTCTCCAAGAGGATACAGGATTGGGCATGTACATCCAGAGTTGTTGTAGTGTTCGATCTTTTTCCGGCAGTCGTCAGGTGTGCCACTCGCCGTGACAAGCTGAACAAGCCTATCGTCGACTAGTTGCTTCGCTCTCTCTAACCCACCTGGTTTGGCTGGCCAGCCTCCGAGAGCAGTTGTAACTTCCTCGATGAGACTATCCTTTACTCCACTTGCCTTTGCAATGTGTGGCTGCTGTCCCAAATACTGAGCAATCAGGGGCCGCGCGTTGTTGATTGCTTTCTCAGGGTCGTCGTCGAGGGAGCAGACAATTAGCTGGGGTCTGTCGATATCCTCCCAGTTACGTTTGGCCTTTGCCGCGCCTTTCTTAAGATGCTCCATGGCCTTCTGATTGTAGTCCGGTGAGACGAGATAGTTCAGCGCAATTCCATCAGCTATCTCGCCTGTGAGCTCGATCATGTTCCAACCTGTTGCACCGATATAGATTGGGATTTTGCGAGGAGTAGACGGATCACCATACACAACATCGAGCCGGATGTCTCGGACTTTGACGAATTCCCCCTCGAACGTGACATTCTCCATCCTGAAAAGGCGCTGGAGAACGGTAACGTATTCTCGCATGGCTTTGAGCGGCTTCTTGCGGTCTATACCGACTTTCCACGCAAGGGGATCCCACCACGCACCAATCCCCAGAATGCCGCGACCATTCGACAACTCGTCAAGAGTGAGAAATGTCGCAGCAGTCAACCCAACGTTTCGCGTCCA
>MEMY01000093.1 GCA_001768965.1 archaeon RBG_16_50_20 | reverse complement strand
CAGATACTCTCTCAGCCCTGCTGGATTCATCGCCAATGCGCATCTTGACCTTACGTTTCTTCGCCACCATCTCAATTCACCTCCAAACTCTTCAATTATCGTGCTAATGCAGTGATACTCAGTATGAACAGCGTAACCGTATAAGCTGGCTTGGAGAAAAAATAAAAAGGCGAACATGTTCTACATTTCTACCAGGGAGAACTAGTGTCAAGACCGTTTGAACCCAGCAAGAAGAGGCGTCTGAGCAGAAGCATCAAAATCAGCTCTGACATGTATGAGCGCTTAGTTAGCCTTCAGGGCTTCCTCCAGTTGAAGGAGAGGCGTAAACGCAGCATGGACGAGCTGATAGAGTTCATCCTCTCCTTTGTACCCGACTTAGAGATCGATGTCGACGAGAACTTCTACATCGTTCAAAGCAGACAAAGAAAGGCCGCCACCTAGAAGAAAATTTCCTGCCCCTGAGTCTCTTTCGCTGTCCAGCAACGTTTCGCTCTCCTCGGAGCCACAAGCACTACTCTGGACCAGGTAGAACGAATTGGGGAGAATCAGGGCTATTGGCGGAAGACTTGGTCTTTCTACTGGATCTCATCTAGTATCGAAGGCCTTTAGCACATAAGCAGGATGGTCTTTCACGAACTCTGCAAGGTTCTTAAACTCAAGAGCCCCCTCGCCAAGAGGCGACAGAGCATTGGTACTTAGGATCTACAATTCGCTGACCCGCACGAAGGAAGCTTTCACAGCTCCACGTGGAAGCAGTGTAAAATTCTTCGTTTGTGGACCCACAGTCTATGACTACGTTCACTTGGGACATGCGAGAACATATCTAGCATTCGATATGATCACACGCTACTTGGGATTCCTCGGCTACAATGTCACTTATCTGATGAATATTACAGACGTGGCGGACAGAATAATCCAGAAAGGCGATGAGCTGAAGAAAGACCCGCTTCAGCTTGCACGGGAATACGAAAGCGCGTTCCTTGAGGACATGAAGGCGCTGGGTATTACAAATGTGGCCGCTTACGAGCGGGCTTCCGAGTACATGCCTCAAATTATTGCTCAGATCAAGAGCTTGGTCGACATAGGAGTGGCCTATGAAACCGAGACTGGCGTGTATTTTGAAGTTAGGAAGTTTCCCAAGTTCGGTCAGCTATCGGGGCAGATACAAGAAGAACTTGGCTTAAGGAGACTCGAACTCTGCTCCTCCAAGAAGAATCCTGAAGACTTCTCCCTGTGGAGGAAGCACGATAGCGGGCTTCGCTGGGACTCGCCTTGGGGTCAAGGGAGGCCCGGTTGGCATGTTGAGGATACCGCCATCTCGATGACCCGCTTTGGCGAAACCTACGATCTGCATGGGGGCGCCTCAGAACTAGTCTTCCCACATCATGAAGCAGAGATAGCCCAAGCAGAAGCCCTGAGCGGCAAGGCACCTTTCGTTAGATTCTGGCTTCATACAGGGTTGCTCAGCATCAAAGGGCGAAAGATGAGCAAATCCCTCGGAAACATGATCCGGATACGCGATACGCTAAGAGAGTATGCGCCTGCGGATTTGAGGTACTACTTCGCTTCCATCCACTACAGAGATACCGTATCTATCTCCGATCTTGCCCTCAAACGAGCACGCAACCACCTGAAAGCATTACAAAAGAACTACAACAGCTTTCATTTTCTCCAGCCAGGAACCGGCGCAAGCAAAGCAGAGAGAATGAACTTTCTCCGAAGAGCAGAATCAGAGTTCACACGGCACATGGACGACGATTTTAACACAGCGCGCGCCCTGAGAGTCCTAACCGATCTCGCTCGAAAGTTGTCCCTGCTTGCTAGGACAGGTCGAGGAATCGATCAGAAATCGAAGGATGAGATTGACCAAAGGTTTCGAAGAATGGCGGACGTATTCGGCATTTTATCATGAGTGTGCTGTTAGTATAACCAAGCTCTGAGAGGGCGCCTCGCCTCTTTCATCACGAAATTGAAGGCCTGCTTGCCTGTGTCAAAGTAGTACCATTCGTCATTGCCGCCGGCCAGGTACTTTCGCAGTTTTGAGTTCCATATTTCGTCGCAGATGTTTACACAGTAACTGCCCCTGTAGACGCCTACGAAGATGAAACCGCCCTCAGTGTGATTCTTCAGATCGCCCTGAATGCGGATGCCTTCATCTTCATCTAGTGCTTCAATGTAATCCAGCAGGTCTCGCTCAGTTCTGATCGCGCGCTCAGAATACAATGCAGCAGATTGTGCCTTCCGAACTGTCCTCTTAGCCAAAACGTGGTCCCTCAATTCTGCTTATAGGATGCAGGAGTTATTTTTGAAGTAAGCTGAGGAGATTGCTCGGTTGCCGTCGATACTAATCCATTACAGGGACAATAAGATTCGAACTCAGCCGGTACGGGGGATTTTTCGAGGCATTGATTGGGATACACGCGGGCAAAGTCTTACCCTGGTTGGAGATGGAGGTCGAATAGTGAATGTGCAAGGAGAGAAATCTTCAGTATTCAAATCTGGGACGCGTCAGAATCTCCGAGCTATCTCCATTAATCCTCACGATGGGACGGCCATGATTGTAGGAAACGCAGGCACAATCATCCTCCTCGATGAGGACGGAAATCCAAACAAAATCAATGTATCAACTCCGGAAAATCTCCGGACGACCTCTTGGAGTTCTGATGGAAGTGTAGCGCTGATAGCTGGAAACCGAGGGACACTACTGAAGTACACGGATCTGGGAGTCGAGACAATCGACGGTGGAACGGCAAATCTTCGTCGCACAGCTTGGCGACCAGACAGACCTCAGGCGCTTGTGACATCCAACTGTTTTGCAGAGGAGTTCATTCCCTCGCCGAACCTCTTCGTTTTCGACGGAAGGAGGAACAGCCTGAGTCCAGTGAATGAGGGGCGGGCTGATCTTATCGGCGTGGACTGGAGTCCCGACGGTAAGTCCGCCCTCGCGGTTGGCTACGATGTCATATGGCACAACGGCCACATCGGATCATTCGATGGGACAACCGTATCGCCAATCGAATTTGAACACAAGCGAGTCTATCCAGTCGGTGTCTCATGGAATCCGTCGGGACGACTGGCTGCAATAGTAACCGCGACTGCGCAACCGGGAATGGGACAGGGCAGTGTATACGTATGGGATGGCAAAGCCCTCAAACCGATCTTCAGAACTTCCGAATTCTTCTTCAGTTCCGTGGCATGGAATGATAGCGGCACTGAAATGGCTGCGTTAGCGTCCTCCGCGACCCGGACTTACAATTGTTAACGTTGACCGGATATTTCCCGGCGGCTATTCGAGCGAAGATAACAAGCCAGAGTGAACAATCAGGAACGGTCACTTCGATGTCTCTAGTGCTGTGATGATTTCTCGAAGTGTTTGCAGATTCTTGTCAGGCTCGAATGTCAGTACAAGGTATTTGCCGTCACGCTCCACCATCAATTCAGTATATTTTTCGTAGTCCACAGCTATCCATTTGACTCTGCCCGCGAAGGCAGCGTCACCTTCAGCAACCCCTCCGAGGATCACTGCGCCGAGTTCGAGAAACTTCTGGTCGTGGTTCTCGGGTGTGGCTCGTTCAACGCCCGGACGCATCTTAGCGAGAACTACCTTTCCTTGATGGGTGGTTAATCCAACCCATCTGATCTTAGGATGGAGCGCGAAGACATCTTCCGGTGATATCTCAGGCATTCAGAGCCACCAAATGCCCATGTGTTTCTTGGTCTATTAGATTGTTTGCGCAAGGCGCATAAACCGCCTCACCTAGGGATGATTTGGCACTTCTTTACGTTCATTTTCTGATCATAGATTACGTTCTTCAGATCTAGTTCTTTGTCCAGCAGAATCGTCATGGCTCCGGTCCACCAAGCGAACATAAATGCCTTGGCGGCACCTGAGACACCCGTGACGGCGGGATTTGTGACTTCAACCTCGATGGGCTCTAGCTGATTCTCAGGCAGCCTCACCTTGGTGACTCCAACGCCCGACAGTCTATTAGACTGGGCCAGATTTTCGATTATTTCATGGAGCTTGGCGTGAGTTTTCTCCGTTTTGATTCGTGCAGCATCTTCCTTGCCTAAATGAAATTCAAGGTTGTGCATGATGACCTCGGCAACTTGGATCCCAACCAGCGAATCAAGGTGATTGCACAAGGCTTGCATATTGACCGCTGCGTGACGCTGTCCTAGAATTCGGATTTCTCCTGTATTCTTGTCCCAAACTAGTTCATCTACCAACTGTAATGAACTACCTCACACGAATCCAATCGTTTCGGCTTCCAAACTCGGACTCGCCCCACTCGTTCCTAATATCTTCTAGCTCGCAAAGCAGCACAGGTGGAAAAGGAAGAAGTGCTCCCCGGGGAGCACTTTCAATCGTTGTCGGAGGATTGAGTTCACTCCGAGAAGTCGCCTATAAACTATTGTCATTTGTCGTGAAGGTGTTAGTCTGAACTTGGACCGCACTCTTAACCGAATCCAACAGTTGGATTGAGATTTCGAATGCTTTTCATTTGAGTGCGAAACGAAGGAAAGTGTGGCGTATTCATGACGGTTCAGGCACGCTATAGAGCGGCAACCAAGTCGGACTTGCAACGGATCAAGAGCTTCCTCGGAGAAAACGGATTACCGGAGCTTGGCGTGGACGAGTGGGTGGACAACTTTGTCATCGCGGAAGATCAAAACGGATCATTGCTTGGCGTCGCTGGATTAGAGTTGTATGAGAAGAGTGGTTTACTTCGATCCGTTGCGGTTGCCCAGCGGTTCAGGGGTCAGGGGTATGGGAGGATCTTGATTGAGTCGGTTACGGGAACTGCAAAGGCACGGGGTGTCAAGAGACTGTACCTATTGACTGACGATGCGGGAGCATACTTTGAGCGTCTTGGTTTTCAAGTTGTGGACCGTAAGGATGTTGACGAAGCGGTGAAGGTATCCGTCGAGTTCACGGAAGTTTGTGAGACCGCAGCTGTGATGCGTAGAGTGATCAGCTGAGTGGCGTAGAAAGGTCCAAATCCAATGTTCACATAGTTTCTGTTAGGGGATATGGATTGGCTGTATACATATTGTTGTCCAAACTGACATCAGAAGGTCGAAAGACTGTACGCGAGAAACCTGGACGAATCCAAGAAGTTAACAAGGAAATCGAAAAGCTTGGAGTAAAAGTGCTGTCCCAGTACGCAACTCTAGGTCCCTACGATTTCGTCAATGTTGTTGAAGCACCCGACAACAAGACCATCGTCAAAGTGTCTGTAGAACTGGGAGCAAGAGGAACAGTAGAGATCACTACCCTCCCAACAATAGCGCTTGACGAGTTCGTGGCGACTGTAAAAGGCAAGTAACGCTGGTTTCACGAATTCGAGTGCGACCGCGCGGCTACGTGATGTGCTGACGATCAGAAGTCAAAGAAGTCATTAGCAGTCTAAAGTTATATTGTTCATTTCTGAACTGTGGCCCCACACATCCGTAAGTCATGTTCAGGCGGTGCCTATGCCTTCGAAGGATAAAGACGTCTTCTATCTCAAACTGCAATGGATATCCACCAAAGACGAAGCTGAACGCAAGAAACTGGCCGAACAGATCAGGCAGGCACTCTCACAATCACAGAGGAAGTGAGGCTCGGTCAAATGTCCACTCGAGAACGTCCAACTGGTGTAACTTTCCTCGCAGTCCTGCAGGGCTTCCTCGGAATATTGCTCTTCCTGGGATTCATTGCCTTGACAGTCGTTAGCTTTGGTTTACCCGAACTGTTTCCTCACATGAGGCTCATAATTCCGGTCAGGTTGTTCGTCGTCGCCGTGGTCCTTCTTGTACTTGCCCTCGTAGAGTTCGTGTTGGCCTATGGTTTATGGAGCGGGATGAGTTGGGCATGGGTTGCTTCTCTGGCGTTCGCGCTACTTGGAATAGTGTTCGCTATCTTCTCATTATTCCTGAGACCTGGCATCGGCGAAATCATCTCTCTAGTCGTGAACTTGCTTGTAGTCTACTATCTGATGCAACCCCGTATACACTCATATTTCGGGAAAGCTTCTCCAGGATCTAAGTAATTCACGAGCCGCGCTCCGATGAGCAATCTGCCTGTTGATTTGACTGCTATTCAGGAGGCAAGGCGCCGGATCTTCAATGTTGTCTACAGAACGCCGCTCTATTTTTCACCCAGCCTCAGTGCCCTGACAAACAGCCGTGTGTATTTGAAGCTTGAATCCTACCAGCCGATTCGCGTATTCAAAATCCGTGGGGCTTCCAACAAGATTCTCAAACTGAGCATTGACGAGCGAAAACACGGACTCATCGCAGCCTCTTCGGGGAATCACGGCTTAGCCGTCTCGTACATGGCAAAAATGATTGGGACGACTGCAACAATTGTGGTCCCAACGAACGCTGTTGAGGAAAAAGTGAGAGCCATTGAGGAATACGGCGCGATAGTTGTCAAGCACGGGCTTTTCCACGACGAGCGATTCAACAAGGCGCTGGAAATTCAGAGAGCCACCCGAGCTGTTCTCATTCCCCCCTTCGACGATCCAGACGTAATCGCAGGCCAAGGTACTATCGGGCTTGAGATATGCGAGGACCTGCCCGATGTAAACACGGTAATCGTGCCCATCGGAGGCGGCGGGCTCGTCTCCGGAATCTCTGCAGCTATCAAGAGCCTGAAGCCCTCGACTAGAGTGATTGGAGTAGAGCCGGAGAGGGCATCTTCGATGTATCAATCCATCAAGAATGGGAAGATCACTAGGCTCTCTGACACAACATCGATCGCTGATGGACTGGCCACTCGTGAACCAGGCGCACTGAC
>MEMY01000092.1:5758-6976 GCA_001768965.1 archaeon RBG_16_50_20 | reverse complement strand
TTCAGAACGTCAATTTCCGAGACTTGATAAAGGAATGTGTCGAGGAAATTCAACCGCTTATCAGGCAGAAGAATCAGCATCTCCACTTGGAGATTCCGGCAGGGCCGTTGACAATTCAGGGAGATCATCTCAGATTAAGTCAGGTGATGATGAATCTTCTCAACAATGCGACCAAGTTCACATCCACGGGGGGAGACATCACTGTCAGAGCCGAAGAGGAGATTGAAACGGGAGATCTAAGGATCAGCGTAAAAGACACGGGAATAGGAATCAATAAGTCCGACATTGCTCGAGTCTTCGAGCCCTTTGCCGCCATAGAGAAGGCCACGTATTACAAGGGAACAGGTCTCGGTCTCAGCCTGACCAAGAAGCTGGTTGAGGCTCACGGCGGTACGATTTCAGCATTTTCTCCCGGCAAAGGTCTAGGAACCACGTTCACCTTCACGTTACTAAGGAAGAGGATTGTGGAGCTTCATGGATAGAATTCTCGTCGTGGACGACGAAGCTGACATAATCAACCTGACCAGAATGATCTTGGAGAAAGAGGGTTATTGGGTGTCTTCAGCTACTAATGGCGAGGATGGACTTCAAGTCCTCGAAAAAGAAGAACCTGACCTCGTACTGCTCGACCTCGTCATGCCTGGAAAAAGCGGTTTGGAAGTCTGCAAGATTATCAAGACACAACCAAGAACGAAGAACATTCCAGTTATCATGTTCACGGCGCTCGGCCGAGACGTCGATAGGAAATTGAGCAGCTGGGCAGGGGCCGACTCGCACTTCACTAAACCCTTCGCCAAAGAACAGCTCCTCAGCGAGGTTAAGAAATGGCTGAAGGAAGCAAGGTTCACAAAATTCTCGAGCCTTCTGGGGATTGAGCATGGAAAGCTGAGAGGAAAGAAGATACTTCTCGAGATCGATCCAAGGTCGGATTACGAGAAGGCAGTAGTGGATTTTGTGACTGAGTGTGTCTCTCACGAAGAGGCTCTTGTAGTCGTCACACAGAAAGGAAGCGCGGTCAGGCAGTGCTTACCTGACAATGAAAATGTCGAACTGGTCGATTTGGACCCTCGAATAAAGTTCTCCCCATTTCTCAACGAGCACCCCGACGGCCCCATGAACATCGTATTCGACAGCCTCACAGACCTAGTTCTCATGGTAGAAGACGGGGAAGCATCACAGAGCTGGGTATACAAATTCACACAGAATTCACTCCAAGTT
>MEMY01000092.1:2581-5737 GCA_001768965.1 archaeon RBG_16_50_20 | reverse complement strand
GGGCTCTTTCTCCTGAATCCAGCAGCACATGACCCTCAGAGCGTAGCGAGCATTAGAGGCATATTCAACGATCAAATAGCCTACGACACGCAAGGAGTCACCGTAACAAGACAGGTACATTGAACTCCTATAGAGCCGCTTTGCGAAGTTACAGTGTTTCGTCGACGTGAAGTTCCTAGCGGCTAGCCAACCATTAGATCAGAAAACTGTTTCTTTAGGAAACACTTCAATACCGTCTCTGGTTATCCTGTATGGTCTAGGCTGACGATCAATTTCGCATTCGCGCATTTTTGAGACTTGGATACTTCGGACTAGGCTTTTCCCAACTGGAATGGATTGCATGATCATAGTCCCATGTCCGACGTACTCTTCCATCTGAATCTCACGACGCACAAGTGAACCAGACTGGCGAAGTTCCGAGGCGAGAAGTACAGTTGCTTTCGTTTCGTTCAATGCTTCCACCAAATCCAGGAGCGCGCCTCGCAATTCCGCAGGGTTGGAATATTGGAAGATGAGATAGGATATTGGATCGACAACCACTCTTTTCGCCTTGACAGTAGCTATCGATCGTTTGATACTATCTATGACGGATACGAGTGAAAATTCCTTCTTACCTATTGTCATACTGCCAGCCTTTACAACGTTGGGAATGTGCCTGATCGGGGAAGCATCAACAAAGGCAAAGTGTAAATCCTTTTCAGCTTGGGCGAAGTTGATTCCGAAACGGGTCATCTCTCTAAAAAGGTGGTCTCTACTTTCCTCCAAACTCACGTAAACACCGCTCTCATTATACTTAGTATAGCCATTTGCGAGGAAGAGAGAACAGAGCGTCGTCTTCCCTGCGCCCGGTTCTCCGAGAACTATCACAACCCGTCCAGACGGAATTCCCCCGCCCAGGAGCGAATCAAGACCTGGTATTCCGGTTTCTGAAAAATCAGTGGACATGTTCTTCTCTTAAAAGACAGGGTCTCTAGTGATAAAATAGTTTTCCCAGTCACGAAGACACATAGCAACAGACCCCGCGTAAGCTTGTCAAAAACAGATCGAAGAAGTGCAAAAGATAACGCGTCAGGCCATTATACTCAGAAGCTTGTCTGCTCAGCTCCGAACGGTTGCCTCGCGGAAAGTAAAAGCGTCAATCGGACCCTACCCATCGACAAGTTCGGGCTGTGCCTGCGAGAGTCATTGATCGCGCATTCGGAGTTTCGCGGACGTTGACCTGAGATCAGTCTCATGATGTGGTGCGTATCAAGAAGACTGCTAGCATTTCGTTTTGGTATTCTTGTTTGAGCCTCGCGGTTGCTTGAAACGACGGAAAGTAGAGGCTGTTCGTTGCGACCACAACACATTTGAAATTCAATTGGTTCGACTTTTGAAGAACAATTTCGGGTGGCTTGAGGAAGTCGCCCGCGTAAGGTATCCCGGTTAATGCTGGGAGGTATTGGTAATCGGGCCAGAGTCCCGAGCTTGCGACACCGCTCGCGCATGGACTTCCTTTGAGCCAGATCATGGAGTCGAATATGGCGTTCTGACGTGTTCTGCCGGACGGATTGTACACGTAAGGAACGAGCGTTGGGAAGCTACCCGTCAAAACCAAGACGACTAGCATTATTGGAATGACCAAGCGTACAAGTTTTTTCGTTCCGTGATTCATGTGGGCGCGGGCTCGACCGAGCCGCTCTGAAAACGTAGCAAATGAGCTCCCTACCAGGAAGGTTGCCGGAAGCATCGCGAAAAGAACAAATCGATCTGAGTGTCCTGACAGAAGCGGAGCCACGACAAGGAAACCAGTCCAAACGAGCAGTAGAACCATACTCGCGTCCCTATGTTTCCTTTTCAGAATTAGAACAACACCCAACCCGACCAAGGCGAAGCTCGGCCACCCCACCAAGTATCCGATGTTGTAGAGGAAATTGAAGTACCCGACTCGAAGCAACCCAGGGTCCGTCATTTGACCAAAGTCAACGTAAGATGACAAGACCCGTCCCACATTTCCCTGCACGAAATAGAATAGGGCAGGAGAAAACACAGCGAGCCCAACGCTCGAGTACAGCAGTCCACGCGAATAATTGCGGCGCACTTTTTTGGAGAAAATGAGTACGAGAACGGCAGCAACCCATAGGACAGCGAAGAAGATGAGGAAGCTGGAGTGCATGAACATTCCTGCAACATTAAGGAACGCTAGGCTGATTCCTAAGGCGCGATTCGGCTGGCGAACGTAGCTCAAGAACAACCACAAGACAGTCAGAATTAGCACGTCGCCCGCAGTGTTCGGAAAGGTCCCAATGCGCGCAAGATGAAAGGCATCGACGGGAAGCGCGAACGCACCGATCATAACCGTCAATCCTGCGGCCCGCTCGTCCTGAAATAGGACGCGAGCGGTTGAGAAAATGAGTGGGATTATTGCCAGAACGATCAGCGCCGTCAGGGTTCGAAGGGCATCAAGCGCGTTCAGGTGAAACGTGTTGGCCAGCAATGCGCTTGCGAAGTGCAGACCCGTGGGGAACTTGTCGACAAGTAGAACTTCCTTTCCGCCACCTTGAAGGATCTGCTCCGCTAGCCGGGCGTGAGTAAGCAAGTCAGGGGCGTCAACGGTCGGATAGTGTGGCGTGGACCAGAAGAGCGCGATCAGCAGCAACACGTAAGCACATACTGCGAATAGAATCTGCAGGCTTGGCAGTTTTGTTTTCGGTATGGTTTGGTGAATTGGTGGCCTCCGTTTCAGAACGTATCCTATCAAGACCACAGCAGCGATCAACAATGAGATCGCGGGTGAGAGTCCCAGATAATTCGGAGTGAAGAATGCGAGAGCTGCGGTGAGCAGACTCGCGAAGGAAAAACTCAGCACGAACGCCAAAACAAACCTCTCCGAGAAGTTCAGGCGGTTTGATAATCCAGAGATAAGGATCCAAGCGTAACCCGGCAGAAGTAACTCAGCCACTACTAACAGGAAACTTACCGGACTAGGCAATTGAAGTCACGAGCTACTCAGATTCTATTCAATCTCCCAGTGGTCCAAACTCTAGTCTTATGAGTCTTGGTAACTACAAGAAGCACCCTTGCGCCAAACACCATCAGTGAAGGTCGACTGAGCACCACGCTTTCGGTCCGAGGACGAGGAACACTTTTCGACACGTTCATGGTTCTCACAGCATT
>MEMY01000092.1:0-2544 GCA_001768965.1 archaeon RBG_16_50_20 | reverse complement strand
GTTTCTTGGTTCGATCCGCGGTTCTGAGGAATTGGTGACACCGCTTACCAACGGTTGGTTACACACTTCAATCGAGATCACGGTGGTGCTGCTGTGTGTGTCTGAATCGGCCCGTTTGGCGACTAGGTGCTTGCCTCCTTCATTATCCTCCTCGGCCCTGCGGTGTTGGAGGCGGTTCTGGGCCTATGACTGTCTTAGCAAAAGAGAGGGTCAGGGGTAGACTGAATTATCCTTCGTAGGCCTCTTTCCGGTGCTCAAATCTCAATAGGATTAGCTTATCGCCCTCGACTTTGTAAATGAGCCTGTACGGCTTCACTCGAACGGACCATTCCCCTCTCAGATCGTACCGAAGAGGTCTTCCGAAATTCGGATTTTCCGCAACCTTCTCTATCTGCTTTTGCAGTCTTTCTTTCAGGCTCTTGTCCCTGATCTTCTTCACATCGGCCCTGAAGCTGTCGGTCGTTACGATGGATTTTATTTCTACCATTTCGTGAACTCTTTGAAGAATGCTTTCTTAGAATGGATTTTGTACCTTCCTTCTTCTATATCCCGCCAGGCTTCCTCGATCCGCTTGAGCGTCTTCAAGTCTTCTGGCTTGATTCCGGTTTCCAACTTCTTCAATACGATCATGTCCTTCCTGGCGCTGACTGCAAACACACTTCCTCTCTTGATCCCAAGCTTCCTCCTAACTACGCTGGGTATCACTATCTGCCCTTTGGAACTGGCCTTCGTCAACTCAGGAATTTCTAATTCTTCCATACCAGTAAGATATGCTTACATGTATTTAAGGCGGAGAATGAAAGAATCTACGTAGAGCTGGACACGATTCCAAACTAATGCCATTTGGTGGTGAGTGTGATGAGGTACCTTGATCGCGCGTTCGCTGTGACGGTGGAATTCTTCGCAATCGGCGTAGTGGCAGGAGCATTGGTTACAATAGCGATACCGGTCTTTCGCGAGATGGCGGTTGCACTCATGGAGTTCAGGATGTTGGAGCCGGTGCGTGCGGTGAGCGCTTTTGGAAGCTTGGCGTTGTTGCTTCTGATTTTTCTGAACAACTCTGTTCCCGTAGCGCTCTCATTCGCCTACCCTGCCCTGATAGCCAAACTTGATTGGTCCCCGCCCCTTTCCAATCGGAGACGTAGAATTCTGCTAGACGCGTTTACGGTTCTCGTGGCTTTCCTAACCGGGTTCTTCTCAGTTGGAATGCCTCTGACCCTCTTCTGGCTGATTCGCGGTTCCAGCGAACTGTTAACGCTTCTCGGTCAGGCGTGGCTGCACGGACCAATCGAGATAGCTGTAGTGCTGCTGTGCGTGTCCGAGTCTGCCCGCTTGGGAATTAGTAGTTCAAATGAGCAGGTTCTGTCGGACTTGCGAGCTGACTTGAAATTGATGCTTGCCTCTCTCCTCGTCCTATTAGGGTCGGCAGTGTTGGAGGCGGTTCTGGGCCTATGACTGACTCAGATCAGGCAAAAGGACAGCTTTCATTTCCAAAATTGAAATGACTCACGACTTACGATAGGAGTGAACAATTGACTTAACAAGCAGGTGGTGCGTAATTGAATGGCAAAAAGAAGATTGTTGTGAGCGATGCAGCTCCACTAATTCAGTTGGCATTGTCGCATCATTTGGACCTGCTACCGCGCCTGTACGATGTGATTATATCGGAAGAAGTCTTTGATGAAACACAACACTATCGTGAACTGCCAGACGCCATGGAGATTGCCAAAGCTGTAGGAAAATGGCTTGTGGTCAGAACGGTCAAGAACAGGAAGCAAGTGAATTACCTAGTCGCCCAAAGATTGGGCGAAGGAGAGGCTGAAGCGATAGTGCTCTGCAAGGAAGTCGGAGCTGATTCTCTCTTGACAAGTGACAAGTATGCAGCCTCGAAAGCAGCGAGTCTCGGTTTGAAGCGATTACGATAGGCGATGTCATCAAGGAAGCTTACGCCGCGAAGGTCTTGACTGCACATGAAGCTATTATTCTCTTGGAGACTCTGATCAATCAAAGCATATTAAACACAAACCACCTAAGGCAACTGCTTTGGGAGGCGAAAACATGGCCTTAGAGAAATTGCAGAGGTACGCCAGGGCTGCTTCAAAGAAGGAAGCAGAGGTCTTAGACAGTTTAGCGGATTATTACCGAGGCGACTATTCTCTAGGTCATGTGGCAGAAACAGTCAACATGCCTCTACGTGCTGTGATGGAGTTCATGCAGAGGTACAGGCTCCCCTACTATTCGGATGCAAGCGACACCGAAGAGGGTCTAAGGAGAATATCTAAGATCCGTTCGACCATTTGAATCATGCTTCCAGCAAGCGCAGCTAGCCTGAGTGCGCTCTAACTTCCATTCCGTTACACAACCTCGTTGGAAGCGGTTCTGGGTCTATGACTGCCTTAGACTCAGCAAAGGGGAGGCGTCAGGAGTTTCACTTGAAACCACGCAGTATAATTCCAATCATAAGTTGCTATCCTAAACAGTTGAACGAATCGGTTCGGATTCAGTCAAAGGAGATGGTCACGAGAACCCTCATTTGCCGATCAC
>MEMY01000091.1:7761-9160 GCA_001768965.1 archaeon RBG_16_50_20 | reverse complement strand
CTCGACCTCCTCGTCCGGAAAACAGAGGAGTTGTATGCTGTCTCCTTCTTTGCGTAGGATTTTCAATGCCAAGCCTCCCAAGCGGTTCCGAAGGGACCGAAGAGCGACCTGCGCAGAGCCAGTTTGGGAATCAGTTGCACTCCGAAGCGAGCGGCAGCGAAGGCCTGCATGCCAATAACATCACTGGCTGTGAAGGTTGACAGTATGTGGGCGAGTCTGAGGGTTTCCGGATAACCTTGATCCACAATATCGGTCCCGGTCAATTCGCAGATACCCTTTACAGTCTGCTGGAGTGGTATTTCTCGATCGACATCGACTCTGAACGCGAAAGCTGATCTTGCGAGTTTTCCCACGAAAACACGTCCGAGGAATCGGACGGGGTAAGCTGGAAATTGGTCCGTGATTTCCTGGTCAACATCGATGAGGCATGGTTGGGTTCTCTGCTCGACTAGGTCTGTTATTGATCGGTCTTGTATGTGGAGTTTCGTTTTCTTCGATATTGCGATGACAATGCTCCTGTTTCGCCGGGCCGCTTCCAGCATGCGTTCTACGTCTCGAGTTGGATTGTCTGGTGTGCCCGCGGTGAGCGAGCCGTCTATCAAGATGAATGCGTCTGTGGTTGATGAGCTTACATTGAACTGTATCCAGCGTTCGAGGGCGTTTCGGATTCGTTTGAGCAGACCGTCCACGTTTGGTTCTCCTGTGAACTGAGTTATCAGTCCGAGGTCTGCGAAATCCTGCAACGCTGCATAGCTGTTGTGACCCAGAGAGAAGACTAACGGGCCGTATCTGACATACCTGTAGCGATTCTTGTCGAGAAGTACCACGGCGCCTCTTAGTGCACAGAGAGACCCAGCAGCGAGCTCGCCCAGCTTGATAGTGGAAGTGTCGATGGCAACTACGGGTCTCTCTGATGCGACTGGTTGGATCGGTATGATATCCTCGTCGTCGGGAGCTTTCACCTCTAGCAAGTCACCGTCGGCGCCGTCAAATCCTGTGTTGTTCATCCCCGCCTGGAACGCAAGTTCCGTGTACAGCCGGTTTCCTCGTACGTTTTCGGTGGAGTGTTGGCAGAACTCGATGAACCGCTCGGGGATGGCTCCTGCGCCCAGAGGATTGGCTGGGTAGAGAAAGTTACTTATCCTCTGTTGCGTAGTTGAAGATTGGTGGGTGCGGTGGGTCATTTCACTCTCGCCCCCTATGCGGGTTGATTCCCCCGAATCTCCCGCGACCGCCGCACCCTCTAGTTATGAGCGGCATCGCTTCTTGGAACACCTCGACTCGCTACTGAGCCGCGCCTCCCTTCCTAGAACCATTCAGCGGCAACGTTTCCAGCTGCATGAGCCCTTTCGCAGTTATCTTGTAGCTTCCTCGATCTGAGCGTTCGATGAGACCTGAC
>MEMY01000091.1:5494-7581 GCA_001768965.1 archaeon RBG_16_50_20 | reverse complement strand
TGGCCTGTAGTCGTCATTTTGGCGAATTCGGAGATCTTGTCCGCTAGACCAGCTAGATCGGATACGAAGACGAGTTTGCGGGCAAGGTCGAAGGCTGGCACGGATTGGGATAGGAACTGGAGGATCTGTGGGATGATTTCCTCAGCCGATCCACTCGCCTCGTACCTGAGACCGTTGGCTTCGATCAGCACCTTGACTTGAGTGGTTTCTGCTTGTGTCATAGCAATCCCATCCTAGGCTTTCGATTTCAGTTTGGGGAGAACTTGCTCACGAAAGACATGTAATCCTAGAGTCGTAATCCGGTACTCGCCTTTGCCTTTCCTTTCAGCGAGGTTCTCGCCGCAGAGCTCACTGAGTCGACCCGCAACAGTTCCGGAGGTTCTCTTTGTTGCAGCAATTAACTCGGCAGATTGAACCAGATCCTTTTCGGACTTACCGAGCATTTGCGAGATTCGAGCCATGGCAAGATGGAGGAGCATAAGCTCTCGATCCGCCAACTTGTCAATTGGGACGGTGACGACGACACCTTCAGGGGTGACGGCGATCACTCCTTCGCAGGCTTGAGCGAGTTCTTTGATGTCGACTGAGAGGGCTAGGCGTGAGGCGAGTTCGAGTTCTGGGACGGTCTTCATCAGAAATGCGAAGATCTCCCTTGTGACTTGGTCGGGTTGCCCTGTGATTTTCTTTTCGAGGGTTCCGTACTTGATGGTGACCTCTAGGGGTTGGCCTACGCTTGAGAGCTCTAGTTGCCCGTTTGGCAAATTAGTATCACTTCAGTTTCACTCGCACACACTATAAAAGCTTTGAAGTGCAAGTTGAACCTACAAGGTGTTACTCGACATAATTCTGTGGTTTCGTGCATTTTCGAGCAGGAGAATGTCAGAGTTGAAAGTTCTGCTAGATGTTACTTATATCCAACTCACGACGCATCTAATGTGCCTATGCTCTGGAAGGGCGTTTGGGACGCAAGAATGGGAGTCATGGTGTACGCCATTTGGACTACAATGAGCTGAAGGTGCGTGTTCTCCAAATCCTCAGACAGGAGGGTTCGTTGGACAGTGACTCGCTTGGGAAGAGGCTAGCTGAATCGAAGGGAATCGTCGTTGACATTCACGCGCTTAGGATGGCTTTGATGCGCTACTACAAACAAGGCTTGCTTAGAAGAGAACGGACCGGGGGCATGTTCCGGTATTCACTTTCGGAGCGCGGCGTTGGGCGGCTTCGTTGGCTCGAATCCCTCAAGCCAGCGGAGACCTAGGCCACAAATCCAATGGGCTCCCTTCTTCCATTCTCTGAGCTTGCCGCGAAGAGATCCCTCTTCAGAAATGAAGTGCTCCCTCTTCACAAAATGAATAGACCCCACCTCGCGAGGTGAGTCGACAGGTTGGTTTGGAGGCCTTTTGTCATCACGGATTCTGAAAACGACGACAAAAAATACCTCGGTGAACACGAACACTCCGGCTCCCACAGCGAGCACTAACGATCGATCGTTTTTGCGTTATCCACTTCGAAAATGGCGGACGAAAAATCCCAAAACAGAGCTCCGTCCTTAGTTCACACATTCCCACGGAGTTTCCGTTTACGGTAGCTCGAAAATGTACAACGAGGACTGGCCTGCTCCTCAAGCGGTCCGGAGCGCTCTAAGTATTCGTTATATACGCGTTTTGTAATACATTCTGCGACTATACAATGACCGAGATCGTCACGCTGAGGGTTGACGAACACATGAAACGTAAGTTAAAGCGATACGGAATATCTGTGAGCAGAGTTGCTAGAAGCGCTCTACAAAGAGAGATTGAGAAGAAAGAGCGCGAAGATGCTCTGAAGGCAGTGAGGCGCATGAAAGAAATCCTTGAGAACATTGATGTCAAAAGAGTCGTCGAGCATATTCGCGAGGACCGAGCGAAGCGATGAAGTATCTTGTTGACGCGAGTTCCGTCTTTGTGATCTTAAGGAGCCTGGAAGAGGAAAGGGCGCTTCGTCTACTCTCCGAGAACTGCTTCCTTGACCTTACAAAGTATGAAGTTGGAAACGCGCTCTGGAAGGAGCACAGACTACATCACGCCATTCAGCAGAAGGAAGTGGAA
>MEMY01000091.1:5156-5388 GCA_001768965.1 archaeon RBG_16_50_20 | reverse complement strand
CCTTCTATGATGCTAGCTACATCATAGCTGCCAAAGACCGAAATCTGACGCTTGTTACGGAAGACACTCAGCTCACCAAGGTCGCTTCCAAGCATGTACGAACGATGTCAAGCAAGGAAATCATCTCTGCATCCTAATGAATCATCACTCGAAATCCATTCCTCTATAAGTGGCCCCTCTTCGAAAAACGAAGAGACTCCTGCTTCACTAGGGATTGTACTTTTCGCGGTCC
>MEMY01000091.1:5011-5132 GCA_001768965.1 archaeon RBG_16_50_20 | reverse complement strand
GTGCAGCGATCATCCTGAAGAGCGGGCGGTACGTTCAAGGACAAGCTAGGAGATAGAACCATTTCCTCCCAGTTGGCGGCTCGGCGAACTTCTGTAATCAGCACGTGAGTTTTCGTAAGTC
>MEMY01000091.1:4014-4986 GCA_001768965.1 archaeon RBG_16_50_20 | reverse complement strand
CTCTCCGTTCGTACGGCCCAGGCCCATGAGACCCCATTCGAACTTGTTAGGTTCAAACCCGCAATGTTGAGAATCCTTACGACCAATGTGCGAACCTTCAAGGGCTACTGCTACGCAGCAGGTCGAGCATGCTTCCGACACTGACTATCCCTATTCCCCTGAACTCCTTAAGATTCAACAGGTGTTTGTCTCCCGTAACAATGTAGCTTGCCTCACCCTTATACGCGGTGCCTAAGACCACATCGTCATCAGGGTCTTCCGAGATGACTTTGAGTTGCTCAATGCCACTGACGACGATAGCTTTGCTTACTAGGATCGACAGGAACACATTCACCTGCCCGCTTTTGACTTCCTTGAACTTCTCCCGTGAAAGAACATCTGCAAGTTCAGCTAGCATCTCCCTCGATGTAACTATCACGTGTTCCGTAAGCAGCTTGGTCACCAAACGTCTGGGTTTCCCGTGACCTATGAGAGCAGAGATTAGGACATTTGTGTCGACGACAACAGTTGCCATCTCAGGCGACCTGTTTGGACCGCCTCTCAATCCTGTATGCTTGGATTTCTCCCAGTATCTCTTTCTCAGTTGGTCTCCTCTTTCCCTTGTAGTGCTTATCGATCTCTCTGAATAACTCCTCTAGCTCCTCGTCCAACGACGGAATTTTCAGTTTCGTTACCACCAACTTGTCACCTCTCCGGTAGACAGCCAGCTTTGTCTTCGGCTTGATGTTCAACTTAGCACGCAGTTGCCTCGGTATCACTATCTGGCCCTTCGTACCGACGACCGCTACCTCAGGTTCTTCCATTTTCTTCCGAGTATAACTTTCATACTGCTCAATAAATAGGTTTCTTGTCTTGGTGGTTCCTCGGCAATAGGGGAATCCTCCTGCTTGCCACGAAGAGGTCCCTCTTCAGAATTGAAGAGCCCCCTCTTCGCAAAATGAAGAGACCCCTCTTCGGGAGGCGACTCGACTG
>MEMY01000091.1:2152-3796 GCA_001768965.1 archaeon RBG_16_50_20 | reverse complement strand
TCCAGCTCGTCCCAAGCAACTCAATCAGTTTGGCATCTTCGATCGGTGTGGGATTGCTGCTGTAAAGGATCAGGCCAATCGCTTCCTTCGCGGAGATCCTATCAAAAGGAATCGTGAAATGCAACTTGCCTTCAGGCGTTGTCTCAAGAATCCCTGCAAGCTCTTCAGATGGAATAAAACCCTCTAGGGACCTGTCTCCACTGATTGATGTTGGAGCAGTCTGCAATGAAGGTTGGCTTTGAAGCAACTCCTCAAACTTCTGACGCACATATTCGAAATCACCTTCAAGCTCAATCTCATAATTTCCTCGCCGAAGCTTGAACCGAAGCCGTCTCTCTGACAATAAAGCCGCCACTACCACCTCCAACAGCTGTTATTTCATACTTGCGAGGCGCTCACCCCCACTGAAAAATCGAAGCCCTGTCAAGAGAAATTCGGAGCAATTCTGTCACCCTTCATCTTATTATGACCGTCCACTCAATCCCACTTCAATGTTGGAAACGATGGGGAAGTACGCCGCGGGACGCTTGAGTCCCTTCCTGAAGTGGGCTGGGGGTAAGGGTCAGCTACTGGAGACTTTCGAGGCGTATTTTCCGAAGTCGTTTGGAACATACTACGAGCCGTTTCTCGGTGGTGGTGCAGTCTTCTTTCATCTTGCATCCAAGGGACGAATTACCAAAGCGGTTCTCTCTGATCTGAATAAGGACTTGATCAATTGCTACGTGACAGTTCGCGATCGCCTGGATGAATTGCTTGAGCGACTCAAAGAGCTTCAAAATCACGCTCGTGATAAGGAATACTTCTATGAAGTGGTGCGTCCCAACTTCAACAAAATCGAATTGCAGACAGGTTCAGAAGGGGATGTTGAGAAAACAGCTCTGCTCTTCTATCTAAACAAGACTTGCTACAATGGGCTTTATCGCGTGAACCAGAAGGACGAGTTCAACGTTCCATGGGGACGTTACAAGAATCCAGCGATCTATGATGAGAGCCACCTCCGAGCAATACAACGGATTCTGACACAATCCGGCATCACAGTCATGTGTTGTGATTATCACGAGGCGACGATGAACGCTGGTCCCAATGACTTCGTCTACTTTGATCCTCCGTACCAGCCTGTGAGCTCAACTGCTAATTTCACATCGTACACGCCACAGAGTTTTGGTTGGGGCGATCAAGAGCGGCTCTCCCAGGCATACCACGAACTCGCGGATAGGGGTTGCTTGTTGATGCTCAGCAACTCCCCGAAAGTAGAGAAACTGTACTCTCCCCACACGTTCAGAATTGAACGAGTGAGAGCTACCCGTGCAATTAGCTGCGTGGGCAACAAACGCGGACCAGTGCAAGAACTGCTTGTTCTCAATTACCAGAGAACAGATGTCAAAGATTGATTACAGCTTTCCCTGGTTTGCTCTTGCCACAAAAGCTTCTAGGGATGCAATTTCGACGACTTCGCAGTTGTTGAGGTATTTGTCCAACCCTTTCTTGAGATAGAAGTTTTTCAGTGTCCATCCTTCGCCACCCAGCACTAGGTACGCCTTTTCGAATCTTCCTTGGCTTTTGTTGACGACATCGGCGAGGCAGATCACTTCGAACGGAACCTTCTGTTCGGCTGTACCCGAGGTCTGTTGCCATTTTAGTGAA
>MEMY01000091.1:1817-2125 GCA_001768965.1 archaeon RBG_16_50_20 | reverse complement strand
GAAGCGAGAACGTCAACCCTATGCTCGCCCCCACTCGGACGCTGACCAATCAGCTGTTGCTTCTTCCACTTGTAGCCACCTCGTTCAAGGGCGGGAATCACCATACCCTCAAGAACTCCACCTGTGCGCGTATCCCGAGGAACCATGTCCCAGGCCATCTCCTTTCACAGAACAGAGCCGAATGCAGCCGGCACAATCCTTCATCGCGATCTTGCTAGTTGATCCGATTTAGAGCTATCGCACCTGATGTGGTTTGGATCTGACTAAGCTTATTATTCGTAGTTTGAGGGGTAGTTTGAGTTCGTTGA
>MEMY01000091.1:197-1634 GCA_001768965.1 archaeon RBG_16_50_20 | reverse complement strand
AAGCTGAGCCCCTAGTCGCGACTGTTCAATTTGCGGGAGCTAATTCTTCGTTTAATCATTGGAACTACTGGCGACGATCTTCAAATATTGGCTCGAAAGTCTTGACAGTCAGTTCGGTGTGCAAACGGGCCCCTACGATCTCGCAAATGTCGGATCATGTCTTCGATTATCATCTTCGGATATTTCCTTCCAGCGGTGGCCAGCCATAAGTTAGCGGTCAAGAATGCCCAGAAAGCGACCTCATAAAGCCGCACTAGTAAGAACGGTCCAACCAACAAGACATGACAGAACATACTCGCCCAGAGCCCGTAGAACCAGCCGTGGCGAAGTTGACTAGGTAACCTCAACAGGAGCGGACCAGAAATCAGCATCACCAACGCTACTGTCATTGAAACAAGATAGGCTGACACTGCCTCGCCAAATCCAACAACTGCCTGCAACGTCTCGACGACCTAAAGTCAAAGCCACCGTCGTAACTAGGAGCAAAACATCAACGCGCTAATGCATCTGGTGGCCATGCGAGCAGTGATGAGGTCCTTCATGTCGCTGTCCATTCGGGTTCACAACGTCGCATGTGCCCGTGCATCCGCCCTTGCAGCCCGGCGCCGAACAATGTGTTCCTTTCGGCGAGTTGCATTCTCCCCCACCGCAGGTGCATGCTGTTCCACAGAGGGATGGAGGCCGCGGTTTGGGATAGATGGACGAGAAGTACTTGGTGGATGCGCTGAGACCGTAGCCGAGAGTAAGGGTAACCAAAGCCACCAAAAGCATCAGATACGGCCAGTACTGCTGTCCAAATGAAAGCGGCATTTGGACCTCTGCAGTGATTGTCTTCTCTTGGATGATCGTTGCAGAACTTGCCAGCGTCGTGGAACTTGTGAGTGTCGTTATTTGAGTTACAGTTTGACTCTCAGGACGGGGGCACTCCATCGTCCCTACTTTGTCTGGTGTATGAACCCAATCATTCTTGTTCGCATCGAAGAACTGTACGTCCACAAGGAAGCGGTCGTCTGCCTGACCCGGAATGTTGCTGAAAGTGTACTCCTTGGAACCCGTCCCAGAAACGCTATCCTGAATCCGGCCGACGCGAGCACCACCGATGACCTTGTAAAGGTCTACGATGATGGGAAGCAGCGAACCTGCGTCGACCCAGGAGACAAGAGCGATTATCCCCCAAAGTCCAGCTTGAAAGAGCCAGCGGCACCCCGTGACGTAAGGACCGGGAGATGCATAGACGACATCCGTTAGAGACAGTGAGAAGGCCAAAGTAAGAAGAACCACTAGACCGAATACGCGGCCCCCATCCGGCGTCTTCAATTTCCCAGCCCGAAATTTTCGTTCCCTAGTTTTGCGATAAGAGCAATAGTGACCCAACCTGTTGATAACACTTTTCACTTTGTTGGACACACCACAAATATTCTACCTAGCTTCACGTGC
>MEMY01000091.1:0-122 GCA_001768965.1 archaeon RBG_16_50_20 | reverse complement strand
GCCTTGACAGACACACGCCCCTATACCCGTTGAGTATTACATTCGATATGGGCCCGTGTTACAAAGCGGCTTATTTTGCTCCCTTAGAGGTTTGGAAGTCTTCAGTTTGAATTCCCTCAGCG
>MEMY01000090.1:974-27608 GCA_001768965.1 archaeon RBG_16_50_20 | reverse complement strand
AGACCGACGGCTGCGTCGAGCAGCATGCTGATGTATTTCGCGGCGTTATAACGAATGGGGCCACTAACCAGCTCGCTAGGGATCACGCACTTCTCAATATCCCTGGTTTCTTGTATTATGTATGATATGTTTTGTCCAGCAGAGATCTGCATGCCTTCATGGACAAGCTGCTTCGCAGCTATAGCTTGCACCACGTTATGCTTGTATTCCGAGGGATCCTTTGACAGTTGCTTGGTTATCAGCAATTCTTCGATATCGACGCGCCCAGTCTGCAGCCTGTCGATATACCGTCGAACCACGCGCAACGCCTCGGGAAGACGCGCGAGAAATTCTTCACGGCTCCGAGCACTAGCTAAGCAATTTATCATGTCCCGTTGACATTGCTTGATTATTGGCGGAGCATCTCGGCGCCGATATTCAATACCGCGCATCTTGACTTTTCCGTCCCTGAAGACCCCATAGTATCTGTTCAGAACTGGAAGTTCAGTGTGAACCTTCGAAGGAAGAAAAACAACCCACCGGTACATCCCTTCGAAGGAAGCTGGTAGCCCTAATCGCTCTTCGATAGCGTCACATAAGTTAACATAATCATCTTCGCTCGCATTTTCCCCGGTCAGCCAGACCGAATCAACGATTCCATGAACCACAGAAAAACCTCGTTCCTGTGCAATCTCTATAGTTTCGCGAAGAACCTTACGCGCAAAAGCACAAACGCCTATGTGTGCATCAATCTTTCCAAAGCGCGCATTCCGGTAGCCAAGATAACCGAACGAAGTTACTAAGCACCATTTCAGCGCGGCTTGTCTTTGGTCGTGGACATTCCGTAACTTTGGATCAGTTGTCTTGGTCATCAATGTCTTGTACTCTGCGCGCTTGCGTAGTAGGATGCGGAGCGTGTGAGGCACTATTCCTATTCTCTTCTCGCACAGGTTGTAGTCCAGTTCTGGAACCTGCATGGCGGTCTTGGTATGCGCGCAACATTGACATGAGATACATTCGGGTGTGAGGTTATGCTTCATCATTAGTGTCGGATATAGCGACGCGAAATCGATCTCTCCGATTTTATCGAATAGACCAATCTTTGGCTCTAATATGAAACCGCCCCGATCAGCCTTTAGGAGTTCGTATGCAGTCTTGAAATCCTCAGGCTCATTCTTTTTCCAAGGGATGAGAATGTCGCGTCGAAAGGCTTGGTACATTTGGAGTGATGTCATGTTGGTGCCGATAGTTTCACGTGAGGCACGACGCAGTGGTGTACGGCATGTTCGTGCTATCTCGATAAGTCCTTGAAGCCCGCAATCCTCGAAAATGAAGTCATTGCAGGCATCTAAGTGGAGTCTTCCGAGGAGATGGATTGGGCTCGGGCGATAATAGATACGCCCGTAAGAGAAGTATGACTTTCCACGCGTCGCTGTTGGTTGCAGAGGGCGCCCTTCGCGGTCGAGGATGAATTGGGACAGCACCTGATTCTGAAAGGCACGGTGAATTAAGTAAGGAAATACAAATGCATCACCGTTCTTTGTTAAGATGATGTCAGGGTCAATTTCCTGTATCCGTCTGGCTAATTCAAGAAGTTTCTCAGCCTCGGAACCGTTATCGATCGCCAAAACACCGCTAGGCGCTTCGATAGTTATCGAGTTAAGCGGGTCGTTGAACGACGTAACTCTAGCTGACTTTCTTATGTGAAGTGTAATCTTCGCCCCTTTCAGGGGTGGTGTCTCATATTGACATGAGTGTGCGTCATCAAGTAATTCCCAACTTATGCCTTCACCCGTTATGTGCGCACGGACAAGAGCCAAAGGAAAGAGATTCTTCTCGTATAGGTAGAGTTGGGCGACAGGAACATCTACGTTGAATAATCTGGTTTCGATCAGGTTCGTGGGATTGATGTTTCGTAGAAATCGCGTGATGTCGCTTGAGCGTTTGAAAGTTAAGCGGAGAACTTTGGTTCGCTGAAAATCATTTGGGCTTACGTACTTGTAGTCGGATGTTGTTTGAACATCGAAAAGCCGCTGTTCTCTTAGCAAGGAAGCGATGTTTGCAGGAGTCTTGGTCCACGCGTAAATGCTTGGACGCCAGGGGTCATGTAGCCGAAGCGCCTTACCTCTCCGAGTTATGAGCCAAATTATCATTCCGCCCTCAGGTGTAGGGTGGAGGTCAAAGAGCCAACCTTCCAAAAAACAAAACCTCACAGGGCATCGGCAACAAGGTAGGTGGTTTGCGTTGCTGGCTGTTTGCTAGGGTGTTTTTTGAGTGTAAAGCGTACTTCCCGCACCCTCTGCTCAGCTTTGAGCACGACCTGTGCACGGCCTGTGAGGAATTGACGGAGTAGAACATCGCTGCCGTTTCTTTGTGTCGGACAGGTTGCGACCAGTGCAATCTGCTTTTCGCGAGCGAGTTGCGCTAAGAAGCTTGAAAGGAAGTTGACGGTATGCTTTGCCTCTTTCAAGTCAACCTCAGAGTCCAGAAAAAGGTCTAGAATATTTGAGATAACTACAAGCCCGATACTCTGTTCGCAGAGGAGCATGGGTAGTTTGTCAACGATAAGGTTAACGAGCTGGTAGCATGTGAAGGCGCGGGAGACCTTAATGTCACGAAGAACTTTGTCGCGGTCAAGGTAAAGCATTGTCGCATATTCAGATGCATGATACACATCGAACGTGTTTCCACCATCAATAAACACACTTGCTGCACCAAATCCTCCATCGCCAACCGGCAACTGTGAACGAACACAAAGTCGTTCAGCGATAGCCTGGCACACTTTTCCGCCATATAGAAACGTGAATTGGTTTTTGCGCACACCTCCGAACATTTCATCGAGGTCCTTAATGCCAAAACTCAATGATCGATCTTCAAGTCGAGAAATATGACCAAGAGTAGGTGTATTCGCAACGTTGCTATTCAAGAGCGATTCGAGAGTTGCGAATGAATTTCGGGGGGACAGCGTTTGCGTAGACTCCCTCGTGAGGAGACTGGTCGGAATTCTTATGTTGAGAACGCGGCAGCGGAGCGTAGTCTCTAAACTAAAGTGGCAATTAGGGCAGCGATCTACTGCACTGTACAGAAAACTTTGAAGATATTCAAGTTTAGAGCGCAGAGCTAAGATGGAATCGCAGACTTCGCAATAGTAGACGTAAACAAGTCTCTTCGGTAACTCTTCTGAGCTGTCAGAGAACCATGGTTCAAGCTCCTGCAGTTGCCTGATCTCACGTCTGGACATAGGCGCGAAGGTTTCAACGAGAATTGAAGAAGCATGTAAGCCTCATATCGCATAGACTGAGATAGGTCAAACTACCGCTTGCCCACACATCTCATTGAAAACCGACCACACCAACTGACTGAAACTAAGCACTAACAAGTGGGGGTATCTCCACCAAACGGTGCTACTATAATAAGCGGAAAATCATCGAACATCATTAATCACTACAAAGGCTCCTCCTATGCCCAAATCAGAAGCTCAACTCCGGCAGATCAATGCGCAGCCGATAACTTGGTTGAGTGACGGAAAACTAAAGCTAAGCATTTTGCTCAGGAACGAGGCCACGATCACAAACAGAGCACCGGAAGCGCTGAAATATCTCCTAGAGGAACGATTTTCCCCTGCCCACGTGATGTCAGCTTTTCCAAGCATAACTGCAGCCGGGAAGACGCTAAAGCAGAAAGCCTCAGAAGATTACCTGCGATGCATCCTCGCGAAGGGTATCGCCGAAGTCTATAGGAAAGTTACTCCAAAGTACCGAAACGAAGCAGCCAGAAAACAGTTCTTCAAGAGATTAGTAGAGATAACCGAGAACGTGCACCTTTCGGAGTCAAACGACAAACTCCATCAGGTGTATGATAGCGCCGGCAACGATGATATGATGATTTGGGTAACAAACGAACTCCAACAACTTCTAGCCCAGAAAGCTGACCTTACAACAGAGTACTACGCAAAGCTGAACAGCGCAAGAAATGAATTCAGGTCAGCTCTGCGAGATCTCGAAAGCATAACTGGACAAACATGGCACGAGAGTGAAAACTACCACACATCACTTGCGATCACATCGTTCTTTCCCCCAGATGTCTTTGAGAGTGAAGAGACTTGGAGGTGGGGAAGTCAATGGCGGCCTGAGCTTGGTGTCCTGAACATCAACCCGCCCATCCTATTCTTTGAAGTGCTACGGCGTGGCGTCCTCGCGCGAGAGGCTGCAATATTGCTCTCGCCTAAGAATCTCGAAACGATGGAGTATGCTCCGCGAGTCCTTTGCGAGCAAGGTGAATACCTGGCTTACAAACTGTTCGAACGCAAGAATGACGGACAATTGTGGCTGGAAGGGAGGCATGGTCTTAGAAAACAGACGAGGGTATTCGGGCATGGGTTGATAGAGTTCTTCGACTTCTACGAGATGATGGTGGGAGATTCGCTATACCGCGAAGTCTGGTCTAGGCTCAAGGAATTTGGTGGCATTCGGCTAGCCGTGTCGGATTACTACACCATATTCAACACTCTGGCGTCTCGCCCTACGAATCCCAGATTTGATCGACAAGAGAAAGAGCTTCTCGTGTTGCTCTCAAAAAGACCCGACGTCAAAGCGGGTGAGGCTGCGAGGCTATTGAAGGTCAGCGTCCCTACAGCGATGAAGGCGATAAGAGATCTGTCGAAAAGAGCCGGATTGCGTTTCAATGTTATTGTCGATATGCAGAAACTCGGTCTCATAGAGAACTTGATTCTCATCAACACTGCAAAGCAAAAGGATGTAATCGGGATACTTTCGCGATTTCCTTACTGCAGGCAGGTGTTTCGCACATACGGATCTTTCGATCTCTTCACAGTGCTGGACATACCCTTCGAACATAGGGAGTTCACAAGAGAGTTCCTACAATCTATGATGGACAATGGAATCATAACGAGATACAAGATGCTCGAGCTTAACGGAGATCTTCAAGCAGTCAACTTTGACTGCTATAACGTCGACCGCGGGAGTTGGGACGTTCACTGGGACACGTGGGGAATCGGCCTTCGTGAGAATCTCGCGAAGCGATCTTCAAACAGCTTGGACTATGCATTGCAAGGAAAGAAGGTTCAGCTAGACAAACTTGATCTCCACATATTGTGGAATCTCCAGCTCGACTGTAGGACGCCACTCTCCGCGTTGGGCAGGTCCCTCAACGTGTCTGGGGCCTACATAGGAAAGAAGGTCTCGAAGATGCTTAGAGAAATGGTATTCAGATACGCCGTTTGGCCCCTCAAAATCGGCGCGGAGGACTGGGGAATGATAGGATTGGCGTGCTCGAAACAAGTGGCAAGCACCTTGGCTCAATCGTTGTCCTTACTGCCCGCTTGGAGAGGGAGCTTGGTTACTGGTGATTTTGAGGGTCTCTTCGCGATCGTCTGGTGTCCGAATGGTGAAGTGAAACAATTCTTCAAAGCAGTAGATGACAGAATTGTCAGAGGCGGCCATGCTCAGCAGGAATGTATGAACTCAGTTGGCGAGTGGCTAGTCGCCCGATGGCTGCCCGTGGACCCAGACGAATTAACACCTTGGCATCTTTTCAGCGAAGACGGACGATGGCTATTCGACGAATCAAGATATCTGACTCTGGCCAAGCAACCGTCGTAACCGTTGGCTACAGGTGAAAAGGAGGTAAAAGAAAAAGGAAGGTAGGATCATCGTACGCCAGGCGATGTTTACCACGGGCGAGGAGGATCCCAGAAAGCCACTTCGTCCTGATTGTCTTCCATTACAGCACGCTCCTGAGAACCTGTGGCTGAGGAAGCTTTCTTAACGCTTGTTGATACGCTCTTCGTTCGAACGTCGATTTGTTTAGAGATTTAATAGTCCGCGGCGTTCTGGGACCACAATTCTAAACATGCCGCTGCACTAACCCCGACTTTTCTTCCACTGCTTCATAAGCAGGCGGGCTGCAGTGTACGGATCTTCTTTGCGCCCCTCAATCATGGTAACGTGTTTCGCAAATGCCTCAGTTGATGCGAGTTCTTGAAGAGCAATGTCTTCAAAGTATCGTTTAGCCGCATCGAGGACCTCGCGGCGCAATCTCTCGGTTTGCGCTTTCTTCATTTGATCTGATTTTCTTGTATGCTCTTCGTGTTGCTTTATCGCTTGAGCTAGCGCAGTGATTCCTTCACCTGAGAGCGCGTTTGTTTTGAGTACGTGAGGTCGCCATCCATTAATAGGCTCAGACATCATTATCATCGAATAGATTTCCTGTACGGATTTGTCTGTATTCTCTTTGTCGGCCTTATTCACGACGAAAATGTCTCCGATCTCCATGATGCCTGCCTTAAGCGCTTGGATTTCGTCACCGAGCCCAGGGGCTGTTACAACCAATGTTGTATGAGCTAGGCTCTTGATGTCAATGTCAGATTGACCCGCGCCTACAGTCTCGACCATAATGTAATCCGTTGATGTCGCATCTAGGATCCGTACAACATCTTCGGTTGCGCGGGCGATGCCTCCGACCTGTCCGCGTGTGGCCATGCTTCTTATGAAGACTTTCGGGTCGGAGGCCAGGTCGGCCATTCGGATTCGGTCGCCGAGCAAGGCTCCTCCGGTGACTTGGCTGGTGGGGTCCACTGCTACTATCCCTATTGAGAACCCTTCTTCGCGATACCGTTTTGCTAGCGCGGAGATTAGGGTGCTCTTGCCTGCCCCCGGTGGTCCAGTGATGCCGATCACGTAGGCATTGCCGGTCCGTTCATACAGAGCTGACAGGATTTTGATTCTTGCGCGGGCGTCGTTTTCCGCAATCGACATAAGTTGCGCTATGGCCCGTCGGTCATGCTTTACTGACCTTCGCAACAGTGTCTTCAGCATTGCATTCGAAGTTGAAGCGGGCAACCGTAAGATCACGCCTCGACTTGGATGCTGTCCAAATGCTAGCTTAAAAGTAAACGCCATTGAGACACCCAAAAGAACATTAACGGCTCTTTCAGTGAAACTCAACAACTCTACTGTGAAAGCTCATGCCAAAAAAGAAAACAAAGAACTATTGGAGACGATTGTTCGGTGAAGTTTCGCAAGCTAGGCACAAGCGAGGAACTCTCTACAATCCTCGAGAATTAAGATCCTTAGCGAAACAAGCACGTCGATGGGAAAGCAATGAGCTAAGACCATGGCTCAAGAAGTCTTCTGAACGCAAGCAAGTGTTTGAAAACCCTTCAGGCATTGTTTTGCAGCGCATCTATACACCGAATGACGTTGCTCAACATAGCTACTCGGAACATTCTGGACTGCCAGGGTCTTACCCGTATACCCGCAGTATCTACCCGACCATGTACAGGGGCCGTCTTTGGACCATGCGCATGTTCTCTGGATATGGGACCCCTGAGGAAACCAACGCACGCCTTAGGTACCTGCTCAAGGAAGGCGAGACGGGACTGAGTATCGCGTTTGACATGCCGACGCTGTATGGATTCGATGCAGACCACCAGAGGGCAGAGGGCGAAGTCGGAAAATGCGGAGTCAACGTCTCCTCATTCAAAGATATGGAAATAATACTTGACCAAATCCCACTCGATGAAGTAAGCACATCGATGACGATAAACGCGCCAGCTTCGGTCCTCACATGCATGTACATAGCCGTCGCCAACAAAAGAGGGCTAGCGGGCGACAAGCTCAGAGGCACAGTTCAGACAGACATTCTGAAGGAGTACGCGGCTCAGAAGGAATGGGTATACCCACCCGAGGCTCACTTGAGAATAATCAGAGATATGATGCTCTACTCGACCAAACACCTGCCCCTCTGGAACTACATCAGCGTAAGCGGCTACCACATCCGCGAAGCAGGCTCAAGTGCTTTACAAGAGCTGGCTTTTACATTAGCAGACGGTTTCGCCTACGTTGATTTAGGCCTCGAAGCAGGTTTGAAGGTGGACGATTTCGCGCCGCGCTTGTCATTTTTTTTCAACTGCGGGATGGACTTCTTCGAAGAGATCGCGAAGTTTCGGGCTGCCCGCAGGATATGGGGGCGAGTGCTGAAAGAGAAATACCGCGCTCGAAATCCGCGCTCCATGCTCATGCGCTTCCACACACAAACCTCCGGTGTCTCATTGACTTGGCAACAACCCTTGAACAACATTGTGCGCACTGCTGTTGAAGGCCTAGCTGCGATACTTGGAGGTACACAGTCGCTTCACACAAATTCCTACGACGAGGCTTGGGCTCTACCGACAGAACAGGCAGCACTCATCGCGTTAAGAACTCAACAAATCATCGCAGAAGAAACTGGTGTTGCAGATGTCATCGACCCTCTTGGAGGTTCTTACTACGTGGAATGGCTGACGGATGAAATGGAGGTGCGGACTTACGAGTACCTCGCTAGAATAGAGGACATTGGTGGCATCCTTCCTGCTTTGAAGAAGGGCTTCATTCAGAGGGAAATTGCAGATACTGCCTATAAGTACCAGCGCCAGATGGAAGAGGGCAAGAGAGTCGTCGTAGGTGTGAATGCTTACGAAATGAACGAGCCTTCGCCGATTGAGACTCTAAAGATCGATGATAGCGTTAGGCAGAGACAGATTGAACGGTTGAAGGAAGTGAAGAAGACGAGAGACCCCGGGGCAGTTGGGACAGCTTTAGATGAACTGCGCAAAGCTCTTGAGAGTCCCAATGCAAACTGCATATATCCGATGCTCAAAGCGGTAAAGTCGTACGCAACTCTTGGGGAAATTGTTGAAGTCGGCAGACAGGTTTTCGGTGAGTGGAAAGAACCTTCGATTCTATGAGTGATACTGGGAGGTGGGAATATCTCAGCAACTAAAACCATCATTCGCAACAGCGAGCAGAGAAAGATTAGGGTGCTTGTGGCCAAACCCGGGCTTGAGTAGCTCTGCGGCCAAACGGACATGACCGCGGTGCCCTAGTTCTTTGCAGGGCCCTCAGAGATGCTGGTATGGAGGTTATCTATGCAGGCTTACTGGCAAGCCCCGAGCAGGTAGCCCAAATGGCAATAGATGAAGATGTGGACATTGTTGCGATGAGTCTCCTCAACGGAGCACACATGACCGCATTTCCCAAAGTTGCCAAAGCTCTGAAAGAAAATGACGCCAGCGACATTCTACTAGTTGGGGGCGGCATAATCCCGGAGGAAGACAAACCGAGACTGGAAAAGCTGGGCATCACAGGAAACTTCGGCCCGGGCACATCTCTGAAGGCGATAGTAGATCACATGGTGGATCGAGTCAGGAAAGAGCGCTGGAAGTAAGTTCTATGAAATCTTCTCGAAGAACTTGATGTCCAGTATTGACCCAGTGCGCTCCTTCTTGTCCTTGAAGACTGCGCGAACTCTGTCGCCTATAGCTAAGACGTCTATGGTTCTGTGAACTAGTCCTCCATAGGCTCCAGGAAACCGCACGAGTGCGACACCTACGGGCTCTTGGAGGGGATTTCCCTCGGCGTCCTGGTGAGTTATGGTGAATGCCTCGACGGTGCCTTCGTTCTCCACCGGGACATACTCTTCAAGTCGTGACATGCATCTTTCGCAGTAGATCCGCGGAGGCAGATAGTTGAGGTTACAGGAACTGCAGCGGCTAGCCATAAGCCTCCCATTCTCCATAATCTCACGGAAGAACTTCTCCCCCGCAACCCCAACTGTATACCTGAAGTATACAGGGAAGTCTCCTTCGACTCGAATCGGCTCAGTGGTCATGGTTTCCACTCCGCCGGTTTGAAATACCTGATGTCCGTGATCGAACCCCTCCTTTTTGTCGATTCAGCCCACACCGCCTTGACGCGCGTTCCGATCTTGAGGGTTTCGGGTTTAGCTTCTCCGATCACGTGAAGGAATCCTGCGTGTGTAGTTCCATCGATTTCTATCACTGCTGGAATTATCGGTGTCTTGAGTTTGGTAGTGTCCGTTGAGATGTAGGATACGGAGAACGTGTTGATGATTCCAGTATCAGGAAGATCCACCCAATCGTTCACTGGACGGAAACACCATTCACAGAAAACTCGGGGTGGCACCACTATTCGTCGGCAATGTGCACACTGCGTACCGATGATCTTCCCTGCTCTGAGACCCTTCAGGAATCTTCCTATCGCTACGCCAGTCGCCCAACTATACCTCATCTTGGGCCGGTACATGACTGAAAGAACCCTCTGTGCTTCAAAGTCCTCTTCGCGCAGTGGGACGCCGGGTGGCTTCTGCAGATGCTTGCTCACCTAGTATGTCCTCCTATCCGCGCATCACAACTACGGTGCCGATCTGCATGAGGTCTCCCCAAGCTTGTGCGACCGCTGTGCGTGGGTCGCCGGGGATTTGCCGTTTTCCCGCTTCACCGCGTAGCTGCCAGAACAATTCGCAGATTTTCATCAGACCTGCTGCTGCGATTGGATTACCGACGCCTAGCAAGCCACCTGATGGGCATACTGGCAGGTTACCGTCACGTTCTGTAACCCCTTCCGCCGTTAGTTTGGGCGCCTCTCCTTTGCGGCAGAGGAGCAGGCCCTCCATGTGGTGCAGCTCTTTATAGTCAAAGGGATCGTAGGGTTCTGCGAAATCGATTTCTTTCCTAGGATTCCGAACACCAGCCATTGCGTAAGCCATGCGGGCAGCGTTGGCGACATAGCGTGGGAAGTAGAGGTCTCTATTCGTCCAATATGTCGTATCCAGATTCCAGCCAACTCCGTCAATCCAAACTGGTGAGTCCGTTATCTTGCGAGCCACATCCTCAGACGCCAAGACGATCGCGCATGCTCCGTCGCTCACAGGACTTATGTCGAGCCTCTGAACCGGATAGGCCATCACTTCTGAATTCAAGACATCTTGTAGTGTGACTTTCTGGGCGATCTGGGCTGAGGGATGGTCGAGCGCGTTTCGTTTGTTTTTGACGGCCACTTGAGCGATTTGCTCTTTGGGAATCTTGTAAGTCTGCATGTATCTTTGCATCTCTAGAGCGAAGATCCAGATCAGGTTGGGTCCAAGGGGGCGTTCAATCATGTTGTCAAAAATTGTTAGGAAGGCGGTTTGAGGGTGGGGAAGACAGCTCGACATCTTCTCTTCTGCGACCACGAGGCATGTATCGAAGAGCCCTGATGCGACGTGCCACCATCCATGGATCAAACTGAAGACTCCAGTCCCACCTCCCACAAAACTTCTGGAATAGGGTTTGCCCCACGCACCGGCACCATCGAGTAGGTATTCACCTTTCATGTGTACGCCGTCAAATGCATCAGGTGCACTCCCGAGAGCAACTGATTGTATATCCTCGATGCGCATATTGCAGGAGTCTAAAGCTTGTCTTACGGCTTCGAACGCAAGCTCCTTTCCAGTTTCCTGAGCCCTTCGCATGAACTTAGTCATGCCCGCACCCACTACGGCGACTCGTTTCTTGATTTGCAAGTTTCTCACCTGTTGCTTAGAATGACGACTGCGCCGCTGGTAGTGGGGATTCCCCTCCAACACTGCGCGATACCGGTTTCGACTCCCTTGATCTGATGTCTGTCTGCTTCTCCACGGAGTTGGAGAACGAGTTCAACAACGCGCACGAGCCCGCTCATCTCCAGGGTATGTCCCATGCCTATGCTTCCTCCTGAAGGATTTACGGGCAGCACCCCATCTCTCTCGAAAGCGCCTTGCTCAAGTAGAGTATGTGCCTTTGCATCTCCTATCAGCCCTAGCGCCTCTAGATGCTGCAGCTCTTTGTAGGAGTATGTGTCGTCAATCTCCGCAATCTGGATATCTTTCGCCGGATTCCGCAGCTTTGCGCTTTGATAGGCTTGCTTCGAGGCCAATCTTACGTATGTAGCATCGAGCCAGTCGCGAGTCTCAAGGGTGGGGCTATCCGATGCCCATCCCAAGCCCTTTACCCATACTGGATCGTCTCGGAGGTGTTCTGCTGCATCTTCCGATGCAAGTACGACAACGGCGGCTCCATCAGCTACAGGTGCAACGTCATACTCTGTGAGCGGGTAGGAGAGTACAGGGTTCTGACTCTCTCCTTTTGCCTCAACAATCCCCCCATACATTGCCAGGCTGTTTGAGAGTGCATTTTTCCTGTTCTTTGCGACGACCATTCTACAATGATTCGTGCCAGCTCCCCGAGAGTGAAGAAATTTGCTCATTTCCAATCCCGCGACAAAACTTGCGTTCAAGCCTAGTGGACGCGTGTAAACTGGGTCGAGGGCCATGTCGTACACAGTGGATAGGTTGACTATGTCTGAGGCTTTGCTGTGCGCCTCGACCGCCACAACATCAAATAGACCTGTCAGGATCTGCATGTACGCAGCTGCAAGGCTGTACATGCCATCGGCGCTGATCGTGCAGACCGGTTTGAGAACTGCTCCAAGCTGGTCCGGGACGTACTCGTCAAATATGCTGGTGCCTTCGAGGAAGTCCTCAGAAGAACAAACGAAGCTCTCTATGTCTTTCCGTGGGTTCAATCCCGCATCTTCATATGCCTTCTGGGCCGCCTCGAAAATCAACTCCTTGTATGACACCTGAGGTGTTGATGATTTCAGTTCAGTAATTCCAACGCCGACAATAGCCACGCTTCGCAGCAGACTGGCCTCCGTTTTGCTACCCTGCAACCTCGACTGAAATTTAAAGTAATTCGACCAGGTCCGGAAGGACTGGGACCAGCTATCAAGAAACTCGCGCTTGTCTTGCTATTTGGACAATAGGTTCATTATGCTGGTTCGGCAATCGCTCACCGAGTGTTCCTAGTCGCATTCAGTGGTCTGTATGGGTTCGCCAATCGCGAGCATAGTCTCGGTGGGGATTTCGAAATTCGGGGTTCGAGAAGGACTGTACACACGAGAACTTTTCGCGGAGGCTGCTAGGGAAGCGTTCGATCGATGCCCCAACCTTAATCCAAAGAGGGATGTCCAGGGACTCTTTGTCGGTATGATGAGCGAATCCTATGAGCATCAAGCTCATGTCGCACCGCTGTTCCTTGATTGGATCGGGCTTCTTCCAATTCCGGCTTTCCGGACGGAAGGAGCCTGCGCGTCGTCGAGCGTTGCGTTGAGGGTTGCGCTTTTCTCGATAGCTTCAGGGATGTATGACGTGGTTCTTGTGGGGGGTGTGGAGAAGATGACACACCTCAGCACAACGGGGGTAACCGAGATCCTAGCGATGGCTTCGGATTTTCCATTCGAACAGTGGCACGGGATTTCATTTCCAGGAATATTCGGAATGATGGCAGTTGACCACATGCATCGATATGGTACGACCGAGGAACAACTCGCAAAGGTTGCTGTAAAGAACCATGAACACGGTGTTTTGAACCCCAAGGCACACTTTCAAAAGCGGATAAGAGTCGAAGACGTGTTGTCGTCGACACCTGTCGCGTGGCCTCTGAAGCTCTATGACTGCTGTCCCAGAAGCGATGGAGCGGCGTGCTTGGTCATTACTTCGCCCAAAGTCGCCAGAAAGTTCACAGACACCCCGGTCGATATTGTTGGGTCAGGGCAAGCTCAGGATACACTTGGTCTCTTTGAGCGTGACAATTTCAGCGGAATGAAAGTGACGCGGTTAGCAGCGCAGCAGGCCTACAAGATGGCCAACGTAAAGCCAGAAGATATCGACGTGGCGGAGGTCCATGATTGTTTTACGATTGCTGAGATAATGGCCTATGAGGATTTGGGTTTCTGCGGGCCGGGAGAAGGGGGCAAGTTGATCGATGAGGGCGTCACGCAACTAGGTGGGAAGATCCCAGTCAATACCAGCGGAGGGCTGAAGGCAAAAGGCCACCCAGTGGGGGCAACTGGCGCAGCTCAGGCTTGTGAGATTTACCTTCAGCTAACGAATCAAGCGGACCGAAGACAGGTATCCGGTGCCGAGGTCGGACTTACAGAGAATGTCGGAGGCTCAGCCTCGACCGGAGTGGTTCACATCTACAGACGCGGAGATTGAGTGAGGTAATAGGGAACATGACGACAGTCACGTCGCAGGAAAAAGGCGCATTCATCCGTGATGAGAAAGGTCTGATTCTCCCAACAGTAGAGAACTTTTACAGATTCTGTGCGGAAGGCAAGTTGATGGCCGTGAAATGCAACCATTGTGGTGCAGTGATCTGTCCGCCTCGTAGCATTTGCCCGAAATGCTTTGGCAATGACTCTGAATGGGTGGAGCTGAAAGGGCGCGGAAAGCTGTTGACATACACGATAATTCACTTCCCCCCAAGCCAGTTTCAGGCCTTGGCTCCGTACGCTGTGGGTATTCTAAGACTGAACGAAGGTACACAACTGCCCGGAATGATAAAGAACGTCAAATTGGGGGATCTTCGAATTGGAATGGATCTCTTGGTAGATTTCGAGGCTACATTGCCCAAAGAATGGCCCAAATGGCCTCGCTACTTCTTCAAACCCGCAAGCTGACCTCGCCCCAAGATTCCGCCGTGACAACCTCACCGCGTCGAAGGATCCATTAATTATCGGCCTATAGACGGGAATTCCTATTGGAATTTTCACAGCCCATGAAAATTAATATGAGAATAATGTGCTTTCGCCGGTTCTAATCATGACCAAAGAGGTGTGAAAGCTTGGAAGGTCACCTAACAGGAGCGTTCCCGCGATCAGAGGCTCTCGTGGAGGCTAGCCGAGCTGCAGCACGCGGAAGAGTCTCGCCGGACGAACTTGAGGCGGCCTACGCTCGAGACGTGGAGGCATTGGTGAATTTGCAAACTCAAGCCAAAGTGGAGTTCGTTGTGGATGGACAATTAAATTGGAAGGATCTGTTCAGACCATTTAGCGAACTTCTAACAGGTATTCGCCTTGGGGGACTAACACGGTGGTTTGATAACAACACTTTCTACCGCAAACCGATTATCGTGGATAAGGTCAGATACGCCGGGGCAAGTCTGGATACATATTTTCGATGCAGCTTGCCTCACAATGGCGCTCGCTGGAAAGCCGTCCTCCCAGGACCCTATACTTTTGCAGTGATGTCGCAGAATACTGCATACTCATCATTCGGAGACCTGATCGACGCTCTTGCTCATTCCCTGAAGGATGTCATTTCTGAATTGAAGAAGGCAGGATTCGAGTATTTTCAGTTCAACGAACCAAGCATCTGCTTCAGTGAGCCATCTAAGAATGAACTCCAACTCATCAAGCAAGCTTATGAGGTCTTGGTGAAAGGGATAGGTGCAAAGACCGCCCTACACACCTATTTCGGTGACGCAGGCAAGGTAATTGATTCGATCATCGATTTCTCCACGGATTGCATCGGAATAGACTTCTACGCAACTTCAATTGCCTCATTGGTCGAGCACGATTTCACTAAAGAGATCGGATGTGGTTGCATAGACGCCAGAAATTCCTTGCTTGAGACTCCGGATGTCCTACGGAAGCTTATCAGAAAAGTCGAAGACGACGTAGCCCCAAAGGCAGTGTATGTGACGCCTAACTGTGATCTCGAATTTCTTCCACAGAGCATCGCAGTGAAGAAGCTTCACATCCTTGCAGAAGCAAAGGAAACGGTTGCGTGATCATACGAACAAGCTCTTTCCCGTCCAAGAAATCGGTAGCCTACCGAAGCCTCCTTGGTTGATATCGTATCTTCGAGGCAGGGCTGTCGAAAAACCCGAGCTGGAGCATCTCGCGAAGTGGTCGAAGATTTCAGGTTTCGAAGCGGAGAAAGATATTCGCGCAGTATTGTCGCAGCCAAAGACAGCTGAAACCGAGAAGCGCATTCGAAACTTTGCATCGCTATTTGCTATCAGATTTCTTGAATCCGCAGGACTTGACTACGTTTACGATGGCGAAGCGAATCGGATCGAAATGTACGAGCATCCTATCCGCCATTCAGAAGGCTTTGAATTCTATGGACATGTGAGATCGTTTGACGACAGGTACTATCGTAAAGCAGCATGCGTGCGGAAGGTCGGTTTCCGTGACGCCTACCATCTGGACGAATTCACGTACGCAAAGCAAGCCGCGAAACGCAAGATCAAGGTGCCTGTAACCGGTCCATACACACTAGCCGAATGGTCCTTCAATGAGTTCTACCAGCGTCGACTTGCCGATGATTACCACGATCTGAGTAAACTGAAGTCGGAAGCAAAACGCGAGCTCGTTCTGGACATAGCAACGCAAATCATCCGCCCCAATCTCCAGGCACTCGTGGATGCGGGAGCGGAGTGGATCCAAATCGACGAACCCGCAGTCACCACGAAGCCAGGGGAAATCCCGTTCTTTGTCGAGGCCTTCAATGAAAGCACGGCAGGATTGAGCTGCAAATTTAGCGTTCATATCTGCTACAGCGACTATCGCGTACTGTACCCAGACATCTTGGAGCTGAAGAAGTGCAGTCAGCTTGCGCTGGAATTCGCAAATCGAGATGATGATACAGCAGCTGCATACGCGCAATTGCAGCTACTGAACGAGTTTGAAGACGAACGGGAAGTGGGCTTGGGAGTGGCCGACGTCCATGTGGATGATGTTGAGGAACCCTCTCTAATTTGCGGCAGGATCAAGTACGCAGTCAAAACATTGGGTGACCCCAAGAGGATCTATGTGAATCCCGATTGTGGACTCCGCACTCGTTCATGGGATATAGCCTACTCAAAACTCTCTAACATTGCAGAGGGCGCCGAAATGGCGAGACGAGAGATCTCCTAGACCCAGGAAACCAGAGGAAATGACTAAGCTTACTGAAATCCTCCAGCGGAAAGGCCGTCTTCTCACCACCGAATTTCTTCCCCCGAAGACCGCAAAGCTTTCCGACCTCGTTGGCAAGGTTCTGAAGGTCGCAACACTCATTGATTCTGTGAGTTTGCCGGAACTAAAGGCCAATGAGGTCAGTGTTCCGCGGTTCAGAATGAACGCGATATTTACCGCGCTTAGACTTCGCGATCTGACTGGAGTCGAGACGATCTTTCACTTGACGCCTAGGGACTATAACAAGAATGCAGTCGCTGGACTGCTGCTTGCGGCTGCGGAAACCAATCTGCAGAATGTCCTTGTGGTCGGTGGAGATCGGTACAACAACAAAGAGGAGCATGTTCTATCCAAGAACGTGTATGATTACAGTGGCTGCACAAGTCTCGTGAAAGGCATAAGAGGGCTCGAATCGGAAGCGGAGTTGGGCACGTCCCGATTCTGCGTCGTTGTTGGAACCGACCCGACCGTGATATACACTGGTGATAGAGGGAAAGCTGAGAGCGAAGTTGCGAAACTCGTCGAGCGTCAGGATGCAGGAGCAGAACTCGCTCAGACACAACCGGTCTTCGATATGAAGTATTTCGAGTTTCTTGATCTCGCTCGTGAGCAAGGTGTTAAGATTCCCATTCTTGTTGGCATTCTGCCTCTTCGCGGCAAGGCAGACTCGATAGAGATCGAGCAGAGGTATGGGATAACTATCCCACATGAAGTGAAGTCCTTGCTCAAAGATAATGGAGGAGAAGCTGGCAAAGTCTTGGGTTTGGAACTAGCTGCAGGCTTGATGAAAGAAGGCGTGCGTTGTATACATATCTATCCGCGAGAGGACTGCGAATTCGTAACGAGCCTTGCGCGGACACTGTCTGGCTCTAACCAATTTCCATAAGAAGCGCGTCCTTCTTCACCGTCTCTCCTTCTCTGATCCCAATCGACTTAACTCGTCCAACAATTGGGGATGAGATTTCGTTCTGCATCTTCATTGCCTCAAGAATCAACAGAGGGCTACCGACCTCAACATAATCAGTTTCTTTCACTAGAATGCTCGTAACGCGACCCGGCATCAAAGCGCGGATTTCACCACCATAACGGCGTTCGACTGTTCTGTCAGTCTGGACGGGGTAGTTAGCCAAGCCAACAGCTTGAACGGCAGTGGCAAATGGTACGCCCGCAAGCCAAGTCTCCACGATGTCATTCTGGAGTGCCCGAGTCTGAGCTCTTACAGCTCTCTCACCACTCCGCACGCTCCAATCTAGAACCTCATTCTTGCCAACGAGCTCTATTTCGAACACTTGCCCATCAAGCTCTACACGAAAGTGGTTCGACGCTTTTTCTTCGACACTAGCAGAATAGACCCTGCCGTTCACTTTGGCCCTATAGTCGCGCAAACTACCATCCAGCTCTCCAGTCTTGAGCTACGGCTTTGGCTCGAGCGAAGGAACGCCAGCTAGATTTTGATGTCGATGGTTGACTCTGAACTGGTGGACTGCGGAGGGTCATCTTGGACGCAACCCCAGCGGCAACTGCGAACCTCTCAATTTCCAACAGGGCAGAGTTCATGCGTGGTAAGACGTGGTCTAGATAACTCGTGTCGAAATTACCTTGCAGAAACCCATCGTCATTCATGATTGCCATGTGCAGTGCCACTGTAGACGGAACACCCACAATTTCCATTTCATCAAGGGCAATCCTCATGCGTCGAATCGCTTCATCTCTATTTCGGCCCCACGATGACAGTTTGGCGATCATCGAATCATAGAACTCAGGTATTGTGTAACCGGAGTAGAGGGCAGAGTCGACCCGGATGCCCGGGCCAGTGGCTGGATGGTAACGGACCACAGTGCCCGGCGATGGTGAGAACCCTCTTTTGGGATCCTCTGCGTTGATTCTGCAGTTGATAGCCCAACCGTTGACGTGCACGTCATTCTGTGACATACCAAGCGGCTCCTTTGATGCGATCTTGAGCTGTTCCTCGACGAGATCGATGCCCGTTGTAAGCTCAGTGACGAGGTGTTCCACCTGTAGTCTCTTGTTGACTTCGAGGAAATAGAAACGACCTGACTTATCCAATAGAAACTCAACCGTTCCCGCATTCACGTATCGGGCCGCGGCTAGGCCTTTCTTGGCCGCGTCACAAAGTCGCTCGCGGAGTTTTTCGTCTAAAGCAACGGAGGGAGCCTCTTCCAGAAGCTTCTGATGTCTCCGCTGTATGCTGCATTCCCGTTCCCCAAGAGTCACGATCTTCCCTCGAGAATCGGCGAGTGCTTGAATTTCGACATGTCTCGGGTCGATGAGCTGCTTCTCAAGATACAACACGTCTCTCCCGAAAGCTGAAGCAGATTCGAGCTTCGTAACGCGAAAGAATCTTCGTACCTCTTCTGAGGTTCTTGCCATTCTCATTCCGCGTCCACCGCCTCCATAGACTGCTTTGATAATGACGGGGTACCCAATTCTCTCCGCCACTTCCACAGCCACGTCTTCGTCTCTAAGCTGCCCATCTGAGCCTGGTATAATGGGAACCTGTGCTTCATGCATCGTTCTGCGCGCAAGCAGTTTGTTACCCAGTTTCTCCAAGGCCTCGCTTGGGGGACCTACGAATGTAAGGTGATTCTCCTCGCAAGCGGCCACGAAACTCGCGTCTTCCGCGAGGAAGCCATATCCGGGATGTATTGCGTCACAACGTGTTCCGACTGCTGCCTTGATGATCTTGGGGATGTTGAGATATGTTTCGCCAGGGGTTGATCCGCCAAGGGGATAGCGTTCGTCAGCATAGTAGACGGGAAGCGACTCGCGGTCCGGATCTGAGTGCACAAGTACCGTGCGAATCCCGAGCTTTCGGCAGGTCCGAATTATTCTCAGCGCAATCTCTCCTCTGTTCGCAATTAACAGCTTCATCTTCAAATGCTCATGTGCCTCCGCTGCCGACCCAGGTCGAATGTCGAGGTTCACCAGCTGAATATTACTTCTTATGACTAGCAGACATGATTGTGCGAACTACGTCGCGAATCCAGTAGAGTGAGAAAGCAAATAGTATTGTCGTTGGGAGCCAATATGAGAAAATCAGCATGAGCATCCCAAGTCCCCATAGCATAAGGAGGACGCCCAAATTGTACAGCTTGATGGCTCGCAAATGGCGTCGGCGATCCTCAAAATCAACCGCCTCGGAAAATTGCTCTGCCGCCAGTAAGAAGACGCCCAGAGACAATGAGAAAAGCGTTAGTGTCGTTAAGGCAGTCTCGCTCGGCTTGACATATGCGAGTATGATCGCCATCACCGCCGCAACGATGCCTAGCATAAATCCAGTATGGCCCACCATTGTCTCGGCGCCGGCCCTCCAACTCAATCCCTTAGCCTCCTATTGATCAATCACAGTGGAATGTTACCGTGCTTTTTGGGTGGCGTGGATTCCCGTTTATTGAACGAAGCGTCAAGTGCCTTCACGAGCACGGGACGGGTTTCTTGTGGTTCGATGACATCATCAATGTATCCACGCTCTGCCGCAACGTAAGGATTGGCGAACTTCTCGCGGTACTCCTGAAGTAGCTTGTCGACAACAGCTTGATCCTTTGCCTTCGCGATTTCCTTTCTATATATGATCTTGACTGCGCCCTCTGGTCCCATAACAGCGATCTCCGCGGTGGGCCAAGCAAAGTTGTAGTCTGCGCGAATGTGTTTGCTTCCAAGGACATCATAAGCACCCCCATACGCCTTTCTGAGGATTACTGTAAGCTTGGGCACCGTGGCCTCACAGTAGGCATAGAGCAACTTTGACCCATTGCGAATGATTCCGCTATGCTCCTGATCAACACCTGGCAGAAAACCAGGTACGTCGACAAAGGTTACGATCGGAATGTTGAAGGCGTCGCAAAATCGTATGAATCGGGCCGCCTTGATCGATGAATTGTTGTCCAGGGCTCCTGCATAGTGCTTAGGTTGATTCGCGACTATTCCGATACTCCGGCCATCAAGCCGGCCGAAGCCGACAACTATGTTCGGCGCCCATTGAGGCTGGATCTCTAGAAAACTACCGATATCGGCAACACGTGTTATGACATCCCTGACATCGTAGGGCTTGTCTCGGTCCGATGGCACAATTGATGAGAGTTCATAATCCATCCTGTTGGGATCGTCACCCGTCTTCAGCACTGGTGGATCCTCAAGGTTGTTTTGCGGTATGTAGGAGAGAACTGTCTTGATTAGCTGTATTGCCGTGGACTCATCTTGGGCAAAGAAATGCGAAACCCCCGATGTCTGACTATGCACCGCTGCGCCTCCCAGCCCTTCGAACGTTACTTCCTCGTTCAACACAGATTTCACAACATCAGGTCCTGTGATGAACATGTAGCTAGTCTTGTCCACCATGATCACGAAGTCTGTGAGAGCGGGTGAGTAGACGGCGCCACCCGCACATGGTCCCATTATAGCTGAGATCTGTGGGACGACACCACTGGCAAGGACATTTCTATGGAAAATCTCGGCGTACCCGCCAAGACTTACGACGCCTTCTTGAATTCGCGCTCCACCAGAGTCATTCAAACCAATCACTGGGGCTCCGACCTTCAGCGCTTGATCCATCATCTTACAGACTTTCAAAGCGAAGGTCTCGCCAAGGGATCCTCCGAACACTGTGAAATCGTGGGCGAACACAAAGACGAGTCGTCCATCCACTCTGCCATGACCGGTAACCACCCCGTCTCCCAGAATACGCTTGTCCGCGCTTCCCAATTCACCGCTTTGAGACATGGCAAAGCGATCTAACTCAACGAAACTCCCAGGGTCGAGCAGCAAATCAAGTCTTTCGCGCGCCGTAAGCTTACCCTTTCGATGCTGCTCATCTATCCGGTCCCTTCCCCCTCCAAGGAGGGAGCGCTCGCGAAGTTCGCGCAGCCGGTCTATCTTCTTCTTGGATACTGAATCTAGCTCTTTCATCCGAGCACGACCAATGTTTGTTGTTGAAAGTCACTATTCAGCGGTCTGATTGCTTATTAGGCTGTGGCAGGAAGTCCGACAGAGTCCGAGACGAGCAGTGCTAAAGTTGAGAAAGCTCCGCCAGTTCTCACTCTTGGCTGTCATAGTTTTGGGGCTAATATTTGCAGTCAGAGGAGTCGCACTGTGGACCGAGGTGGACACTGGAGTTCATATTCAGAACTGGATTACACCATCCTCTGCCATCCCAGGGAAGGCCTACATGTGGACCTGGGGAGTCAGTGGCAATCCCAAATCTGAACCTGACCTATGGCATTTTCACGTGGTATTTGTCGCCAACGATAGCGCTGATGTGCTTCTGCTTTGGAATCTGAATGAGAGTGTTTTATTCGTTAGGAACTCGGCACGGATCGATGAAACCTTCGATGTACCATTGCCGCGAACCAGCAAATTATGGAGATGGGATTGGCTAATCCGAAATCCACATGAAACGACTTTGGGTGTGGAGAACTTCACAGTGACACATTATCCCCTCAGTTTTCCCGAAAGGCAGAATGGTGCCATGGCCATTGCTGTCGGCATATCGATCATCGCGGCATCAACCGCTGCTTTTGTCTATTTCAAGCGTCCCGGTATGCGACCGAAACGGCGGAGCTAGCCTCAATGTCTCTGCGCATTCCGTGATCGTCGATAATCTGCACGACAGTAAGCGTCAAGTAGTCATGAAAAACCCCGGAGATCACCTCTTTCTCAAATTCGATAGCCAATTTCCTTCCTTGAGAGCAGTCGTTCTGTCGCAGCGATTGCAATACCTCTGAGAACGACCCTGCGCACAGAGTTTCGTAGATATGTTCTAATTCATATAGAATGTAAGATGCAAGCTCTGTTCTGTCGATCGAATGACCAATTGCGTCTGAGATGGTTGTGACATTTCCAGCGAATCCAGTGAGCAGTGAAGACGGGAAATTTACGTTGACTCCCAAGCCGAGGATTGCATATTCCAACAGATTGCCTTTGAATCTCGCCTCAACCAAGGCTCCGGCCACTTTTCGATTATTGAACATCACATCGTTGGGCCATCTGACTGACGTCTTGATTCCATGCAATACTGTGATTGCTTGAACCACTGCGAGAGCGCCAATTAATTGAATGCCCTCCAAAGGCTCAAAGGAGCGGGGGGGCCGCAAAACGACACTCCCCCAAATGCCGCCTTCCGGAGAGAACCATGTCCTGCCACGTCTGCCCCTACCTTTTGTCTGCTTTTCTGCGAACACGGTGAAACCGTGCGGTGCCCCCGAATTTGCCATCTGTGCTGCGATGTCGTTGGTCGATGTGCATTCCTCCAGAATCAGAAGTGATTGTCCAATCTTCGAAGTTCGCAATCTGGAAAGTAATGAATCTGACTTAATCAGCGACACATTTTGTCAACCTCTTTTCGCGAAAGAATAGGTTGATCTCAAAAGTCAGAATCAATTAACCAAATACCTATCTCTGTGAATCATTCAATCGGAATACGGTTCGCTTGCGCTGATTAGACCAAATTGAGCAGCTATTTAACGTCCAATGTTGACAAGCCATTGTATGCTCGGTACCGAAATCATTTATGCCACTTTGTGGCCGTCTGGGTTGATCTGATTTGAAGAAGACCGTGGCAAGGACCCCTACAGGTATTCCTGGCCTTGATGAAATTCTTGGGGGAGGCTTCCCTCAAGGTCGTGTTGTATTAGTTCTTGGGGAACCAGGCGCAGGAAAGACAATCCTCTCTACGCAATATCTGGCTAATGGAATTGCAAAGTTCGGCGAGAACGGTCTTTTTGTGAGCATGGAGGAAGGCAAGGGTCACTATTGGCGTGAGATGAGCGCCTTCGGCTGGGAACTGGAAGGCGCAGAGAAGACGGGCAAATTCAACTTTGTAGACGCTTCCCCGATACGAACAATTCCAGGAGAGGTGCGAATTGGAAAACTCACGATAGGTAGGCAAGATTTTTCATTGATCAGCTTGTTGGAAGTCATCCGCAGCAGCGCCAAGGCAATTGACGCTCAGCGAATTGTCGTCGACCCAATTTCCCTATTGCTCTACCAATATCCCGATGAAAGTCAACGACGCAAAGCTCTCTTGGACCTTGTCGAGGCGCTCGCAGAGACTGGCGCAACCTGTCTACTGTCGTCAGAACTTCACCGAGTTGGACTCAAAGGCCGAATAGTGCAGATAGAGGAGTATCTTGTTCACGGAGTTATCTTAATGCAAACCATTGCCGCCGGTCGAACCATGGAACGAATTATTCAAGTGGAAAAGATGCGTGAAACACAGATCGACCGCCAGCCAAGACCGTACAGAATAACCGAGAAAGGTATCGAAGTCTATCCAAGAGAAAGCGTGATCTAAGACCGAACTTGTCGACACGCTGGAGGAGCTACTTCCTTCGACGTCTCGAGCGGGTCGATGAACGCCTTTCGCTCTCTTTCTTCGGTGAAGGACTGATCGTCTCAGGTTCTAGAGGAGCCGGAGGAGGAGTGGTAAGCATTGTCCACCCTATCCATCCAGAAATCACTAGAACGAGGAGAACGAACAGAAGAACGGGAATTCCGATGGCCCAGTCTCGCCACTGAGGTGGCAGTCCAATCAAAGGAGCGAAGAAGGCAGCGAGGTATACAATAGCGATTATTACTGAAAGTATGAAAATCGCAAAACCGTAGCCTTGATCCTTACTCATGAGATCTCACAGGCGAGCGGCATCTAGCCGTCGAAGGGAATATAAGCTTTGAGAAAATTCAGGCGTCATCATAGCTGTTTGTAGCCGGGTCTCTTGCTGAGCATTTCTGGCAATCTTAGCGGCATGCGCGGATATCCTTTCGTTAGCTCGGCGATCTCCTTCTGCAAGTCCTCAAGACTGGAGTTATATTGTTTCCCGTCACGGCGTCGGCGGATCGCGAGCTGGTCTGTGGTAGTCTCTCTTTTTCCGATGACAACTACGTAGGGTATCCAATTCAGCTCCGCGTCGCGGACGCGCTTGTCAACGGTCTCATCCCTATCGTCCAAGTCGGTTCTGACGAGTGACTCTCCAAGTTTCGCTGCGAGGGTCATGGAGAAGTCAAGGAACTCTGGTTTGACCGGAATCAGCCTTACTTGGGATGGTGATAGCCAAAGCGGCAAGGAGGGTTTCACGCCTTCTCTCTCCATCCTAGCACACTGATCCAGAACTGTGAATAGGTATCGCTCGATCGATCCGATGACAGCCGTATGTATTATCGGCGGAAATTGCTTACCACCCTTCTCGTCGACGAAGGAAATTCCGAACCGTTTTGCATTCCCGATATCTATCTGGAAGGTCGCGATCTCTCGCGGTCTTTCTAGCTCGTCAATTATGTGATACTCAATATTCAGAACCCAGTAGTATATTCCCTCGGGGACAAAGTTCAGCAATGCTGGTTTTCCCTCGCGTTTCACTAGTTGCATGACGTAGTCTTTGTTGGAGTCAAGGAAACTTTGCGTGATGTTGTAGACTGAAACGTAGTCCCTACCCAGCTTCCGTATTTCTTCGTAGATTCTGTCATGAAGCTTCAGCGTAACGACCTTGGCATCGTCCATACTCCTACAGTAAATGTGGCAATCCGGCATGTGCAGTTTCCTGACTCGAAAGGAGAGCAAGAGTTCACCGCTCTGCTCCAATCTGTAAGAGTCAGCGACTTCGAAAGTTCCGAAGGGGAGTTGCCTGTAGCTTAGTGTCCAGTTTCTGACGGCAGCGAATTGTTGGTGACACGCGGCGTATCTCATGACAAAGCTCTTGTTTTCGGATTCGATTCGATAGAGTCGCGAGCCAAACAGATCTGCATGTTCTTTCACAGCTGGGACCGATAGATCGAACATGTTAGTGCCTTTCACCTGAAATATGGGAATCCCCGCGGCAAGGACAGCGTCCCATGAGTATTCGCTGATGAGATCGAATATCATGACGCCTTCCGGGCTGTATCGCATGTGTCCCTGATCCGAGAAACCCTCCCACTCAATTCCAAACTTCCGGCAATATTCTAGGTATCTTGGTTCCCCACCTGGTAGGCCTTTCTTTAGGGCTTCCTTTTCCACAAGAACCTTGAACTCGTTCTCACCAGGTCCGAAGACATACTCTTCAGGATCGTAGAGTTTGCCATCAAGTGCGAGTATCTTGTAGTATGTCTTGATAGTAGCTGCCGGTGGCTTAGCTTGTTCAGGTCTTATTGTTCTCGAGAGTTCAGACAGCGGATGACCCAAGCAGCGCAGGTTGAAACTCTTATAGTAGCCGAACGGGCTTCGATGGATTTCGAATCCTCTCTCTCGCAACCTGGTCGTCAGCCCCTCAAGAGTTGAGATCGCCGTGTCACGCGAGGCGAGGCTGCTTGACAGGTGGGCATATGGGTAGACGAGCACACGGCTTGTTCGAACTGAGTCAGCAACCCCTGCTATCGATTCCGCACTCTTCTCAATTACGTCGTCAGGGTTCTGTTCGTCTTCTTTCTCAATTGTGCAGAAGGCTACGAGTATGTTCTCGAACCTACACTCCTTACTCGCAGCATCTAGCTTTTCTGGGTTTTTGACGGCTTGTTCGCGAACGGCGTACTCGAAGTATTCGCAGTGCAGTAACAAGAGTCTCATGCAAGATGCATCTCACGGCGATATGCGGACATCAACGGCGCTTATGCCGAGAACCGCCACTTATCGATTTGTCGATCCTTACGAGAGAGCTTCTTGTACTCTCTATAGTGGTTCTTGCATAGGTACGCCCTGCGCGCTGGACCGATGTTAAGACCCGAGTGTGCCACCTTCTCGGGTGAAATGGATCTAACCGCTGCAGCGGTGCACCCAACCACATTACATTGCTGGCCCTTAGACACTTTCCCCATCGAAATCGCTAGCAGAATAAAGAGAGTCACTCAAAAAGTTGGTTTCAGCCTATTCCCAGACTCTCCAACGGCCCGAAAGCACGCACTCCTTGAAACACCCGCCCCACTTTCGCTTCAGGTGCGCCAGGCTAAACGGACGGACCACGAAACGGTCATTAGGAATGGTCGGTTATGAGCGGTGGCTGGTCAGATTGCTAGGACGTTTCAGAGAGAAGTACGAGGCGGCGATGCA
>MEMY01000090.1:0-865 GCA_001768965.1 archaeon RBG_16_50_20 | reverse complement strand
ATCCTGGGAGCTCTAGGGCTGGTTGGGTTAGGCTTCGTTGACATGTTGGATGGTGCTGTTGCGCGAGCCACGGGGAAAGCCACCAGATTCGGAGCTGTGTACGATCACGTGCTCGACAGGTATGCTGAGTTCGCAATATTAGTCGGCATTGGATTTGGTGGTTTCGTCGACTGGGTCTGGGTCATCTTCTGCCTTTTCGGAATGGTGATGGCGAGTTTTGTCAGGGCGAAAGCCGAGTCGGTGGGGGGTTTGCGGAGTTGTAGTGTTGGGATCGCTGAGAGACAAGAGAAGCTAGTTCTTCTCTTGCTGGGGTCGATATTGCAGGGTCTGTTTTCCTGGGCCCTGCTCGGAGCCGTTATACTTGTCGGGGTTTTGTCACACGTGACAGTTGTGCAGAGACTCAGTTACACGTTTAAGCAAACTCGGGGACTCAAGATTGACATTTGATCTCGTGGGTATTGGCAACCCAGTCTACGACATCATTGTGACTCCTCAGGCTAGGACTGAGGGCAGAGTGCTATCTGGATGCAGCACAAATGCATGTCTCGCAGCCAAGAGGCTCGGTCTCACCAAAGTAGGTCTTATCGGATCCATCGGGCGCGATTTTGGGAAAAAGTCCCTCCACGACATGGACAGCTATGGAATAGATGTTCGATTGGACTCGACTGACGGGGAGACTGGCGGCTTCCATCTAGTATATAACGCCCAAGGGGACCGGACTCTTGATGTGCTCGGCGTAGCCGAACGGATAAGAGCGGTTCATATTCCGGACGATTATCTAGACGCCAAGTTTATTCTAATTGGTCCAATATTGGGAGAAGTCGACTTGGCACTGGTCGAGTTTGTTCGTTCATCATCCTCAGCG
>MEMY01000089.1 GCA_001768965.1 archaeon RBG_16_50_20 | reverse complement strand
CCTATCAAAAAGGCACAAAATCCTTGTCGTCATAAACGACCACACCAGACCGACGCCCACCGCAGCAGTGCTGCGGGCTCTCGACTTGAAAGGGAAGGAGGTTACCACGATTGTGGCTTCAGGTACTCATAGGGCTCCATCGGAGCGCGAGCTTGAAACGCTGCTTGGTGGGCCCGTTCCGCCTTATGGTGGAAGAGTTATCTTTCATGATCCAAGAGACAATTCCCAGTTGAAGTCTATGGGGCGCACAAGCAGGGGCACTGAGTTACAATTCAACGAGCACTTGTTTCATGCAGAGGGCATAATAGTTGTCGGGTCAGTTGAGCCACATTACTTTGCGGGTTTCACGGGTGGAAGGAAATTTCTTCTCCCAGCTTTGGCTGGCTACAAATCAATCGAGATGAATCATTCTCTTGCATTGGATGAGAGTTCCAGCATACTCAAACTCGAAGGTAATCCGGTTCATGAGGATTTCATGGAAGCCTTGGAAATCTTCGACAGGTATGAGGACATCTTCTCAATTCAGCTTGTATTGAATCGCGATCATCAGGTCAGCTGCTCGCTCTCTGGACATATTGTCGATTCATTCAATGGTGCGGTTGAACGTGCAAAGGAGACCTATGTGGCTTCCGTTGAGTCCAAGGCTGACGTCGTAATTGCTGTGGCAACGCCACCGATGGATCTGGATCTATACCAGGCGCAAAAGGCGATTGAGAACGTCAAACTGGCGTTGAAGGACCAGGGGGTCGTGATTCTTGTTTCCCCTTGCCCGGATGGTATAGGCATTAGGACATTCTACGACCTCTTGGCCGCCGGGGGCGATGTTATGAAGAAAATTAAGGCAGGCTACAGGTTAGGATATCATAAAGCCGCGAAACTGGTGGAACTTGAAAGAAGAGCCAAGCTTTTCGCAGTGACGAACCTCCAACCAGAAACGCTAAACGCCATATCGATTGCCCCGTACAAAGACATCCAGAGCGCGTTCGATGCCGCAACCAAGCTGAAGGGAGACAACTCAAGGGTTCTGGTTGCGTTGGACGGTTGCCTCACTGTTCCTCTCCCAAGAAATTGAATTGAAGGCAACTCTCTCCGGGATTCTCGGCTGCAATTTCTCTAGGTCTCTTTCTCGAACACTATGCAGTGCTCGGCCCACGGATCTCGCTTGAAGCCCGTTCTCCTGGCCGCATTAAGCAAGTTTACGTCGTAGGGAAGATACAGGCCTAACCAGATTCGACCAAAACCTTTGGCCGCTTCCTTGACTTTTCGGAGAGAGGGTCCCACTTGGCCATGCAGCAATGCGACACTACTGTAGGGTACTCCGAAGCTTCTCTCAGGTTTCGTTAGGATGAAAGCTGATTTGCCGTCCCAGTACAATTCACCTTTGCGAAGCAATTTCTCCAATAGTTCTCTGTTAGCCTTGACGAAATACCATTTGTATGCGAAGTAGCCGTTCATTTTCACAAGGTAGGACGATTCTAAGACAAATTTCAGCGAACTCGTAGCTCTCAGACTGAGCGGAGCAAGTTGCCTAGGTTTCCGCTTGGCTCCTATCGAACAGGACACATGAGCTGATTCACATACTGGCTTGAATCCGCCCTTCATGCATGCTTTGATGGATACGGTGTTCGTAGAGAGTGTCCACAGCCGCAGAGCCCGAATTCCTCTTCGCCGTGCATGAGCAATGACGTGTCGTTGCAGGAAGAGTGTGACTCCCTTGCGGCGCCAATTCGGGTCTGTGCGAGCCATGCTCAGCCAACCGGCACCATCGATGCATCTATCGAGATTGGTCATCCCAACGAGCTCGCCATTTCTCCAAACCAGAAAGAGTCCTCTGTCAGCGATGGTTTCACTCAAGATTCGAAGCACGTAGTCTCCGGGACCAACTGCACGTCTGCACAGGCGAGCTACAAGCTTGGCATCGGATGGTCTGGCGATTCGGATGTCTAGTGCAATATTGGGCGCGGCCATGTTTGATACGTCTCGAATGTAGCTAACTGGACTGCAACCGATCTCATGGTGCAGTCAATTAGAATCTGGCTGCAGAAGAATCCCATTATCCTTTTCCCTAGCAATTTTGTGATCGCTTTTGCGGTGCGCGCTCAGAAAAAACCGATCAGAATTGAAAATCGCGCCCAAAGAGCTCGATGTGCGATTTCCAAGGACGCTGAGATAGATCCATGAATAGGTCGATGAATCCAACATTTTTGAAGCCATGCTCTTGCAGGAATTGAATAGTCTTCACGTTTCGTGCGACTGGTTTGATGGTCAGAACCCTAACTCCGCTTTTGCCTGCCTCAGCGATTGCTCTCTCAATCAGCCGTGATCCTATTCCTTCACTTCGGTGAGTTTCACTGACTACGATAGGTTCAACCTCGGCTTCAATCCCCCTCAGGATTAGGCCCACAAGACCCAGGACCTGGGAACCCCGGATTGCAACCCAGATTTGACTCGCCCCCACAGCAGCTAGGTGTTTGTCAAATTGATCTTCCGGATGATCGCCGCCGATCGTCGGGTCTTCGTAGATTTGGCGATGCCACTCAGTTAGCTCTCTCCAGAGAGAGTGACATGACTCTAGGTCGCTGGATTGATAGTTACGAATAGCGAGAGAGGATTCCAAGGTTCGTCGGGAACAAGAATCACCTAGCTAGCCTGTATTGTTTGCTGAAGCCTCAGCTCAAAGCAATGTGAAGCAGTACCTTCGCGTCGTTGACGATGTTGTCGATTTTGCAGTATTCGTTGGGCTGATGTGCCATGTCGTCAAGTGTTGACCAGACAGCTGTGTGAATGCCTTTACGCCTGAAGTATAGTCCCACCGTCCCACCTCCGATGCCAACGGCCTTTCCATCTATGTTTCGCAGTTTCTTGAGCGCTGTCTTCAATTTGACAACTACTTCGCTGTCCATGGGTGTGGGTGAAGTGTTCTCTTCAAATTGTACAGGAGTGAGTTCGATTTTCGCACCTGTCTCCTTTTCGACTTGTGCCCTGAGTGCTTCGACTTCTTTCATCACTTCTGTTAGTGGATATTGTGGGAGAACTCGGCAGTCGAAGTATTGTATGTCGACGCCTGGAACCGTGTTTATGTTATCAACGTTCAACTCGTGTTTTGTTGGTTCGAAGGTTGATGGCGGAGGATCGAAGAGTGGATCCGTGGCTGAGTACTTCTTGTGAAGGAGCTCGTCGAGTTCAAGAGCGAACCTCATGCCAATCCTATGCGCGTTCAAACCTTTGTTAGGTAGGCTACCGTGAACTTGCTTGCCTTTGGTTGTTATCCTCAACCATAGTATGCTTTTCTCTGCAATCTCAATCTCAGAACCATCCGAGCAACCCGTGTCAGGAACGACAGCCATGTCTCCTGACTTGAATACGTTCTTTTCTAACAGCGGAATTACGCCATATTTGCTGCCAGACTCCTCGTCCGAAACGCAGGTTACTCCAATGTTGAAGCGCGGTTTGATACCCAGCGTCTTCAAAGCTTTGAAGGCGAATAGCGTCGAGGCAATTGCCTGTCCGTTGTCTTCTGAACCTCGCGCGAATATCTTACCTTCTTTGACAGCAGGGTCGTAGGGGTCCGTGGCCCAAAGTTCGCGTGCTCCCTCAGGCACCGTGTCCATATGAGCAGCAAACCAGAGTGTACGACTACTCTCCTGACCTTCGATTACCGAAGTCAGGTTAACGCGGGCGCCTTCTGGTACGCGGGTATCTGGGATGTCATGTCTATTGACTTTGCATCCGGATTTCTCAAGCCACTTCTGAATCCAGAGCGCACGTTCATACTCCCCCTTTCCACCGCCGTCAGGATTGATGGCTTTGATCTTCAACATCTCGACCATGAACTTCACAATGCCTTCACGGGAACGCTCAATCCAGTTCAAGCCGTCGTTCAGATCTGCCAAATCCCCCACTTCCAGCTCTAGTTGAACCATGAATTGTTGCTTGACATCAAGATAAAACTTGACTAAGGATGTGAACCGCGCGTGGGAACGGGAGAGCGCTTATTTCAGGTACAGGCACGCCTCCGAATGCCTTTTCTCAACTCATATCTTGCGCGTCGGTTCTTATTCCAAAATTCGCTTCAGGTCTTGATAGTCTCCCAGGAATCTGAGGCCAGTGTCGGTAATCTCGTATTTCATACCACCGTCAGTTGGAACGCTCTTAACAAAACCCGACTTCAAGAGGAATTCCATGCCTTCCTCACAATCGCAAACTCAATGAAGAGCAGTTTCGTTGCTTTTCTCAAAACTATCACATATGTCGTGTCGTTCCTTGATTAAACTTCTCATTCCCAAACGTCAATGTCTGAGGGTCACGGATCAGACAAGCGGCACTCGGCTAATCGAGCTGGCGCACTGTAATCTTCACCAGCATTACCAGTGCGCAAAACCGCGCATTGAGCTTAAAGGAAGAGGCCCTAGACTTGGCCGTATCTGAAGCAGTTGACCGTGTGATCGTTCACGATTCCGACGGCCTGCATAAAGGCGTAGCATATTGTTGAGCCGACAAACTTGAAACCGCGCTTCTGCAGGTCTCCGCTCATCGCATCGGATTCCTTGGACTTGGCTGGAATAGCTGAGAGGGTTCGGAATCTGTGTTTGATCGGTCGACCCTGCGTGAACTTCCAGATGTAACTGTCAAACGATCCAAACTCCTTCTGGACCTCTAGAAATTTTCGTGCGTTTGTGATGGTTGCCATGATTTTCAATCTGTTCCGGACGATGCCAATGTCTGAAAGTAGGTGCTTCACGTCTTTGCTTGAGTATCTTGCGATCTTTGTCGGGTTGAAGGAGTCGAATGCGTTTCGATAGTTCTCCCGCTTCTTCAGAATAGTCATCCAGCTGAGTCCCGCCTGTGCTCCCTCCAAAATGAGAAACTCGAATAATTTCACATCCTCATGAACAGGAAAACCCCATTCCTTGTCATGATACTTCATCATCAAAGGATCATGGGCAGCCCAAGCACACCGCTTCAATACGACTCACGGCCGCGGCGTTATACATATGTCCGAATTAAACGATTGAAACAAAGAAAAACGTGCTCTCCTGCGAGCATTTATTGCACGAGAATGGGCAATGGCTCTCTAAACTAAACGAAAGTGGACGGCTGTGACTGGCGCCTTTGATATTGAGTCACTGAAAAAGCGTCTCAGACATGTGAGTTCAGTGCTCGAATCTAAGAAGGATGAGTGGCCCGAAGCAGCCGTAACTATAATTATCGACCCAAGACGCCAAGGCGGTTCCCTACTTCTAATTAGGAGAACAGAACGTGAAGGCGACCCTTGGTCAGGACAGATAGCGTTTCCGGGGGGACATAAGTCGACGAGCGATCGGACTTTTCTCGAAGCGGCGATACGAGAAACCTCGGAAGAGGTAGGTATCCAACTCGGTGAGCATGAGGTGCTTGGTGTTCTGCCGTTAGTTTATTCCCGTACGCCACGTGTTCTTGTCGCTCCGTTCGTGTTCCAACTTAGAAAAGATGTGGCCATCCGCTTGAATGAAGAAGTTGCTGAAAGTTTTTGGACTCCAGTACGTGATCTCTCCCGGATCGAAGCGACCAAGCGTGAGGTCAAACTCGAAGGCGGCAAACTCACTGCTAACTCGTACGTTCTTGACGGCCACGTGATTTGGGGACTAACCTTCCGGATCATTAACATGCTTCTTGCCAAAAGATAGGTTGGTAACTAGACCAAAGACACTCTTTTTGGGGGATCCTTCTCAGTCTCTGGTCCACGAATGACCACATTTCGCGCAAGTAAAGCGTTCTATCGATCTTTCCTGTCGCACTCCGGCATGTTCTCCTGAACTGATGGATACGCTGCGGAAAGCTTCGGAGTTATCACAGTTCGGGCATTTTTCACTGACTCTAGGGTGATCGTGTTCGGACTCGTCAATCACATCAATCGGTGAAGGAGCATGGAGCTCTATGATCGTGATTTCGGCTACCTCTGCCTGTACTGTGTGCCCGCATTTGGAACAGACTAAACCGTTCTTGGTTGCTCGCATGTACGAGCCACATTTCTCGCAGAACTTCATGCTATCACTTCAAGGAGCGCTCGGAAATGAAGAGGAAAGTCGGTTCAGTATTCAGATCCACGTATGAAACCTAGCAGATTGAGCGCCGGGATGTATTACGGCTCTCTCCCTAAGAGGGACATGCGGGCTAGGTGGATTTACGGGTGTTGGCCCTGTTCGAACATTTTCATGGCTTCCTGGCGCTTTTGTCCCATTTCTTGAGCCGACATTTGTATCCGCATCGACAGTGACCAGGAGTGTCCGAATGGGTCGGTGAGCTGGCCGTATCGTTCGCCCCAGAACATGTTGTCGAGTGGCATGGCCACTTTCGGGCATGAATCAATTACCCTTCAGGCGTTATCTGACGCTCTGCCTCGAACTCCTTAGCGCCGAAGACTTTCTCGTACCATTCTATCGCCTGCGCTGCCCCTTTGATAGCTAGATAGGGGGTAACAGTGCGGAACTCCTTTGGTACAGGCTCGAACTTCCTCGATCTAGCGCGACGAGATTTTCGGCTTTTCGGTTTCTTGGCCATATCGCTCTCCCCAATTGGAAATGTATCACGCATTTTATTATGTTATCGAACGGCGAGACGGAGAAATATGCCTACGGACTCAAGCTTCAACTAAGCCCCACATAAAACCGCTAGCTCCAGGCTTTCGGGTTATGAGACCAGCCCGATGCAGTTTCATCGCCGTCTCGTATACTTCAACGCCACTCTTACAATCGCGGCACAATTTCTCGAATTCTGGTGTTGAGGCGAGTTCGATGATTCGTTTTGTTGAAGCAGGGTCTTCTTTGCGAAGGATGCTGAGCACGCAGAGCTCCCTGTCTTCCTTAGAGCCTGACATGGAATGACAATAAGGATGCGAAGTTCTCTTATCTTTTGGTCTCACTATGTCTGCTACATATTGCTGCGCCAATCGATGGAAGCCTTAGGAAAGAGCAATTGCTAACATGAGAGCTGACGATAACAAGACAATCATTGAGCGTTTCTTTGAGAAGGTCCTGAAGGAAAGAAACCTTTCACTTCTTGGTGATTTTGTTTCAGAGAGTTATGTTGAACACAATCCAACTCCAGATCAGAGTGTCGGCATCGAGGGTGTTCGACGTCACATTCAGCTTTTCTTCACCGTGTTCTCCGATACAGAATATCGTTTAGAGGATATTGTTGCGGAAGGGAACAAGGTTGTAGCCAGGTGGACACTCAGCGGAATGCACAGTGGCGATTTCCTCGGTATGCCACCAACTGGCACAAGAATTGAGACAAGTGGCATAGACATCTACTATCTTCAAGAGGGCAAAATCAAGGAACATTGGCACGAAATGGACATGCTCAGACTAATGACAGAACTGAACAGAGCGAAGTAAACGCATGTAGCTACATTTCAAACTTTTTGGAGTTTACATCATTATCGAGTTGGGGAATTGGAACAAAGATTCGGTTGCACCGTTCGCACTTAATTGCTTCAACCTTCTCGGGAACGATCTTTCCCAACGTCAACGTGACCTTGACTTCCTTATGGCCTAAGAAGAAGCAGACAAGCCACTTGAAAGACTTGGACAGTGTCATTGTGAAGTCTCGTTCTATTTCGTTGGCCTGTGTAACTCGGTTATGGCATGTGACGTCCAGAGTGCTGAAGCCATCACTGTCGCTAAGACCGCAATGGACGCAACGGTCATCATCAGCATCTCAGATCTCAACGCCTCTGACAATATTAGGGTGAAGAGAGAACCAACAAGAACGAAGAAAAGCGCTTTTTCAAGCCTCCGAGCAGCGCGGCGTGTTTTGGTTGGCAGTCTTTGTCGCAAGATTGCCAGCGGCCCAGCCAAGTAGATGGCGCCGAGAAGTGCGCTCACACTCAAGCCTGATACAATCACAGCCCCCTCTTGGTTAAATGACGCAAGATCGAAGACAGCCGATCCGAACTTCAGTATCCAAATCAGTGGATATAGTATGAATTTCGCTGCACTACGTACAACGGGGTGTATGGACTCGTATTGAGCCACGCCGGGGCTGAATGAGTAGTACCAGGTGTTGAAGGCGACCATGAAACTTGTGCCTGCGAATGTTTGCAGAATCTTATAATCTCGGAAATCTCGTAGGAATTGGACTTCAGGAGCCAATTCGGAACCGAAAGTTGCGGTGGCTATAAGACACCCAGAGACGCGAAGTGATAGCGGAATCTGTTTCGAAACCGAGCCGCTCGTGGCCACTAGCGTGAACGGGTAGATTCCTGTTGGAACAGAACGGGTCACAATCAAAGTGGCCGTTGAGCTGATCGTTCCACCTTCGGAGGGACTCACTGGATCCGGAGAAAAGGAAATTTCCACACCTTGAGGTAGGCCTATGGCTTCAAGGTGGACCTGTTGATCGAAGGATCCGATTGATTGAACAGATACTATCAAGTCTCCGGTTGAGGATTGGGCTAGATTGATTGCGTTGGAAGAGGTTGAGAAAGAGAAGTCTGGCATTGTTATTGGAGTATTTGTAGTACTTGTCTGAGTGTTCGTTGTAGTCGTTTCTTGCGAGCTCGAAGAACCAGTCGTGTATGATGTAGTAGTGACGATCTGGGTTGTCTGAGTTGAAGTCAGAGTGGTACTAGTGCTTGTCGAAGTCGTTGTTTGACTTGTGGAAGCGCTGACTGTGAAGATGGCCGAAGCAGAATCACCAGCTGGGCTCCCAGTAGCTCCAACACTGTAAGTACCAACCGCTACGTTTGCAACCACAAACGAGGCAGCTAGCGTTCCGCTGGAAATCGAACAATTGGACGTACCTACTGCGTTTCCGGACAGTAAGCAAGTTGCATCACCTGAGGAGAAACCGGAACCGGTCACATCAACGGTCGACCCGGCCGAAGCTGAAAGAAGATTGAGCGCGATAGATGGACGGTTAACAACGGAGGTCGTTGTCTGAGTTGAACTTGTCGTGACAACCGTTGAACTTGTTATGATAAGGGTTGAAGTAATGCTTGTTTGTGCCGAGGTTGAAGTGGTACTACTTGTTTGCGCCGAGGCAGTGAAGTCCAGTTTGACGTTCGCGCCATTTAGTGTGACCGTTTTGGTGATCGGGCCAAATCCTGGAGCCGAAGCCGTGACCGTGATCGTGCCAGACATGTCAATTGGGATAGCGTAGCCGCCGGATGATGATGTGACAGCGTAGTAACCGCCGCTGCTGGGTGTGATCGTTACCCCAGCTATGCTTTCACCGATATCGTAGAAGTTGTTGTTGTTCAGATCATTGTAAACCACGCCCAAGAGAAACGGTCCGCTGGCCGCGGCCCCAAAATCCTCCGTGAGGAGACTATTCAAACCGAGACCATTTGGAGATGCTGCCCCATAGTATCCGATTCCGACTTCGGAGTAGACGCACAGAGGGTTGCCGCAAGGGTAGGGGTTAAACAGGTCGAGAAGATTCACGCGGTGACCACGCCCCGGCGTGCCCGCATCAACCATAATCAAATCCTCTAGCTTCGCGGCAGTTGTACCTAGACCTCCAGCCATGTTCTCACCCGCGGTCAAGTAATCGTAGCCTGCGTGTGTCATGCGGTCGAACGGTGTGTCGCCGTTCGGGTCATTGTGGGAGAAATAGTTCAGATTGTACATGTTCTGGCTGTGTGTCTGAGCAATGTTAAGCAGGATTTTACTCATGGCCAACGGCGGCCGAGGACCCACAAGACTCGGATCCGGCAGGCCCTCATGGATGTCAATGCCCAAACGCTGACCCTCAGCGACAGGATCAGAACGAGCCCGGTTAACGTACTCCAATACCAGCTGCTCCGCCGGAGTTGGATCACCAGAATCATACAGCACAGCGGCCTTGACGGTTGGCCCAAACACACCCAGAGGAAACGAAAATGCAGTCAAGATCAAGACAGTGAAAACAAAAGGAGCAACTCGCCTGCGCTTCAAAGACATGATTCTGGTTCAACTCCGGCTGTAATTCAATATTCAAATAAGCTGCCGACCAATGGTGATTAGGGCGAATGCTACGATTATGCGAAGTTTACGCGTGATCTCAACTCCCACTTTTCTTTCTGAGGCTCCCTTTAGCGGGAGCAATCAAGGTCTGACGCAACTGTCCCATTTTGTGGGCTGGGTTCTCGAAGTATTTGACTAATGCTGGGGCAGTTGACTAGTTCAATGCCAATCGGGCTTGCGATGAGAGGTTTTCTAGCACGCAAATGTGCGAGCCGATCATCTGCTACTCCATTCTCTCAGCAATAGAGAGAAACAAACATCGTCAATGTATCTTCCTTGGAAATAGGCCCGATCTCGCAGTACACCTTCCTTCTTGAACCCTAATCTCTGAACGAGTCTCATGGATCGGTCATTATGTGATGGTATCAGAGCTTGAATTCGATTCAGGCTCATTCTCCCGAAACCAAACCGGATCATTGTCTCAAGGGATTCGGTCATGATGCCTTTTCCCCAGTATGCTGGGTTAAGGTCATGTCCGATCTCTGCGCTCCTTGCTTCTTCCTTCACCCAATTATAGAACCCGCAGCTACCGATCAACTTGTTTGATCCTCTCTCGGTGATTCCCCACCGGAAACCCTTCTTCTCCCGGAATAGGTTCAGGATATAGCTATCCAGCTCCTTGCGCGCAGTCTCACGGTCCTTAGGAGCAGGGTACGCAGTCCCTTCAACGATCTCGGGCTTGTCGCAAGCGATTTCGTCTTCGTTGGCTCTGTGGTTCGATCGCCGGTTGCTATTGTACATCTCGTTTCTGTGTTTGGTGAATCGTGTGGTCTATGAGTTTCTGATATTTGTCTGTGAAGTAGAAGTCTCCGATGAAGCTTCTTCCGTCGAGTAGTAATGGAAGCCATAGTCTACCATCTTCCCACATATCATCATAAGCGATCTGACTGATGGGAAACCACCCGAGTTTCCCCTCCATACCGCGACGAGTCTTACCCTTGAATATGTGACATGAGAAGGCGAAGACCGTCTGATCAAGTTCTTTTGACTCCCCGAGATAGAAATTCAGAATTCCATTGAACATCAACCGGCTCACTCTGAGTCCGGTCTCTTCAAAAATCTCTCGCGCAGGTCCATTGGATGGATTCTCGCCCAGTCGCAACTTGCCTTCAAGAGCATTCCATTTTCCCTCGCCAAACAACCCGCGGGCCTTGTGAAGCAGCAGTACCTTGTCTCTGTTCCGAAGGTAACAGAGAGTTGCAAACATTGGCAATCTAGAACACTCCGTCGTATGGGCAACTCTATTTTCGCAATCTTAATAGTCCTTCAAATCTATCCGTGGGCGGCGTTGAAGATTGTCCAAGCCCACCAAAGAGGACGCCCAGCTGTTGTTGCAACTCGAGCAGATGCTACTGATGGAGCCAAATCAGAGGGCTCTTCACTGGTTTTGGCGTATTTTCTTTCCACGAAAAATCTCTGACATCACCAAGATAAGGGAGATTTATCCGAACAACTCTGAAGGATCAATGTATCTGGACAGACTTTCTGCTTTCTGGGAATCTGCGGGTGCCCTTGTCAACAATGGCCTCCTGAATGAGATGCTCTTCTTCGATCGATTTCTAGTCAAACCCTACTGGGAAGCCCTAAAGGTCGTCATATTCGCCGATAGAGAGGAGACCAAGGAACCGCGAATAGGCGAAAACTTCGAACTCCTAGCCAAGAAAGAGGAGATTTGGAGACAAGAAACACCTCCTAAGTAATCCAGCTCTTCACCTACACATTCAAGGATCCAGGAACCTATGTCTACTATTGCAAGTACCACTCAAATGTTGAGAACGGGAACATCGCGGGCATGGTAGGCGAAGTAATCGTACTCCATGTCTATGGAACGAGTAGCGATCTCAACAATATCGGTTCACAAATCTCCAGTCAGGTCGTGATGGCGACCACCTTAGCTATCGGTGGGATCATACTCGCCATCATAGCAATCGTGCTGGCTGTTTGGGCTAGTAGACGAAAGGTTCAATGAGCACTCGGCTTGCCAACGACTCGACTAAGAGCATAGGGTTCGCGTCCCAGACTCCACTCTGCGGTGCGCTAACCCCCAGCACGTGAAACGCACTACGTGTTCCTAAGCCTATTTGCGAAATTCCTCTTCTAGCTCTTGCAGCATCTTTGCGTGGCGTTGTTCGTCGGTCATGATTTTCATGAAACTCTTCCTTATGGATGTGAGGATCCGTACGTGATTCTTCGAGTCCTCAATCATTTTGGTTAGAGTAGTTTTGATTTTCTTATTGTTCGTCTGCTTGACGAGCCTTGAGTAACTGTCGATAATGTCTTCTTCTACGGCGAGCCAGTAGCTTAGGTTCTCCTCAATTACGCCATGATATCCGGATTCTACGTCTCTTTCGGCCTTGATGGCCTGGTCGACGGTTTGAATGTCTTGTATTATTCGTTCTCTTCCTTTTTGACTCATGTTATCCACCACATGCGCATGAAGACAGTCCAAGGATGCTCTTGATCGCATCCACAGCGGGCTGATAGAATAGGTTGGGATAGAGGCCCGTAATCAAGCTTAATGCGACCAGTATGAAGCAGGGAATAACAAGCATGAGCGGAATCTTAATGGGGCCACCCCCATTCAATGCGGTGCTCGGTTTTGCAAAGGCGACAACGCGGATGACTCGGAAGTAGTATGCGATCGAGATCAGCAGGTTAAGAAGCATCAACACCACAGCCGCGTTCAACACCGGTGACTTTACCGCCAAGTTGGAGAGCACGATTAGAAATTCGCTCCAGAACAATCCGAAGGGTGGGACACCAGTCATCGCTAGCGCACCGAGTGTGAACAACGCTGCTAGGATCGGACTTCTCCTTCCCAATCCTGCCATTTCGGTCAGGCTTCTTGTTCCAATTAGGAAAGTGACTACTCCTGCCAGAAGGAATAAGGTCGCTTTGAGGAGGGCATGGTTCCAGATATGAAAGACGCTCGCTGAGAAACCATTGGGAGTCAGGGCCGCGATTCCGAGGAGGATGTATCCGACTTGTGCGATGCTTGAGTAGGCGAGAAGGCGTTTCAAGTCGTCCTGTTGTAGGGCTGAGAGGTTGCCGATGAACATTGTCGCGACCGCGGCCACAGCTAGAATCGGCTGAGCGAGGATGGCGTAGGCGGGTATGATCAGAATTCCGCCGAGCAAACGAATGAAAGCGAAGCTTCCAACCTCGATGATGATTCCAGAGAGCAGAGCACTCATTGGGCTCGGTGCTGCGGGATGAGCGTCAGGCAGCCACATGTGCAATGGAGCCACCGCTGCCTCAACTCCGAATCCCATGAAAATCAGAACGACAGTCAAGATTCCTATCGGGGTTCGAGTTGTGAAAGCTTTGACGAATGCTTCAATGTTCAGCGTCCCAGTAAGGCCGTAAACCAGCGCGATGCCATAGAGTGCGGTCAGGCTTCCGACCCCGCTCATCAGCAGATACTTCATGGTCGCTTCGATAGCTTCCCAGCTGTGCTTGTAGAACGCAACAAGTCCGTATGCGGCTACGCTCATGCCCTCCCATCCGATGAAGAAGGTTAGCAGGTCGCCCGCGACTGTCACGGCGTAGATGCTCAAGTAGAGTAGGACTGTGAGTGATTGGAAGATTGCCGAAGAACCTTCCTTCGAGAGATAAGCAATCGAGTAGAGGCTGATCAGGATCGACAGCAGCAACGCAATTGACGAAATGTAGACTCCTAGCTGTGTTATCGTGAAGGTAGTAGCCAGAAGACTTGGCTCAAGTGAAATCACGATGGGCTTGCCTGTGGTCAACAAGAGTGCAGCTTGTTGCCAATTGCTGTATGCAACGAAAGCGAACGTTATCAGCGCTGCAATTCCGCTTACGGCGGAGCGATGGTTCGTTCTATTCTTGACCAGCAGATCAAGGATGAGGATTGCGAAGGCTCCAACGAAGCCCGGAAAGAACGTTGCCAGTAGCACAGTCCAATCATAAGTCATAGGTTCATCATCATCCAGAGAGCTAGGAGAAGTAGTACCGCGAGCATTGGCCAGAGGTTCTTAGCGAGGATTCCAGTCTGAATGCTCCGTACACCGTTGGATATGCGTGAGAATGGTCTTGCGAACATGACTAGGTATAGTGCATCGAATCCATATCCCGCGAGCATGGCTTTCCGCAGGGAACCGAGGCCTGGGTGTTCTTGAAGGAATGTTTGTGGGTTCGGTCTTCCTTGGTAGACTGCGAAGTATGAAGGCGCAAATCCGACCAGAATTGCAAGGATCGAGGCTCCTATGATTGGCAGCTCGAAGACAAGCGCATGCTCTAAGCCAAGCAGCCCAGCTGCCCATTCTTCTGTGAAACCGAGAACAAGCACGCATGCGCTTAGAATCATGAGCGGGATGGTCATAATTTTCGGAGCTTCGCGCAAGTCTTTGTCTTGAGCCATTTTGCTCTCGGGCCCGAAGAAGACCTTGAAGAGCACGCGGAACATGTAGAATGAAGTAAGCACAGACACAACTAGAACGAGCACGGCTTGGATGTTCAGGTTCGCCAAAAATAGTTCGGTGATGATTAAGTCCTTGCTCCAGAATCCGACGAATGGTGGGATCCCTGCTAAAGCCAGTGTTGAGAAGAGGAAGGCGATGAAGGTGAGGGGCATGCGTTTGCGCAATCCTCCCATCTCGGCCATGTCTCGTGTTCCAAGCATGTGAATAATCGAACCCGCCGCCAAGAATCCTAGAGCCTTGAAGAAGCCTTGGCTCATGAGATGGAATTGAGACGCGACCCATCCACCCGCCGTGCCAGTTCCTACGGCTGCAAACATCAGTCCAAGCTGGCTGATCGTGGAGTAGGCTAGAACGCGTTTGATGTCCATCGTGACCGTTGCAATGCTGGCTGCCAAAAGAGCAGAGATCACGCCGACCCATCCAACGGCGGTCAACCAAGTTTGGCTGAGCGAGAAGATCGGATAGGTCCTTGCGACCAAGTACACCCCCGCGTTGACCATTGTTGCAGCGTGGATCAAGGCGCTAACAGTTGTTGGGCCTTCCATCGCGTCGGGCAACCAAACGTGCAAGGGAACCTGCGCCGACTTGCCCATTGCGCCAACCAGAATCAGGATTCCAGTCATCGTGAGCAATGAGAGCGGAATCACGCCCTGCATAGCGAGAGTACCTAGTTTCTGGAAGTCAATTGTGCCAGTAGTCACGTAGAGCCAAACGAACCCGATCAAGAGCGCCGCGTCGCCAACTCTTGTAACCAGGAAAGCCTTGAGGCCAGCACGAACTGCCTCGGGTTTATCGTACCAGAAGGCGATTAGGAAGGCAGAGCAGATGCCTACGATCTCCCAGAAAATGTAGAGCTGTAGAAAGTTACCCGCGATAATGAGTCCAGTCATTGCGCCAATGAAGAGCAGCACGAGCGAATAGTATCTCGGAAGGCCTTTCTCGTGTCCCATGTAGCCCTGAGAATATACTACGATCAAGAATCCGAGTGAGTTGACTACCACAGCTAAGAAGGCTGCTAGGCCGTCTACATGAACAGTTACTGTGAAGCCATATGCAGACAACCATGAAACTGAGGAAGCAATAGTCTGACCTGTCTCAACGTCGAGCAGTAAACTCACTGCAAGCAGGAATGTGATACCGACGACAGATGCAGCGAACCAGTCGCGAACCTTCGGCAAGCGAGAAAGCAACAGCACGACGGGTATTGCGATGAAGGGTAGAGCCCAAACCAACCATTCTGCGTAGAGCCCGGTCAATGTGCTAGCCTCCTAATCTCCCATGGATTCAGAGTCCCGTATCTTCGATAGGCGAGGATGACGAGTGAGAGAGCTAGGGCCTCAACGCTCGCTCCAATGGAGATCGAAATCACGACCAGAGATGTTGAGAAGAACGTGACTTGACCGTTGACGAGGCCTCCAGCAAACAGGGCTAGGTTGGCGCCCCAGATCATCACTTGAAAACCCATAATCATCTTGACGAGGTTCTTCGTGGTCGCTATCGCGCCAAATCCAGACAAGAAGAGAAGCGCTGCGAAGACTTGGAGTAATTGTTGTTCGTTCACTTCTCTACGCCTCCTTCACGAGAGAACAGGTTCATGACGCCCAGCATTGCTGCGGCGACCAAAATCACGACGAGGAGCAGATCCCATGAGCGTAAGAGCCACAGAAATCCAAGAGCTCCATCAGGTTGAGCTGTGAGACCAGACAGTTGCACTTGTTCAGTTATCCTTCCTGGGAAGGGTTCGAAGTTGGAGACGAGTAGCACGAGAGGGATTGCGGCGAGAATCGCGAGAATCATTCCTACCAAATTGTCTTTTCCGAGTTTGTCTGGATATTCCCACGCCTCGGCGCCAACTATCATCAGTATAACCATGAATAGGACCGAGACGGCTCCAGCGAAGGTTATGATGTGAAACAGACCAGCAAAGGCTGCACCGTATGCTATGAGTAACGCTCCAAAGACTATGCTCGAATAGAAGAGCAGGATCAGCGACCAGACTAGCTTGCGAACTAGCAGAGCCACAAATGTGACGCCGACCAACATTATGCCAAGAACGAGAGTTATCTCGTAGCTCACTTTGTGAGCGCCTTCCTCATCGTCAAGTCCTCCTTGTGGGGTGTCGCCAGCTCGAACTGTTTCGTCATCTCCAGTGCCTTGAAGGCGCAGTTGTCGACGCATTCACCGCAGAAGATGCAGGTAGACAACTCGAAGACTGGACGTTTTACTGGTAGCTCTTTGTCGCCTACCTTGCGGGTGCCGATGTCGATCATTGTGATGACTCCGGCTGGGCAGACCATCGCACACACTTGGCAGCCGGTGCACCTTTCCGGATCGATGTCGAGTTTCCCTCGGAACCGCGCTGGCAGTTCTACTTTCTGATATGGGTAGGCTCGGGTGCTGGGTTTCTCGAGCATCGTGCGGAACATTTCAGGTATAGCTGCGCCTGCTCTCCTACGTGGCAACTAGGACTCCTCCTTGAATCAGAACCAGAACAAATGCAATCTGCGCCAGGCTAACTGGGGTTAGGATTTTCCAGAACAATTCAGTCGCCTGTCCAATCTTGATTCGGGCAAGGGCGGTCTTGAGAACGAAAATCAGGAAACCGACCAGCAGGAGTTTCACCATGAAGTAGACGAAATACAGAACCGGAGGTGGTACGGCAGCAACTTCAGGACCCAAGCCTCCACCGAGAAAGAGTGATACCGCCAATGCGGAACCGAAGACGTAGCCAACTTCCTTCGTCAGTTTTAGGAACGATAATGCGCGGCCCGAGAATTCAGTAAGCCAACCTGCCACAATTTCGGTCTTGGCACTTGGAATGTCAAAGGGTGGCTTCTCAAGTTCAGCCATTAGGGCGATTATGTAGACTCCGAATGCGAACGGCATCACGAGAATATTCCAAAGCGTCGACTGGGACGCGACGATTCCTTCGACTGAGAGGCTCCTTGAGTAGAGTGCAGCAGTGATTATTGCGAGGACGAGGGGGATCTCGTAGCTCACGTACTGCAGGACCAGTCTTCCGGTGGCGATTGTCGTGAAGCTGCTCGCGGAAGAATAACTGAGAATCGTCACAACGAACGCCGCGTAGGCTAGAAGGAACAGGATGGCGAGTAGGTCGAATTCGAAACCTGCAAGCGGCGTCGGACCAATTATTGGAATGAAAAGCATCGATAGCAAGGGCGCCAGAAAGTAGAGGGCCGGCGCGAACAGGAAGATCACTCTGTCCGCATGAGAAGGAATTATTTCTTCTTTGAACAAGAGTTTCAGGAAGTCCGCCAAGGGTTGAAGTATGCCTGAGGGTCCTGTGATCTTCGGACCAATTCTGCCCTGCATTCTTGCAGCGGTCTTTCTGTCAAGCCAATCGAACAGGAAGCCCATGGCGATGGTGAAGAGTACGCCCGGGAAGATTATGGCCTGGAGAATCTCGTTGATCATCGCATCTTCATTCTCTCTGGGAAGTAGTAGTTGATGCCGTACCGTCTCAGCTCTTCACCAGACCATGTCCACTGTCGGTTCGACTCGATGTCGAGGAACGACATGCGATCCATGCAGCCGAAGCAAGGGTCGATGGCTGTCAGCACGACTGGGACGTCTGCGATCGTCTGTCCCTTCAAAATCTCGAGCGCGGTTGGCAGATTCGCCATGGTGGGTTGTCGAGATTTTACGCGGTCCGGTGTTCGACCGCCTGATGATTTCACGTAGTAGAATATTTCTCCCCGAGGCGCTTCGCTGTGCGACGAGTGCTCCCCCGCCGGAATGACCGGCGGTATCTTGATCCTGATAGGGCCTTCGGGCAAATGCTTCACCGCATAGCTGACCATGTTGGCGGCGACGATCATCTCGTCAAGTCGCAGCTTCAGCAGTGCATGTACGTCGCCTTCTTTGCTGGTTACGATGTCGAATGGGACCTCGTCGTATGCCGCATAGGGATCGTTGAGTCGAATATCTCGCCTCAGTCCCACGTAACGAGCCATGGGACCAACAGCGCACAACTTCTCAGCAGTTTCCGCGCTTACCCTGCCAATGTCCTCTGTTCTCTCAAGCATCGTCTCTTCAGTGTCTACAATCCCCTTGTAGTAGTTGGCTCGGTCAACGAGGAATTTCATTCTCTCGACGATGCGGTCTTCCATGCCTTCCGGCATGTCACGCCTTACACCGCAGAAGGCATTCATTGACTTGTGAATGCGGTTACCCGAAATTGCCTCTACGAGGTCGAGGACGACTTCACGGTCGCGCCAGACCCACATGAAGAGCGTTTCGAATCCTGCCCAGTGTCCCATCAATCCAACCCAGAGCAGGTGGCTGTGGATTCGTTCGAGTTCCGCGATGATTGTTCGGATGAACTTTGCTCGGCGCGGGATCTCGTATATTGTCAGGCCTTCAACCGCTTGTCCGTATGTCAGGCTGTGTACGAAGCTGCAGATTCCGCAGGTTCTCTCGAACATGTACATGTTCTGAACCCATGGCCGTGACTCAGCAGCCTTCTCTAGTCCTCGGTGGACGTAGCCGATTCTTGGAATGACTTCGACGATCTTCTCGCCTTCAAGAACCAATTTGAAGTATTCAGGTTCTTTCAAGGCTGGATGTATTGGTCCGAAGGGCACGAGGTTCTCCGCTGAGTATTTCATCAGGCCTGCTGATTCTTCTTTTCTAGGTGGTTTGTCTTCAGTCATTTCTTCTCAACCTCCAATCCCAATCGTTTTCGAATATCGGCCGGCTTAACATTCTTGAGCAGTGGTGGCGGGAGGTCGTCAGGCCAGTTATCAGGCAGTAGTAGTTTCTTGTCCATCCAGGGATTGCCCACGAACATAACCCCGAGCATGTCATGAATTTCCATCTCGTACAGAATCGCTCCGGGGATAATGTCCACGATCGAAACAGTAGTAGGCTTGGTCTTGGGCACGAATGTCTTCAGGTGAATGGTGTTTCTGTCGCGCCAAAAGTGATAGATAATTCCGATGTTCTGACCGAGATCTAGGCCTGTGATCGTTGAGAGGTGGCGAATCTTAATTTGATTCACAAGACGTGTGATGAAGTTCTTTAGTTGACTTTGTTCGATCTCAATCATTGTTTCGCCTTTGTGAAGCTGCGTGCTCTTCGTTTTGGCGTCTGCTGCGAGTCTTTCGATTTGTTGGAGGAGAACTTCGCTCATTTCACTTCACCCAGCAGTTTCAATACGCCGTACATGATGGCCTCGGGTCTAGGCGGACAACCTGGAATGAACATGTCAACCGGTATTACGTCCTGAACTCCCTGGCCCACGTTGTAGCAGCCTTTGAAAACGCCCCCTGCTGCCGCGCAAGCTCCAAGTGCTATCACGTGCTTTGGTTCGGGCACCTGCTCGTATACCCGCCTCAACCTGTCCTTGGTTTGGGCGTTGACGGTGCCCGTGACAATTAGAACGTCCGCATGTCTAGGACTCGGAACCAGGATCGCTCCGAACCTTTCAATGTCATAGAGAGGTGTGAGACTTGCGACGAGTTCAATGTCACAACCGTTGCAGGAGGATGCGTTGATATGGAAAACCCACGGAGAGCGCTTCCTTGACCATGTTGCCAATCTCTCAAGCAAGCTCTGCACCTCCAGTTCCAACGAACCAAACCATCAGAACAAACAACGAGAAGCCGCCGGCCAGAGTGAACAACAGCGGCCATAACAAGCCTCTCGCTGCAATCGAACTAGCAAGCAGCAGTCCAACTACCTCGAAAGCGACGAAGAGTGCCGCATACACGAACAATTCAGAATGATATTTGCCGCGCTCGGGTGGTAGTTCCTCTCCACCTGAGAAAGCGTCAAACTTCGTACCTTTCCCCGTGCTGACCTTCCCCAGTCTTCCGACCGCAAAGTAGAAGGCAAGAACGAACAGTATAACCGACCATATCACAACTACGAGGTCTAGACTAACTACCAATTCATTGCCCCCTCTCCTCGAGAAGCTTCACTAAGAAATTTGAAATGGAATCGGCTATAGCACAAATTTCCTTTGACAGCTGCTCACCGAAATCGGTACTCGCGGGTTGAATAGCCAGAATCCAAACGCTGCTTTTGGGCAAGAGTTGTTGAGCAAGTAGCTTGAGCGGGACACCATGTGTGGTAAAAAAAGGATAACTTGTCTGAGTCACGGAGATCAACTTCGTTTCGCCTGGCTCCTCTTTCATCTCGCAAGCATCGATGAAGATAACATGCTCAGGTTCAAGTTGAGCGATTCTTGTGATCAAATTCTCTACGTTGTCTTCGCCGTCGAACAGTAGAATTCTGTCTGAGCGTTTGCTCTTTGCGCGTGTGATTGTTTTCTTCACAATGTAGCTGCCCGCGTAGTCGTCGCTTCGGAGCGGGTGGCCCATTCCAACTAGTGCAATCTTCCTGGTCAATGAGGATGATTCTATGATCTTTTTCAGTTGTGGTTGCCAAGCGAGTATAGTCGAGGTTGTCTGCTCTGAAACCCACTGCTGGGCTTTCACGGTCAGACGAACCTCAAGCGGGGAGTTTCTATGATGCTACTTAAGAGAACGCCATAGTTCCCGCCCCTGAAAAGAAGTGCAGTTCAAGAATTCGACTTAGTGGAGCAAGTGTATTCCTACACAGCGATATTGCAGAACATTCTGCAGCCACCTTTCATCGAAATCTGAAAATAACGGAGGAGGCGAAGTGCCCCCTTCGTACACGAACA
>MEMY01000088.1:13029-14093 GCA_001768965.1 archaeon RBG_16_50_20 | reverse complement strand
TGCGTGGAGGAAAACCACCACCGAGAAGCGTATCCAACTCAGCCGTTCCCGTAGGAACTGCGTCGGAAGACATCAAGACCCTCTTTTGCAAGGGGTCATTATTATTATTATTATTATTTTCGGTAACGTATGCTCGTCTCGCAATTGTGGATATGCCTAGAGGTGCCGGGAAGCGATTCGTATCCAAGAAACTTGTCTTGTGCACCAAATAGTGCTAGAAGCTTCGTAGTGCGCAGAACTACTAGCGCAAGTTATCCTGCAATCCCGACCAACTTCTCGGCGGTAACCCTGTTGTGCTCATGACAATAGACCTCCAGCAAAAAGTTTTGGCGCTTTTGGTTGTTTACTTGATTTTCGGCATCATGCTTACCGTATATCGGTTTACCAAAGGATATTTCGTGTTTGGTTGCAAGACATATGGGTCACTTACGTTGGCTTTGGGTTTGTTGACGTTCCCAGACTGGAATCAGCAGTTAACGTTGACCGCCTCAAAGTTCAACATAGCACCAACTAACACAGTGGGCGTTGTTCTTTTCACTTGGGTTTTGTTCGCGATAGTGGTCCATGTCCTCGGAGAGATGTTGTTTATGCGTCCAATTATCAGACCTCTCTTCATCTTCAACAACTACGCCTGATGGCTTACGTACCTTTGGCTCCACCTCCATAGGTGCCCGAAACAAACAATACTGGGGGATACACCGCCCCGGGCAACAACATATGGCAAGGATTCATCCAACTCTGAGCGAACCACAACCACTTGGAGCAACCCGAGCAAGTGAGCAATCCACGTTACTTGTTGTTTCCTCGGCCGGGGCACAAACGCTGAAGGCCCACTGATCACTAACTAGCGTGTTTAACACTCAACGACATTACGTAACTCCCCCGGACTAAACAACGTTTTTAGAAACTTATCCACTCGCCGTGGAGACAACCAAACTCAAATATTCAAACAAAACTACAAGTTTCTACTCACTTTTGAAATCGTATGTTTGTGTTCCAAAATAGCCTACCGAGACGAGCTCATATGTTCACGCCAACCAGCTTGGCGAAAAATGGGAATTGGA
>MEMY01000088.1:11831-12994 GCA_001768965.1 archaeon RBG_16_50_20 | reverse complement strand
AACTCTGAGCAAACCGCAACCACTCAGAGCAATCCGAGCCCGAAGGCCACAATAACGCTTCAACCGCTAAACTAGGACCGCCCAAAAACAGGGCATACAGTTGGTGGATGCGCAAGCCCCTGCTAGGATACGTATCCCTAACGGACTACGTTTCTTGAGTGCGGGAGCCCGCAATCATAAACAGCGTCATTGTGTTTGACCAGTCTGCGATCTCTGAGATCCTTTTGGGCTAACGACCCTAAACGGAACCTGCTGCACTGGCCATCCGTTTGAGCTGTTTTGTCACTGGGCGAATCCCTCAGCTATTTCAGGGTTCTACCTCAGACTGAAACAGGGAATTACGATTTCTCTAGAAGGATAGCGCGTATAGCGAACTATTCGGACTTGCTCCTCCGTGCGCGCTTGCAACATGCTCCTGCCATAAACATCCCTATGCACAGGCCGAGCAAAAGTGCCCCCAGCAATTTTCCACGCCCACCCATCGGGATAAATCGGGTTTCCTCTTGGGTTATCTCCAGAACTCCTGCAGGTCTGACCATCACGCCTCCGCCAGCCCCCGCGCCAGCCCGCTCATCTTCCGTGCCGGCTCTCTTTCCTCCTCCCGAGCCCGACCCGAAGCCGTAGGCTACCTTGGCAACGGGAACGATCACCTTGCCCTTCGTCTCGATCGGTTCTCCGAACACCGTTTTGACCGTCGCGGTACTTTGCAGGCGATCAACTATAGATTGAATGATTTGTTGAACAACTGTCTTAGGATTATCCTGTGAACTTGTCGACATCACGATCTATTCCGGGAACAGCCAGAATTCATTTCCGTCGAGGTCCTTGAACTTCGCGAAAGTCCCCCAATCGGTTTTCTTGGGTTTCTGTGTAAACTCAACGCCCTTGCCGCTCAATTCCTCATACACTTTGTCCAAGTCGTCGACCTGTAATCCTATCCCAGTATTTCCCTGTTCGAGGGGGGTTGTCTCACAAAGATGAAAAACAACATCAGAGCCTTTCGGAGCAACGGTAACCCAATGCCCCTCTTGACTGCGAATTTCAAACCCAAGTTTCTCTTTGTACCATTCAACTGCTTTGTTGGAGTTGGAAACAACCACGGCAACATCAAGTATCGACTTAATCATCCGTTGACACCAGAGTTCCAGGATTTCTGTTTGACC
>MEMY01000088.1:0-11811 GCA_001768965.1 archaeon RBG_16_50_20 | reverse complement strand
TAGAATTGAGCACACCATGCGCCCATTCAGGACTGGGAAAATCCCATCCGATATCCTAGTCAGGAACGTCTTTCGCTATGGAGGTTCAAAAGACCCATCCGTAATCCTGAGGTCATCGATCGGCGAAGACGCCGCGCTCATCTCCTTCGGCAAATATGTCCTGGTTCTGAAAACCGATCCCGTCACAGGGACGAGCTCTGACATTGGATGGTTCGCGGTTCACATCAACGCCAACGACATAGCCTGCAGAGGCGCCCGGCCTCGCTGGTTCCTCTGCGACTTGCTTCTTCCAGAGAAATCTAATGCCGCACTCGTTGACATCATAATGAAACAGGTTGATAGAGCCGCAAAACAAGTTGGAGCGGCTGTTGTGGGCGGACACTCAGAAGTAACACCGAGTCTCAAGCGCCCAATCGTAATCGGCTATATGGTTGGTCTAGTCAAAAGGAACGCGTTCGTGACCTCCAGCGGAGCCCGAGTAGGTGACCAAGTTATCATGACGAAAGCAGCAGGCATCGAAGGAACAACCGTGCTAGCATCAGATTTCACCAAGAGACTCCGCAGAAAAGTCTCTCGGCAAATGCTCCTTCGAGCCCAGAAAATGAACCGGCTCATTAGCGTGGTCGACGACGCGATGATCGCCGTGAAATCCGGAGGAGTGCGAGCAATGCATGATCCCACTGAGGGAGGCTTGCTGCAAGGCGTTTGGGAACTGGCTGAGGCTTCCAAAGTCGGATTCCACATACACGAGTTGGCAATCCCAGTCAAGCCCGAGACAAGGCGCATATGTTCAGTCCTTGGCCTGAACCCGCTGCGACTTATGAGTTCAGGTTGTCTACTGATCGCAGCCGATAAACGAAGGAGCGGTCGAATTGTGCGCAATCTCAGAAGAAATGGAATCGACGCCCATGTCATCGGCACATTCACCGGTCTCCGAAGAGGAAGAAGACTGGTCACGAGAGGTGGAAAAGAACTGGAAATCGGTCCTTTGGAGCGTGATGAACTGTACAAGATCATAGAAAGACACCGACCAACGTGAACGCCGCTAGGAATATCCTAGCGAGAGGCGTGAGGTTCGCGCCAACCGCGCTCCCAACTGAAGCAATGGTACAGGAACCCCCACAACACAGAGCGGGTAATCCTGAAAGTCGATGGGAGCGAGTTAACCCAAAGGCCCAAGCGCCAATAAGTTAACAGAACCGTCAATCAGTTTCACTTGGGTCTCTGGTTTTTATCGCATAGGGCAACAAAAGCACATAAGATTGGAGCAGTCTAGACCATGCCGAGAGTAGGGGCTCTCGTTCAATTGTCCTCAGACATAGTGAAGGAAACCTTAGCGAGGCCCACAGTCTTCAAAGACGAAGCGCCCCTCTCCCTAGAATACATACCCGCCACGCTTCCTCACCGCGATGAACAGATGCGTTTCCTCACTCAACTCTTCCGTTTCTCCCTTGAGACCCCATTCTCCACCAGTCAACGCGTTCTGATCACGGGGGACGTTGGAACTGGCAAAACAGTCCTAGCCCAACGTTTCGGGACGGATCTGGTGAGAGCTGCGAAAAGTCGCAAGGTCAACCTTCAGTATGTCCACGTGAACTGCCGCGAAGCCAAAGGCAGCCTCTTCATGATCATAAAGCGCGTCCTGACGCAGTTCGAACCTGAATTTCCAAAACGCGGCTTCGCACCTGAAGAACTCCTACACACACTCATGGACATGCTCGACGACAAGAACATGCACCTCATCCTCGCACTCGATGAAGTTGAACACCTCATCAGAATAGAGGAATCGACTCCGATCTACAACCTAACCCGTATCCAAGAAGAACGAGTCGGCAAACCGATACGGCTTTCAGTCATATTCATCCTCCGTGAACTCGAATACCTCCAAAAACTCGACAGGAGCACAACCGGCACTCTCCAGCGGAATATCGTTAAACTCGACAAGTATAGCTCGCGTCAACTCATTGACATCCTCAAAGATCGAGTGCAGCTAGCCTTCAAAGAGAACGCCATGCAAGATGAGGCCCTTCAACTCGTAGCGGACATAGGAGGACAGAGCGGTGACGCACGATACTCCATCGAACTCCTCTGGCGTGCTGGAAAGTACGCGGACGGAGAAAACGCAAAGCGTGTTTCCACCGATCACGTCAGAAAAGCCGTTGGAAGCGTCTACCCAATGTTACGCGGTGAATACATAGCGGCCCTATCCCCCCACGAAAAATACCTTCTCCTTGCCTTGGCGAGGGTTCTCGAAGAATCACAGGAAGCCTACGCCACCATAGGCGCCGTGGAACGCGAGTACAAGGCAGTTTGCGAGGAATTCAACGACCATCCGAGGCATCATACTCAGGTCTGGAAATACGCTCACAGCTTAAGCGCAATAGGCGTGATAACGGCCTCAAAATCAGGTGAAGGCGTTCGCGGGAAAACTACGCTGCTGGGACTCCAGAACATACCCGCCTCAACCATGCGTGAACAGTTAGAGACGCCGTTAGCGGCCTCACGAAAGAAACGACCACAAACACGCTGACCTGAGCACATCCTAGCACAACAGCTAATTTCCCACAGATCCTAGCAACATGCTAGAGGGTTAATTGCGGATGCGCCGTTTCTCGATGGTCGATATCACATCCAAAGACGTTATCGTTAGAGAGGCTACAGCGGTCGGCGAGATCAAATTGAAACCTACAACCATCACACGCCTCAAGACTGGAAGGTTAGAGAAGGGTGACGCGATTGCTGCCGCGGAAATTGCTGCACTGATGGCTGCAAAGAGCACACCGCGAATACTGCCCTTCTGTCACTCCATCCCAATAACGGCTGTTCGCAACGAGCATTCCTTTGACAAAGATACGCTCAGAGTTGAATCGTACGTGAAAGGTCACGCCAAGACCGGCGTTGAGATGGAGGCACTCACGGCGGCGTCAACCTACCTCCTCACCATCTGGGACATGGTCAAGCAATACGAGAAAGACGCAACCGGCCAATACCCTACCACGGCCATAACCCACCTAAGAGTGAAGAAGAAGGTCAAGCGACGATAAATGAGCAGAGTAGCAGAACACCACAAGTCGACGTCACCGAAATCTGTCGGACTATTCATCATAACCTGCAGCACGTCCAAGTATAACCAATCGAAATCTGGAGAAACCCCAAAAGACCAATCCGGCGACATCATTGAGAAGCTAGCTACCGATGCCGGTCACCAAGTCCAAGGCCGCAAGCTGATCGACGACTCGAAAGTCATGATACGGAGGACGGTCAAAAATGCGCTCGCAGGAAAGCAGGTCGATGCATTGATAATTACTGGTGGGACAGGCCTATCCCCAAGAGACGTTACATTCGAAAGTGTCGAGCCAATAATCACGAAGCAAATTCCTGGATTTGGAGAACTATTCAGAAAACTGAGCTACGACAGAATCGGATCACCAGCAATGTTGAGTCGTGCCCTTGCAGGATTAGTCAAAGATAAACCGGTTTTCTGTCTGCCAGGTTCCCCAGACGCTGTTCAGACGGCAATGGAAAACCTGATCCTACTTGAACTAGGTCACCTGATCCGCGTCGCCAAAGAACACTAGCGGCTCAGCTTTTCTTGCGCCGCGTGGCTCGCTTCCGGGGCTGCGGTGCTGCCTGTGCAGCGGGAGTCCTCTTGCCTATGTACTTCTCATAGCTGCCCGGATCTGCAAGGGTTTCATCGCAAATGCAGAACTTGAGTGTGCTAATGGCCTGTGTGGGGCAGTCATCAACAAACTCGCACTTCGAACACGCGACAAGCTTTGAATCGACGAAACACTCCTTCGTGATCTGGCCTTCCTCAGTTTCAACGACGCTCTGCTCAGCCCGCTTGAACTTCACAGGCTTTGAAATAATCTGGGAGACTCTCTCTTCGACAGAATCTAAGTTATCCAACCGTCTAACCACAAACTTCCCGGCTTTTCGATCATAGCTGAGGCCTGCCCGCATGAGTTGGATGAACTTGTCCTTGCCCATGTATGGCAACTTGAAGCCCGCAGGGTCCAAGACCTCTCCAGGTCCCTTAGGCATAGGCGCGGTTTTCGACTCGGAAACTAGGAACGCGATGTCCTGTTCTTCGAGGTCGAGGTTGAGTGCAATCTCCCGTCCCTTCTCCTCGTCGATCTGGAAGGCAGTAACTAGGAATGGAATAATGTCAGAGAGCGCTGTACGTTTTGACACATGCAGCGCTCTGGCGATTCTGCGGCAAAGCCGGTCCATCTGCCATAGTCTGTACTGGTAGCGTTCCGGAATCTTCTGTGATGGTCTCGGGGCGACTTGAATGACATGTTCGATGTCATTTTCAGCTGTTTGCGCTCCGACCGTGGCCAACTCGTTGAGAACGAAGGGCAAGATGCTCCAGTCGGGAACAGTGTCCCGACGCGGCAAGTTGAATGGCGGCGGCATCATGCCACGCGAGCGACTTGCACCTATCCGTCCGTAACCCATGTCAACTCGAGAAAGCGTATCGTATGCCTTCGCAAGGTTTCCAGGCGACGTGAACACATAGGGCAGGATGTCATGGAGAAGGAGGAGCAGCTGATCCCGGTAAAGCGGAATCTCACTCTCATTCAAGGCACGCCGAGCGCGTCCCACATCAGGAGAACCGAACAACCCCTTCAGAGTATCTTTCTCAGTCAAGTCGTGAGTGCGCCTTGAACGCGCTTCTCTGAATCCCACAGCCACCGCGCCTTGCAGATCATTGATCGCGGAGCGAATGTCGCCGTGGGTTGTGCGCGCAATCTCCCTGACGATCTTGGACGCCAAAGCTTTGTTTTCTTGAGAGAGAATGTAACTCATTAGTGAAACAAGGAGTCGCGGTCGAATCTCGACTAGCGGGACCACGAAGCAGGCTTTCATAAGGTCCACGAAACGGTCATTCTCAACATTGTTTGCAGTAAGGACAATAGGAACCGGCGATTCCTCGACAATCGACAATATCGCACCGAGCCCACCCCGGTCTTCGCGCCCGAAGACGCCGTCGACCTCGTCTATGAGGATAAGATTTCCGCGAACATCACTGGAAAAGCTGTCTAGTGCCGCTGATACTCGCGAGGGGCCAAGCACAGCCTCGATGGCCTTCTCAGTCCGAACGTCGCTCGCATTCATCTCGAGGATGCGGAAGTGCAGGTTGTTTCCTGCAACTCTTGCAAGCGTAGTTTTCCCCACACCTGGCGGCCCTACCAAGAGGCATGCGGGTTTGGCAGGCTTTCGTTTGCTCGTCCATTGCTTCAGCCAGTCAATGAATTTACCGATTGCTTCCTCATTCCCGACAAGCATTGCAACAGTTGTGGGACGGTATTTCTCCGCCCAAGCGACCGTCTGAGCCATACGAAATCTACTTTCTTCCAGTCAGGCTTAACTGCGCAAGCATGGCACTGATCTGAATGTCCTCGTTAGCTCCCTGCGTCAACCTGAAATCGCACTCACCAAGAGCACGAATAACATCTACACGTTTTTCGTTGCTAAGATCAGGAATACGACTAGCCTCACGATTTGCTCCTCTCACAATCTCCCTTCCGCTCAGACCGTGCTTGCCCATCAGCTCATACATGACATCGCGCGACTTGATGAAATCCCCTTGAAGCGCCAACAGGAGCATATCCCGGATCAGTTCATTTTCAGCAGCAGGTAAGACCTTGTTAACAGTTGGGAGGTCAAGTTTTCCGCCCTCTGACCGAATCGCGGCCACCTGTAAGTAGTTTATGGCACCGCGGAGATCACCACCAGACATTTCGTAGATTCGGGCGATTGCTTTGGGATCTGCATCTACATTTTCGGCCTTGCATATCCGCGTCAAGTATTCGGCAGCATCTTTCTCCTCAAGATATCTGAATCGGAAGACAGAGCATCGGCTTTGAATAGGCTCGATTATTCCGCTCTGATAGTTACAGATCAGTATGAAACGACAGGTTCTCGAAGAAGTCTCCATAATCCTTCGCAACGCCGTCTGAGCGTCCTTGGTCATTTCATCCGATTCATCGAGAATAACCAGGCCGAACTGAACACCCGAAGGCGTAGATTGGATTACTTGTGAGAAACCCTTTATCCTTTCGCGAACGACCCCTATCCCACGTTCATCTGAGGCATTAAGTTCCAAGACGAGGTTCCGAAAATGCTCACCCATGAGTTGGCGAGCGATACAAAGCGCCACAGTACTCTTCCCAGTTCCTGGGGGCCCTGACAAGAGTAGATGCGGCATCGTGGACGGTGTCCTCAGAAGCGCTTTGATTCCCTCAACCGGTTCCTTTTGATTCACAACGTCTTCAAGAGTCTTGGGGCGATACTTTTCGATCCACATTAGTCCGCTTTGACTCAATCGAAATGCGCGCTCCAGTCAATTGCTCTTTTGATTTCCAGTGCAGGTCAAGGTGTCTGCGTCCTTGAAAAGCCTTGGCCCGTAACTTTCGAATTGCGAAACCGCTTACGTAGCAACCTCAGATAGTTTCACTCGCCTCTCCTGTCACGTCGAACTCTCCATAGGAAATCTCGACTGTTTAGAATGGATAACTCGATAAATCCTTTAAATCGTTGTCAGGGGGGCGGTTGGGAGTTGGTGGTTTATTCTTGACGGAAGCACTGATGACAGTTGAGGACATAGACTTCGATTTTGAAAATTCGCAGATCAGGGTTGTGTTAACTCGTGAGATTCCTGAATCGACAGCGAGACTAACAAAGCTGTCATCAGTCAAAGTTGGACAGGAGATCGAAATTTCTTATTGGACCGCGAGAGAGCTCGTGCAGCTCGGATTTGCACGATTCAGAGAGGAAGATGTCCTCAATTACAATTCCCTTTCCAAGATTCATTGGCGCGAGACGATTCCGGCATCAAGACAGATTCCATCGCTCCAACCAAACTTCTACTGCATGCTGAGAAGGCACATGGCTGGGCTTCAAGAACTCAGCAAGCAGGATCAGGTGAAGTTGCGAGAGCTTGAGAGAACTGAAAGCCTCGTCCGAGATATTGTGAACTGTAGAATTCGAAAGATAGTCTCGCTGGCCGCGTCACCAACTCCATCTGAAGAACTAATCTCAGGACTCACATACGAAGAACGCGTGCTCTATTCTATCCTGAACAAAACAATCGATGAATGGAAGTCTAAGCTTCTCGGTGTGGAAACGAAAAGTTGACCACACTCCAGAAGCCCGAGGATCGCTTCCAGGACTTCCTTCGATCGTGCCGAGTAGATGGAGAGCATAAGTACAGAAAACGGCTAGGCCACGTTGCACTTTCTGGATCCAGATCAATAGTCGTAGATTTCGACGACCTCATCGCCTTCGATCCCGACTTAGCTCGGTCAGTCCTTGACAAGCCTGACGAATACTTCGAATACTTAGATCGAAGCGCGTGGGCGCAGCTGAAGATCGAGGACCCTGAATATGCAGAAATCGTCAAGCGCCTTCGCGTAAGATTTCGAAAACTTCCAGAGCGAAATGCGCTCCGAAAGATTGGCTCGGAGAACATTGGCAGGCTTCTGCTGATCGATGGAATAATCGTTCGGGCAACCTCCGTCAAGCCACTTCTCATCAAAGCGGCTTTCCAGTGCCGCAAATGCAATGCCATGAGCTACGTCGAACAAGCTGGGACTCTGATGCGCGGCCCGGGTGTCTGTGCTCACTGCCGCTCCAAAGTTTTCGAGTTCATGGAGAAACAATCCACCTTCATGAACTCTCAGGAAATTCGTATTCAAGAACGCCCCGAAGACCTACCACCAGGCCAACTGCCCAGGGCTATGGACATCAAGCTCTCAGAAGACCTAGTCGACATCGCTCGTCCTGGAGATCGCGTCTCCATCACTGGAATTGCGAGAGCTCAACAGGAATTCGCTGGGCGAAAGGCGAGACTGCGCACCTTCGAACTCCAACTGGACGCGAACTACGTCGACGTGGTCGGGAAGGAAATTGAGGTTGTCGAGATAACGCCTGAAGACGAGCGGCAGATCCGCGAACTCGCAAAAGACCCCTTCATCCACCGCAAACTCATAGCCTCACTCGCCCCCTCCATCTACGGATACGGAGACATCAAAGAAGCCGTCCTCTACCTCCTCTTCAGCGGCGTACCAAAACGACTCCCCGACGGCGTAACAATCAGAGGCGAAACCAACGTACTCTTGGTAGGTGATCCTGGGACCGCGAAGAGCCAGCTGCTACAGTACGTTTCGAGAATTGCTCCCCGCGGGCTTTACACAAGTGGACGGGGAACGAGCCTAGATTACGATGAGCCAATCTTCGTAAGGCAAGGAGGCGTCGCCCGTGTCATGGCAATAGGAGAACTTGTCGACGGCTACTATCGCCAGGCCGGTGCCGGATTCATTTCCGTCGCTGACTTGGAGTGCCTGAGCTACAACGCGGTAACTGGCAACGTAGAGTGGTCCCCGGTGAGTCACGTGTACAGACACCCCTACAGCCGACCCTTGACGAGGATTAAGCTGCAGACAGGACGACAAATCACAGTGACGAATGATCATAGCATATACGTTTTCCAGGACGGAGACGTAAAAGCGATTCAAACTGGGGAAATACGGGCTGGCGACTGTGTTGCTGTTCCGCGCATGGTGCATGAGACACAGCCTCACAGCATTGATCCAACGTCCAGATTTGGACCCCTCGCTGAAAGCCCCGACCTAGCCAGAATGCTCGGTTACTACGTTGCTGAGGGTTACTTGCACGAAGGAAAGACGCCCGGAAAGCAATCGTACAGAATTCACTTTGAGATCAACAGCAATGAAAGACACATCTTCAAAGCCATCAATGACTCAGCTCGAAGGCTCTTCGGAGTTAGTGCACAATTCAGAAGAAGACCCACTAGCAATGGAGCGACGGTTACAATCACGAGCAAGGAGGCCCTTCTGCTATTTAGAGACACTCTAAGGGTTGCCAGAGGAGCCAGACAAAAACGCATTCCCGAAATAATATTCAACATGCGCCCGCCTCTGCAAGCGCAATTCCTGAAGGCTTACCTAGAAGGGGACAGGGGGGTTACCGCAAGCCGACTTCTGATGTCAGACCTCCTCTACCTAATCATGCAGTGCATGGGCATCGTCGGCAAGTTTGTGACAAGGAGACCGTCCACGGGATGGGTTAACGGGAGAAGAATCGCTGGCGGTCCGCACTATCAGTTGAAGAGCCCGGACCCTTACTTTCTAGAGACCCCCGTCAGGCCGCTTGACCCGCCGCTAGAACATGCGCTTCCAGTTCTTCAGGCAATTTCCAAGTCGCCCAAGTCAGGGATATCTTTACGCTCGCACGGATACACAAGGCTCACAGAGAACGTTCTAACTTCGCTAATGAAAGGGCGCCGCGCAAAGCGAGTCGCAAGACTGGGAATTCTTCGCCACGATGGATGGACGTCGGCGAAAGATTTCGCTTCGAGAAATCAAATGCCCTCGCGGCTGGCAAGAGCATACCTCCAGCGTTGCAATCATGACGGACTAGTCCAACGTTCCTATCCTCACGGGAGATTGCACGTGATTCTCACATCGAATGGCCATCGGACGCTGACGCAGGCAGCACACTTGAGTCGGCTAGTCAAGGGCGACCTGCAGTTCGCCGAAGTCCTGCAGATTCAACAAGTGAAACACTCGCACAAATACGTATACGATGTCTGTGTTCCAGGAAGGGAGAACTTTGTGGCGGGGCTCGGAGGGATCCTCTGCCACAACACCGCGGCGGGTTTGACGGCCGCTGTTATGCGTGAAAAGTCTGGTGGGATGGTTCTCGAAGCGGGCGCTTTAGTTCTGGCTGACAAGGGAGTAGCCTGCATAGATGAAATCGACAAGATGCGCCCTGACGACAGAGTCGCCATCCACGAAGCACTTGAGCAGCATACGGTCAGCGTTGCCAAAGGCGGAATAGTCGCCACTTTGAACGCTAGAGCGGCGGTTCTCGCTGCAGCTAACCCAAGTTTAGGAAGGTATGACCCCTATCGCAATATTACGGACAATATCAACCTCCCGGTCACACTTCTGTCACGTTTTGACCTATTATTCATCATGAAAGACGTGCCCGAGCCTGACGCCGACAGCAGAATGTCAGACCACATCCTGACACTACACAGGCTGAAGGCTCCACCCGAGGCGCCACCTCTAACGCCCGAACTCCTGAGGAAGTACATAGCCTACGCCAAGAGAATCGACCCCGTCCTAACGGAAGAGGCTGTGGTCGAGATTCGGCAATACTACATGAAGATGCGCTCTCTATCAGGATCCACAGAGTCGCCCGTCGCAATTACACCTCGACAGCTTGAAGCACTGGTGAGGTTAGGCGAAGCTAGAGCGAGAAGTTTCCTGCGTGACCGAGTGGAGGGTGAAGATGCACGATCAATAATCCGATTGATGACGCTATCCCTACAGGATGTTGGGATTGACACGACGACAGGCAAGATCGATATTGACGTCATAATGACAGGCAAACCCAAGAGTCTCAGAGACAAAATGCAGGTCGTCCTCAGCACCTTCGCCGACCTAGAGAAGCAGCTCGGAATCGTCGAGGAACCAACACTCTACCAAGCGCTGTCCCGCAAAGTGGACATAACCGACGAAGAGGCAAGAAGACTCGTGCAGCAACTGGTCAGAGAAGGAATACTTTATGCTCCAAAAGCCGGCCATCTGAAACGAACAGCAGCATAGCAGAAGTCCGCCATCTTTGCGAATTGAAGAACTCCCTATTCATGACTCTGTTAAGGCCATCATAGCGAAGGCAGGATACGACACCCTATATCCTCCACAAGAGGATGCGATCAAGGCAGGAGTACTTGAAGGAAAGAACATCGTACTCGCAAGCCCAACGGCCTCAGGCAAGACTCTCGTGGCGGAGCTCGTAATCCTCAAGTCAATTCTCGAAAAGGGTGGCAAAGCACTTTACCTAACCCCTCTTCGCGCATTGGCGAGCGAGAAGGACGCCGACTTTCAGAAGTACACTGGAGTCGAGAAGGCACCTGGCAGACGTGTTCGAGTAGCAGTAACCAGTGGCGACTATGATAGTTCCGATGTGTTTCTAGCCAACTTTGACATCATCATCTCAACCAACGAAAAGGCCGACTCACTCCTTCGCCACCGTTCTCCTTGGATAGCAGACATATCAGTGGTCGTCGCCGACGAAATCCACCTCTTAACTGAAGCCGACAGGGGACCAACACTTGAAGTCGTATTGACACGGCTCCTCAAAGTCAACCCAGGAATTCAAGTGATTGCTCTTAGCGCCACAATCAAGAACGCCACCGAAATCGGCCAGTGGTTGAGTGCAACTCCCATCACAACAGAGTGGCGCCCCGTCCCACTTCGCGAAGGAGTACATCACGACGGCCAAATCCAATTCAAAGACGGATCATCACGACTGATTCCACACACAGACACCAATGCCCTCTTCGACACTGCGCTGGACGTCGTTCGGGAAGGCGGACAGGTATTGATTTTCGCCGAGACCCGCCGTTCCGCGGTGGAGATGGGGAGAAAAGCCTCGGCACTTCTGAGAAGGTTCTTGCCAAAACCAGACCGAAGAGGTTTGGAGAATATCGCCCAACGCATACTGGGTGCAGGCGAGAGGACTCGACTTGGCGAAACTCTAGCAGAGCAAGTATTGAATGGAGTGGCATTCCACCATGCAGGCCTAGCGGGCGGACACCGACGAATCATTGAAGAGGCATTCAAGGCAGGAAGACTGAAAATATTATCCGCCACGCCAACGCTTGCGGCCGGCGTGAATCTACCAGCGCGAACAGTGGTCATCAGCAGCTACGAACGTTACGAACCCGGGTACGGTCGTTACCCGATCTCAGTCTTAGAATACAAGCAGTTTTGC
>MEMY01000087.1 GCA_001768965.1 archaeon RBG_16_50_20 | reverse complement strand
CAATCGCTATTCGAGATTCAACAAGAGCGGTCACGGCGTCGGGTGATCTTCCGAGGTACATTGACGAGTTCACTGTCCCAACGCCGAACGCTGCGCCTCTTGCAATAACAGTTGACAGGCATGGTGCCGTATGGTTCACTGAGTCGAATGTCAGCAAGGTAGGCAGGTTCGATCCTTCGACCAATTCCTTCAGTGAATACTCCATCCCTGGAGTTGGAGACATGTGGGGGATCACAATCGATCAGAATGGCTACGTCTGGTTTACGCAGTACTCGGGGAGAGGTTCCGTGAACCCCGGAGGGTCCATAATGGCGGGGGGCCAGGGCCGGTTAGGACGATTGGACGCTGCAACTGGAAATGTCAGTTTTGTGGATATCCCAACTGTAGGCTCGTTCCCATTCCGCATAATCGCTGACCGAGAGAACCGAATCTGGTTCACCGAACTACTCGGAAACAGAACAGGTGTCTACGATCAGACAACTGAGAAGTTGACTGAATACGAAGTCTCCAAGGGCCTATCAGGTCCCGCAGATTTGGCATTCGACCAAGATGGAATGCTATGGTTCACCGAGTCCTTTGACCGCAAGGTTGTCAGATTCAATCCTCAAACTGGAGAGTCCACCGAGTTCTCATTCGGATCACAGGTCTTCTCGCCAGTCGGAATCTCAATCGACAATCAAGGGCACGTCTGGGTGGCGGATCACGCAGGAAACTGGATCGCAGAATTCAATCCGCAAACACAGACAATAATTCGGTACCCCACTCACATGATTCAAGGTGATCTTACAATACCGAACGGCCTGCTTATCGATGATGAAGGAAGAGTCTGGTTTAGTGAGCATGTTGGGAATGCAATTGGTTACTTCGATCCTCGAAGTCAGAGCATGATTGAGTTCTCGATTCCAACAGGTCCAATTAGCACAGTTCTCTGGATTGCGTTGGCGCCGAACGGAGATGTCTGGTTCACGGAGTGGAGTTCGAACAAAATCGGAGTTGTTCACGCTGATAGGTCAGTCCCAATATCACTGCAATCGTCGCAGAAGCAGCTGCAACTAGAACCGGGCAAGGAAGCCTCAGTCTCCATCGATGTGAAAACGGCGCGGGACATTGGCGGCAATGGTGTACTGGAGTACTCGTGGGGAACCTACAACCCGAGAGAGGTATCTGTCTCGTTCTCACCTCAGAACCCGTCTCTAGTGGGGTTGGCGGATGTCGCTGTCCAGGCGAAGCTTAAGATCTCAGAGAGTACCAAGTCCGGTAACTACACTCTAGGTCTCGGAATTGAAGTAGGGGCCGTCAGGGTTTGGACGATGGTTCAAGCACAAGTCGTACCACCTACGAGCACATCATCCTCCCAGCCACTTCTCGCATTCGTTGCTATTCCCATACTTGCTCTGGTCGGACTGGGCGGCCTGCTTTTTGTTAGGCGTGCCCACAGAAAGCCCTCCGCATAACAGGCCTCCCACGCAGGGTCAGGTTTAAACATCGAATAGACCAATTTTGTGAAAGAGGAGTTTTCTTGGCGGTCTCAGACAGGCTCAGTCAGTTCACAGAATCTGTCATTCGTGAGATGACGAGGCTTAGCGACGAATACGGTGCCATCAATCTCTCCCAGGGCATGCCAGATTTCGACCCGCCGTCTCAACTCATTGAAGCTGCGGTTGAAGCGATAAGACACGGGTCAAATCAATATGCAATAACCTGGGGGCAGAAGAATCTGAGAGAAGCCATTGCAACCAAGGTCAGCGAGTACAATCGCATCGATGCTGATCCAGACAAAGAAATCACGGTGACCTGTGGCTCTACCGAAGCAGTAACCGCAGCATTCTTGGGATTAGTCAGTCCTGGCGATCGAATAGTTGTCACCGACCCATTCTATGAAAACTATGTCCCAGACGCGATAATCGCGGGCGCAGAGCCAATCTATGTCCCCTTCGTCGGGAGAGATCTCTCGATTGAAGAAGAAAGTCTGAAGGCCGCGATGAGCAAAAAGCCGAAACTGATCATACTAAACACGCCGAATAATCCAACAGGCAGAATCTTGGACCGTGCACAGCTGAAGCTCATAGCCGACCTCTGCGAGGAGAGGGGCACGATCGCAGTCATGGATGAGATCTACGAGCACATTGTGTACGACGGCAAGAAACATGTGAGCATGGCGACTGTCGGAAATATGCATGACCAAACAGTCACAGTAAGCGGGGCATCCAAAACCTACTGCGTGACGGGATGGAGGGTCGGGTGGGTCATCGCCGAAAAGAAACTCTCTGAAGCCGTTAGGAAGATCCACGATTATCTCACAATCTGCGCTCCGACCCCACTCCAAGAAGCACTCGTTACCGCACTGAAGTTGCCAGAAACGTACTACACTAGACTCGCCGAGATGTATGACAAAAAACGAAAACAAATGATTAAGGCCCTCGACGATGCTGGTCTTGAGTATCATAGACCCGAAGGCGCCTACTACATTCTCGTATCCGCTCCCCCTGAATTCAAAGACGGACAAGAGTTCACCGACCATCTTCTGAGGAAACTTGGCATAGCGGTTCTCCCAGCGAACGCTCTTTACCATAACAAGGAGCTTGGAAACCGAAAGATCAGGATAGCATACTGCAAGAAAGACACAACTCTCCACGAAACAGGCCGGCGACTGAAGAAACTTGTAATCAAACCCAAAGGAGCTCCAAGGACGAAATCGTAACCTGGCGAGGGGTATGCAGGTTGGCATCAGCCGGTTTGCTCAGAACCCTAGAAACGCTTTCAAAACAACCCAGCCCAGGACCAGCACCCGCGTTCTCTCACGTTCACATCTGCCGTGCATTACTCGCGATAGGAGACGAAGGTCCTATCGGCAGAATCGAACTCTCAAGGAAGTTGGCACTGGGAGAAGGAGCGATTCGTACCATCATAAGACACCTAACCCAGGCCAAGCTGATCCGCGTCGTCAGAGATGGTTGCGTGCTGACTAAGCGAGGCACTGACTTATACAACCCCTTGCGGGCGAAACTTTCGAGAATCGCCTTCATCGACGCCAAGCAACTGTCGCTTGACAAGTTCAGTGCAGCGATCTTAGTTAGAGGGGCCTTGAGATTTGTGAGACGGGGGATCGAACAGAGGGATGCAGCCGTCCACGCTGGTGCCACAGGAGCCTGCACTCTAATTGTTACTGGCAGCGCGTACCTAATGCCAATGGCCGAAACCGACGAGTGGAAACTTCAACCGCAAGACCCACTAGTTCGAAACCTGGAAAAGCTGTTCCATCCGAAAAATCGCGATGCTCTGGTAGTTGTCAGTGCACCCGACAATGCTCTGGCCGAGCATGGTGCGATTTCGGCCGCTCTGACACTGCTGGAATGAGCGAGGGCGACGCTGACCTGTCTATGCCTATTTGCCTTCGATGAACTCCTCGACCATTCTTCGTGCGACGTTGTCGGGGTACTGTTCAGGTGGAGCCTTCATGAAGTAAGCCGACGGCGCTTTCAAAGCACCGCTCAATCCTCTGTCCAACGCCAACTTCGCGCATCTTATTGCGTCGATTACAACGCCGGCGCTATTCGGCGAATCCCAAACCTCAAGCTTCAATTCAAGATTCAACGGGACATTGCCAAAAGTAGTCCCTTCCAGTCGTATGTACGCCCACTTCCTATCCAACAGCCAAGGCACATAATCGCTCGGGCCAATGTGCACATTTTCAGGCGCCATTTTGTAATCGAGAATAGATGTCACTGCGCTGGTCTTCGAGATCTTCTTACTCTCAAGCCTCTCCCTCTCAAGCATATTCAGAAAGTCCGTGTTCCCGCCCACATTTAGCTGCATCGTGCGTTCAAGCTTCACACCTCGCTCCCTGAAAAGCTGCGTGAGCACTCGGTGAACTATCGTCGCACCAACTTGCGACTTGATATCGTCACCGATGATGGGTAGACCACGTTTCTCGAAGACCTGCTGCCAACGCTTCTCCCGTGCAATGAAGACTGGAATACAATTTACTACGGCGCATCCAGCGTCGAGAGCCTGCTCGACGTACCACTTCGTAGCAAACTCGCTTCCGACTGGGAGATAGTTGAGAAGTACGTCAGTTTTTGTCTCCTTCAATACATGAGCGACATCGACCGAATGCGACGGATGCTTCTCGACCACTTTGCTCAGATACTTACCAATACCGTCATGGGTCATGCCTCTCTGAACTTCGACTCCCAGCTTGGGAACATCGCTAAACTTTATCGTGTTGTTCGGCTTCGCAAAGATTGATTCTGAGAGATCTTTCCCCACTTTGTTCTTGTCTACTTCGAAGGCGGCAGAGAAGACTATATCGCGAATGTGGTAGCCGCCAAGTTTCACATGCATTAAGCCCGGTATGAATTGGCCTTCTTTCGCGTTCTTGTAGAACTCCACACCCTGAACCAGTGACGACGCACAGTTCCCTACTCCAACAATGGCTACACGTATCTTGGCCGTAGTGGTGCCCTCCTGTCTAGACGGATAGCTCGGGAAGTTGCTGTACACCTATGTAAAAAGTTACTTTGGGTCTCGGCGAGACCCTCAGTCTGATGTGAAAATTGTCGCAATAGGCGGTGTGAATAGACTATATCCATGTCCGCGAAGTATGAGGGCCGGCATATTGGTGAAGATGCGCTTGGAAAAAGGTCAGCGTGAATCGTTTCTGCGTGATGTCGATGAATTCTGCAAGGAACTCAGACCGATCGAGGAATTATGCTATGTCGAACACAACTTCAACGATCAACTGATTCCACTGTGCAAGAAATACGGTCTTCTGGGGATTCCGATACGCGAAGAGTACGGTGGACGCGGTGCTGATTCTGTAACCTATACAAGGGCGCTTGATCGGATTGGGATGGAGGGAACAGGGGTTCGCACGTTCTTCTCCGGGCACACGTCAATTGGTCAAATTCCCATTCAGATGTGGGGAAATGAAGAGCAGAGGAGGAATTACCTGCCGCCATCAACCAGAGGAGAGAAAATCCTAGCTTTCGGTTTGACAGAACCCGAGGCGGGTAGCAATCCGCTCGAAATGAAAATGACCTACGAAACGAAGGGAGATCATTATCTCCTGAATGGTGTTAAGTACTTAATCTCGAACGCGGGCATAGCACACGCCATTGTAACCTTCGCCTATCCCAAAAGTGGAGGGCGAGTGAGCGCGTTCATCGTCGACACTGACAAGGAAGGAATACTGAAGCAGGATTTGACCACAAAACTGGGCATGCCAACTGCCAACACAGCCCTCTTTGAGCTTCACGACTACCCTGTGCCCAAACAAAATCTGCTCGGCAAGGAAGGTGATGGTTTCAAGATCGCGATGTCCACTTTGATGAGTGGACGGCTAAGCGTTGCAGCCGGATGTCTCGGTGTAATGGCAGACTGCCTAAACGAGGCGGTTCGATACTCGAAAGAACGCAGTCAGCATGGCAAGGCGATCGCGAGGCATCAATTGGTCCAAGAGCACATTGCGATGATCAAAACTGAACTCGATGCGGCCCGATGTCTAGTATACCGAGCGGCACGATGGAAGAGCAAATACGACGAGGATCCGACAAATGCCAAAGTGCGAGAGATTGCCGATAGGCTGATTGCAGAAGGCAAGTTCTATGCCTCTAACGCGGCATGGGATGCTGCAGACAGGGCGGTTCAGGTGTTCGGCGGGAGAGGCTACTCGTATCTGTTCAGGCCAGGCAGACATCTGCAGGACGTCAGGGTCTGCAGGCTCTACGAGGGCACTGATGAGATTATGAAGCTGAAGATAGCGTCTGCAGTCCTCGGAAAGGAGTACGAAGCCTACCGCTAGCTGGTGCTTCCTGCCTCTAACTTCGTCTTGACGCATTCAAAGAACTGCTGAGTGAACTTGTTCGTGCTCGTCTGAATGAGGCTAGGTGAGATCTCCCCCAGCAAGCCTCCGAGTTGAGCATCACTTTTCCACGCCAACTCGGTGGAATTGGCATCGATCTCTTTGAGATCCATTGAGGCACTAAGTCGGACCGACACCCCAGCGCCCTTTCCTGTTGCCTCAAATGATGAGTGAGAAGGGGGCTTTTGGTCGACTAATGTAAAGTCGAACTTGAAGCTCCCTCGTATGAAGGAAATTCCAACCTTCACGGTCACGCTGAAACTCTTCGAATCTTTGACTTCAAGACTCTGCAAGTCCGGTAGACAATGCGCGATTTTCTCAGGATCGGAGATGAAGCTCCATACCTTATCGCGCGGCGTTGCGAGAACGTATGTGCCCTCAAGGTGCATTGGTTATCGTCCTACCAGACTTGCTGCTGACCGAAATAAAACAAGTGTTGACTATTGCGGGGCTGAGCTCTGACCTTGTTTGCTCAATGTTCTGGCGGTCACGAGATATGCGAGGTAACCCACGATCACTGCGATGAACTGCCCGGCAAACACGGATATTGCCGCTTGGGAAGTTGAAACTTCTGGTTTGACGATCGGCAGCATCACGGATAACCAGAATCCAGTTATCACAATGTATGCGATGCAACCAGCAAGGGTGCTGAACTTTCGCGAGCGGTAGATGATGAGCAGTCCCACGAATGAGAAGACGGGTGAGAGCATCGCAATCGGAGAGGCTTCCACGCCTAAGTTTGCGATGAATTGACCGAGCGTTAGACCCAGAATGGCCGGGAATCCGAACAGGGCGACGAAGGCGCTCGGTATTTCGCCAATCTTCACCTGATATGCGAGCAGTGAGATCTTCGGGAGGCCGATGGTTCCCGCAGCGTAAATAGCTGCGAAGATGACGAAGGTTCCGAAATCTCCTAACTTCAAGTTAAGAGTCGACTCCCCTGCCATAATAAGGCGAACAGGAAAAGCCAAATTATGTGGACGAAGTGCCAGTAGGTCGCTGTTGCTTCGACAAATCCATGATTCTTGGCCGTGTACTGGCCCATGAAGGCCCGTATGTCCGTATAGCCGTAAGCGATCACTCCTGCAACGACGTGTGCACCGTGAATGCCGGTGAGCAGGTAGAAGCTTGCTCCGAAGAAATTAGTCGCCGGCGTCAGTATATTATTCAGAATCTGATGCGGCCACTCGAAGCCAAGCTGGAGGATCGGAAACAGGCTACCAAGAATTGTCGTCCCTATTAGCCCGACCTTGAAGGCTCCGACGTTGCCTCTTTTCAGTTGCCAAATAGCCCACTCAATTAGCAGGCTGCTTGAGATCAGGACAAGCGTCTGAATGCGTGGTAGGAAATCATCGAGGATAGGTGATCCCGGAGGAGGCCAGAAAGCGAACCTCGCTCTTATGGCGAAATACATGCCGAAGGCGCCTCCGAACAAGAGAAGCTCGGTGAGGATAACGATCTGGATGGTAAGGTTAATGTCGACAGGGAATGCTCCAAGGACACTGTCCCGAGGAATGCGACCGAAAGATCTCGAAACCGCAGACGCCCAGCTCTTGGTGTCATGATACAGAAACCCGAAAAGGACCGCTCCAAATGAGAGCAACAAGAGTAGACTTCCGGGAAAAATCAGCCCCTTCAGAAGCAGGAAAAGGCCGGTCAGGGCAACTCCCGTGCCTAATCCTATGAGTGCAGGCCAGATACTGTGCTCGTAATATTCCGGAACATGTCCCTGAGATTCATTCTGCTCAGCTGCATGTCTCATTTCGTCGAGCCCTCCGCCCAGCGACTCGGCATCAAATATAAGTTTTCGCTAAACTTATTGGCAGCGCGATCTCTCGCAAACCGAAATTGTCTTTTATCAGCGAAGTGTCCCATCCCGCAAGACGCGAAGATCAATGGTCTATCGAAGACTTTACGAAATTATCGGCCTAGTATGCGGCTTCGTTTTGATCGATTATGGCTTTAGTTTCCTTGCCTCCGGTTTTCCTGGAGCCCATGCGTCTACCTCCCAGTCCGTTAGCGTTAGTCTGCTCGTTGCCGGTTCCGCGACCGTTTTCATATCGCTTTACTATCTCCTTAAGCCCGTTTCGGCTTCAGTTTCGTCGTCACTGAGACCAGTCACGAGTACACCGGATGTTGGTGTTGAGCTAATCTCTGACGAGAAAGACATTGGTTCTCACTACGGTCTCTACAGGACAGTTGAATATATCGGATATTTCTTTACAGGTCTCGGGATATTCTCCGCAGCCGACTTGACCCTACAAGTTTTCATCCCTTCGATATACAACGAGACTCGATGGTGGATTGAAATTCTGCTCGTGACATTTGGTGTGCTATCGTACGCGATATTTGTGTCCATAGGCCGACTCGGCGCCCAAGAAGAACCACATATCATGCAGCCGACTCCACGTTCTACTCCCACTGCCCCAGTTGCCGCAACTGAGGCAACAAAGACCGCGCCTCCATCATACGACGATCTTTTGGAGGTCCGAATGAACGCTTTTGCGAAATCTGGAACTGAGGAGTACGAGCGGCGTCTAGCTGATAACATCTATGATGTTCTAAGGATCGAGACGGGGGGCGTCACAGTTTGGAGAGAAGACAGGCGAGGGCTTCGCTCAGTCTACCTTGAAGGACCATATGAACTGAACTGGACGCGTCTCAAGGAGGCCCTTGACCACGGAGAGGAAATAAGAATCGGCTCTCTCTTTCTACCTTTGGAAACGATACGAGACTTTGTGGCGTTTCATGATCGCCCTGCTGAAGGCATCTCATCCCAAGCAGCCAGCTAATACAGCTGCAGCCGAGAGTTCTTGGCTATAACTTATGGAATCAGCAAGGCCCGCAGTACAACCGCTATTACTGCGATTGTCGTTATTGCAAAACACACCGCTACAACTTGTTCTCTCGTCATTTCAGTTATCCCTTTCGACGTCTGTATGTAAGTGAAGCCACAGTCGTTGTAAGTGCGCTTGCGAAGACCAAGATCGCCAGCGCAAGATGGGCTGTGACAATGAGGGGTTCAGTCCCTGAAAGCACCGTAATCATCCCTAGAATAACTTGGCTCAACAACAAGACGAATGTGAGAGTGGCAAAGGCTGTGACCTTGTGGGGCCATCGATACTTCTTCCACGCAAAGAGCATAGTCAAAACGACAAAGATCGTGACGACGATGGTCCAAAGCCGATGGGTGAATTCGATGACGATATTGGGGGTTAGGGGGGGAACGATTTGTCCGTAGCATAGAGGCCAATCAGGACATGCCAATCCTGATCCTGTCGAGGAAACCAAACCGCCAACCACTATTAGAAAGTAAACTGCAGCGACGGTGGTTAGCGACTGAATTTGGAAAGTTCCAATCTTCATGGCCACGGATCCCCGGAGACTCGAGGTCCACGGAGCCAGCTTACGATCAGATTTGCGATTAGCACCAAGACGCCTGCGCCTATCATGAACCCGCCGATACTAGCGAACAGGTTAGGAAGCGCATATTCAGCACCAAAGGTATACCACCGTCTCGGCATTCCTTGCAGTCCAAGGAGCAACATCATCGTGAACAACAGGTAGAGCCCGATCTGGGTTAATACGAAGTGGACATTGCCCCACTTCTCATTGTACATGCGTCCCGTCATGTACGGGAAGTAGAAGTACAAAGCAGCGAAGATTGCTTGCGTAGATGCCCCGAATAGCATAAAGTGCAAATGTCCCACCACCCAGTAAGTGTCCTGGAGTAAGTAGTCAACTGGGATCGAGGCTTGAAACACACCAGTGGCTCCCGCGACGAAGAACGTAGCTATGAAGCTGATAGCAAATTTCATTGGCACTTTGAGGCTGATTCGCCCTCCCCACATCGTGCCGATCCAATTGAAAACCTTGATTCCGGAAGGCACCGCGACGGCCAATGTCATTAACATGAAAGGAATTCTTGCAGCTATCGACAGCCCAGTGGTGAACATGTGGTGAGCCCAAACTCCGAACCCGAAGACGCCTATCATTATTG
>MEMY01000086.1:833-6294 GCA_001768965.1 archaeon RBG_16_50_20 | reverse complement strand
GTTTGGTTTGTGCGCACTGCAGTTTCATGATGCGGAAATTTCTTAGGTTGTTTCTCAGAATCCGCTCGCCATAGTTGTACACTTAAGAGCAAGAGGCACATGGCGAAAGCCCCACGGATGGTTGAACGAGTGCAGAAAATTAGGATCCCTGCAATACCATTGATCTTGTCAATCTCCATCTTGATCGCGTTAGCCCCGAAGACGCCTGAGATCATGGCGATCATAATTGCAGAACTTACCAAACTCATTCAATACCACGCCATTCGGTCGCACCTTGACGTTATTTTGGTTCTGCGAGACCAGCAACAGGTGGTTCTTGAGAACCTGTCCCAGCGACTGCTCACGTCTGGAGAATGGATGCCCGTTGAGATCAACTCTCGCTCGTTGACGCTGGGATCCAAGATAAGATACATGCTTGTTGCTTCAGTACTTGATGTCTCAATAATCGTCCCAACTTGGAACGAAGAGAAATACTTGCCCAGATGTTTGCGTTCACTCGTCAATCAGAGTAGCAATGTACCCTTCGAGGTCATTGTTGTCGACGGAGGAAGCACCGACAAAACCGTTGAGATCGCAAAGCAATATGCAGACAAAGTTCTGATTAAGCCCCGTCAACCTGTAGGCGCCGCTAGGAACACCGGTGCCGAACAGGCCTCAGGTGACATCGTTGCATTCATCGACGCGGACACAATAGCATCTGAGAAATGGCTAGATGGAATTAATCATGCATTCGAGACGGATCGGCAGGCGGTTGGTGTCACAGGTCCAACGCTGCCTTATGAAGGGACTCGTCTGGACGCACTTGTGTACGATGTGGCTACTGGCTGGTTTCAACGTCTCTCATTGACGCTTGGATTGCCGCATGTTGCTGGCTTCAACTGCGCTTACAGGAAAGACGCCTTTTGGGATGCAGGAGGTTTCGATGAGCATCGACAACTCTCAGAGGACATAATGCTCAGTTTGCGGATCAGGCATCAGGGCCTCATCCTGTTCAATCCTGAGATGGTGGCCTACACCTCGCTTCGCAGGATCAAGAAGTACGGATACACGTACCTAACGACTTACTACTTAATGAACTGGGCTACGATGCTTCTGTTGAACCGAACACTGGCCTACCCCAAAGTACGCTGAGCTCACTTCTCTCCAACATTGAGAATAACCGCAAGAAGCCTTAAAACTCGAACTTGATTTTTCTCCCCGTGATTCAGATGAGATTTCACTTCTGGCCATTACTGATTGGTGCCTTGGTCCTGATATGGGGAATCGTAACCATGGCAGGCGAACTCCTCAACATACACCTGCCCGTATCTTGGTGGGCAGTCGTGGCCGTAATCATCGGCGTCTGGATACTCTCACACGCTTTCCGGAAAACCTAGCTGATCCCGCTAGGCCTGCGTCCCACAGACCAAGTGGGAGCCTGCAACATTCCCAATCGGAGGTCTCTAAGGCTTCGATATTAGTCACGCTGTTTGTTTTCCATCACCTCTATCTCAATGACTCTGTATGAGATGTGGACTTCTATAGCGAGGAAGAGGACGCCAATCAAGACGAGTAGCATCCCCGGTATGAATGTGAAATTAATCATGGTTTGAGTGAGTCCTATCGAAGCAGAGAAGTAAGCGAGCCCGATTGAGAAAGAGGTTAGAACGAAAAAGGTTGCCGCAAATAGTAGGCAGAGCATTCCGTTTCTGACATAGAGAAGGCGTGAGAGGAGAAGATCCAACTGATTCTTTATACTCTTGAGTCTCAGAGTTTCCATCTTGTCTAGCTTTGGGCGTCTCCTCAGAAGTTCCCGCTCCTCGTCGTCTAACAGTCTTATTCGGTTTACGAGGGAGCTGTGCCTAGCGTTGAATGTGAGAAGGAGCAAAGCCACACCTGTGATCATGACCGCTGGTGCTAGAATTGCCTGAATTGCCTGGATTGCTTCGATAATCGTTTCCAAACTCCTTCACCTGCCGCGGCTGAATCATTGGCGAGTGTATGAATCACGCCCTGTTTCCAGCTTGGATAATCATGCGCAACCGGTTAGCATCGCATTTCAATATGAATGCATCGCGGGCTGGACTGCGTCTTGAAGCAAGCACAGATACAGCTTTCTATTGACGATCTTCCGTCGAAATGGTACAACATCATCCCAGATTTGCCAGGCGGACTTCCATCGCCAAAGGAACCTGGGGATGGAGAATCCAGACTCCAAGCACTGGGCAGAAGGATGATCGGTGAGTGCCTCAAGCAGGAGGTTTCTGATGCACGTTGGATCGACATTCCGGAGGGCGTCAGGGAGCTATACATCCAAGCGGGAAGGCCGCGACCGCTGTATAGAGCCTATCGACTTGAGCAAAGGCTAGGTTTGAAAAAAGTCCGGCTGTACTACAAGAGGGAGGATCTTAGCCCGACCGGTTCTCATAAGGTCAATACCGCGCTTGCACAAGCATACTACGCCGCAAAAGAAGGAAAGACAGTTCTCGTTACGGAAACAGGCGCGGGCCAATGGGGGACGGCACTGGCATACGCGGCAAGTCTGATGGGGCTCTCGACGGTTGTATTCTGGGTTAGAGCCGTTTACGATTGGAAACTGGAACGTAGAACCCTGATGGAGATGTACGGTGCGAAGGTGCACGCGTCTCCAAGCAACCAGACATCTTTCGGAAGGAAAATGCTGAGTGGAGATGCAAATCATCCAGGCTCATTGGGCATTGCTGTTTCCGAAGGTCTTGAGTATGTCGATGGTTCAGCTGACCGCGTTTATTGTCTCGGCTCTGTCCTCAATCATGTTCTAATCCATCAATCAATCATTGGTCTCGAAGCGATCAAGCAATTCGAGCAGGTAGATGATTCACCTGACCTTGTCGTTGGTTGCCTAGGTGGCGGGTCAAACTTCGGAGGAATAGCGCTGCCCTTTATTGGTGAGGTTTTGGCTGGTAAGCGGGAATGTGAGTTTCTCGCGGCTCAATCGGAGGCTGCTCCGAATCTAGTCAAAGGTGAATACCGCTATGACTTCGGTGACACAGCAGGGCATACGCCTCTCTTGATGATGTACACGCTTGGGCATGAGACAGTGATGCATCCAATCAAGTCGGATGGACTCAGATACCACGCGGCCGCTCCGATCATAAGCGCTCTCAGACACAGCGGACATGTGCGCGCTGTGGCCCTGCCACGAGATGAGGTCTCAGTTTTCACTGCGGCCAAAATGTTCCTAGAGAGCGAGGGATGGTTGATCGCAGGAGAATCAGCCCATGCAGTCAGAGCTGCTATAGATGAAGCGAAGGCTGCTGAGGCGAAGGGCGAAGAGAAATGCATACTCATTAACATAAGCGGACACGGATTCTTGGATATCGCTGCCTATCGGGACGTTCTGCGATTAGGCAGCTGAGTTCGTCAGAGTCTCAGTAGTCTTCTCGCATTCTCCCCCAAGACCATCTTTCTGACTTCACTGCTCACATTCAGCTGCTTGAAGTCTTCGAGCCAGCGTTGAGGAGAGAGCATAGGATAGTCTGTCCCGAAGAGGAACTTCTGCGGAATCAGTTTCGTCATGTACGCAACGAGTAGTGGTTGGAAGTGCTTTGGAGACCAGCCCGATAGATCGATGTATACATTTTCTTTGTGCATTGCGATTGCTAGTTGCTCATCTTGCCATGGCCAGCCAGGGTGGGCCATGATAATCTTCAATTGAGGGAAGTCTGCCGCAACATCATCCAATAGCATCGGATCCGAGAATCTCAACTTGACACCTCCCCCGCCTGCAAGGCCCGCACCCCAGTACGTGGCGCCAGTGTGGAAGGTAATCGGCACATCCAATTCAACGCACTTCGAATAAATCGCATAGTACTTTTCGTCATTCGGCTCAAACGCTTGGACCTGAGGGTGAAGCTTCAAACCATGAAGCTTCAAATCACGGACAGCGTGATCGAGTTCTTCCACCGCTGATCTCTTATGTGGATCGATTGACGCGAACCCCACAATCCGATCGGGATGTTGGTCAGCTACCTTCGAGACGAATTCATTGGTGACACGTGGTCGCTGGGTCGTCGTCTCAGCGTCCCACGCGAACAGAACCAGGCGGTCGACACCAGCCTCAGTGTACTCATCGAGCATTTGATCGAACGTCTTGAGTTGAATCGAGTGGCCAAACTTCCGCGCCGCAACTTGAACGTGCTCGCCGCCTGCGTCGATTAGGAACTCCTTCGTGGGTGGATGTACGTGTACGTCAACGAGCCCGGTCTCTTTTCCCAAGAGTATTCACTTGGCCAGCCGCTTACGAGAGCGTTGGATTTAGTTTCGGGGGATAAAAAGTAGACCAACCGTATGGAGCATGTTTCTCGCGGTGAAGAGCCAAGACGTTTTATGCGACAGGCTGGGGCTTCTAGGCGTGGAGGGGTTCCGTTGATTTCACTCTGGGATATGGGATACTGGGCGTTGATCACGTTCGCTACCCCTCTAATCATCGCAGTGCTGCCCTTCCTGAAAGTGCAAATTAGCGAACGGGTTTTGCACCTAATGCTTGGTTTCAGTGCTGGAATCTTGGGTGGCGTGACCTTCGCTGACATACTGCCTGAGGCCTTCGCCATTGCGAAAGAGCTGTCTCTGCTTCCGATCTTCGTGCCTTCAGGGATTGGAATAGGATTCTTCATCCTGCTGGCTGTCGAGAGATATCTGCTCGCGACACAGGAGATTCACGGAGGCCACTTCCACATACACGGCAAACCACTCGATCCGAGCCACGGTCTGATGGGAGTGAGCGCTTTAACATTCCACGGATTCATGGACGGATTCGTCATACCCATAGGATTCTCAGCGGGACCACAAGTTGGTATAGTTGTTACTTTGGCGGTTGCGATCCATCAAATTCCCGATTCCTTCGCCGCTCTCTCCTTGGCCCTAGGCAGCACTGATAGCAAGAAGCAGGCGTTCATGTACGTCATCGCCACCGCTGCTGACACACCCATCGGAATCCTAGTAGGACTGCTCTTCGTGGGACTCGGAAGCTTCATGATTCCACTTGGTCTAGGACTGTCGGCTGGGACCTTCATCTACGTATCCGCATCTGACTTGGTTCCCGAACTCCAACACGAAGCCAGAAGTTCCCTTGTCGTTCTCTCCATGGCGCTCGGCTTTATGCTCGTACTGGGATTATCGCTCTTGCTGCCGCAAGTTTAGAAAGCATCAACGACCGCGCGACTTGAAGAGCACTTTTATGTCTGATGAATCGTTCGCTCCTGAGCGTGAAAGATCGTGCACCAGAAAGTTTCAGCCACAATAGGGATAGTCGGAGGAGTAATCGACCTCGTTGTTGGATTTGTGTCATTGCAGCAATCGATGCCAGGGTCGTCCATGGGAATGATGCCCTCAGGTCCCTCGTGGATGGGCTACTTCCTCTTGGCGCTCGGGATCGTTGTTCTTCTCTCAGGTCTATACATGTTTGCAGCTCAAATGATGAAGAATCGTGCGATGTTCGGAT
>MEMY01000086.1:0-668 GCA_001768965.1 archaeon RBG_16_50_20 | reverse complement strand
CAAACGTGCTATTCACGTTTACTCAATCGATGCCGACGACCACAGATTGATGAGCCAATTTCGAGATTCGAGGTTCGATTCCGGTCTTCAGTTTGGATATTGACTTGGACAAATCATCTCTTCTCCTCTGCAGCTCTTTTTGCCGGTCTCGGATCTTCTCAATCTCAGAGCGAGTCTGCGCTAGCTGCTCCTTCAACACATTCCTCTTATCGAGAAGTCCTTTCGACTTCAATTGTCGCAAGCTCTCCTGCGTGTTCGCTTGAAGTGCCAAGTACTCCGCCCGCAACTTCTCTAGGGCATTGTTTCCCACTCCCTCTATCACGTCCTCAGCTTTTCGACGCTTCCTATCCTCAAGTCCAAGTTCTCCATTCCTCAGTGCGTTCCCCAGGCCTGCAAGAAGTTGATTCATGGCGAAGAGTTGACCAGCCACAACCGTTTCAATGGGCCTCTCCACTAAGTCATGCAGCGTCTTAATGTCGAGGGCTTCGCCCTTCTTGGCTGCTCTCGCCCTTTCCAGCTTTAGGAGCGGTTTGGAAATAGGCTGAAGAAATTGCCGTATCTCATCCTCCTTGAGCTTTAGAGCGTCTTCGTACCTGTGTAACTCGAGAAATTCCGGAGTAGAGATGATCGAGTCATCTTCGGACGTCAGTCTCTTTTCGCGATTGAAA
>MEMY01000085.1:5370-5659 GCA_001768965.1 archaeon RBG_16_50_20 | reverse complement strand
TTCGTGCAACCGAACGGAAGATCATCTGTCGGCCCAATAACATTCGACGGAAATCATGCGATAGTTGCCCAGCCAGGCGCGGAGTTCTTGGCGTTGTTGGGGACGAAGCCGACCGCTTATTCAAATGGCAGCTACACTTTCAAGGTCCTCACGTACGGTTACGTCCAGCCAAGGTTGACGGAGGCTTATGGTGTTGAAGGAAACACCACAACAGATGTTCGAATCAATCTGCTGATTGGTGTCAACGTCACATTGAACGTCAAATTTCGGAGTGAAGGTATCTTCTCCG
>MEMY01000085.1:0-5284 GCA_001768965.1 archaeon RBG_16_50_20 | reverse complement strand
GACGTCCTCTTTGGTGGGCAGAGCGAAGCCGGTCTTACTCAAGACCCTGGGAACTTGGCATTCGTTCAAAGTATCGACTCGGTCCATCGAGATCCACTCTTAGTCTGGTATGTTCCAGGCGGGACGACCGATCTCAAAGTGACATTAGCGGGAATCCCGACGTACTTCGACCCGCTCTTTAGAAACGCAACCACGCAAGGGATCAAAGGCGCACCTCTATACGATGGCACTTGGACTGTGGAAGTGGATACGGTCAACTGGTATCATACCAGCAGTTTCTATCCACCCGTCCCCGGCCTACTTCAGGGGGAATCGTACCACATCATTCAAAGTGAGTCATACCCGTACGGGTGGACAGGCGAAATCCTGTCCCAGAATCATCTTGGACCGTTCTCGCAACAGGCGCGTTGGATAATACCGAATGCGAAAATCGATTCCGAGACTTCCAACATACACTCTCTCGATCTGAACGGTTACGTTCAAGGACAGGTCTTGACGCTCACTTGGAGCGACGAGGCCAGGTCCGCCTCTTGGGTTAGGATCGCGGCGACGAATGATCGCTTCTCGTTTGTCACCTACAGCCTTGACGGGTTCTTCGACATGTACCTAATACCTGGCTCGTACTCGCTAAGCGTAGCTGAATGGACATCGCGCTCAGAAGGTCACAAAACTCTCGAGTCAATCCAAATCTCCGTTCCTACAGGAGGAGATGTTCGCTCTCTCATCTTCATCCTAAACGAAAGTGGGATTCCACTCCCCGAGCCGCCAGGCGTACCTCTCCTTGGGCTTATTGTTATCATGGCGCTGATGGCGATTCGCGTGAAGAGAACGGCCACAGCAAGTACTAATTCACGTTCCAGGTCAGATGGATAATGGAAATCTCAAGAGTGGTCACCCATTGGGGAGCAAAGAGGTAGCAGTTGAGACAGTGGACCTTGAGAAGGTCTACGGTATTGGGACGCTTGAGTTTCTGGCACTTCGCGGTCTCACAATGAAGGTCGAGAAGGGGGAGCTGGTCTCAATTGTGGGACCGTCAGGAAGCGGCAAATCCACATTACTGAACATGATCGGGATGCTCGATCAACCAACCGCCGGCAAGGTTTTCGTAGACGGCTATGACATTTCGACACTCAACCAGCGTCAACGCGCCGACTTCAGAAACCGCTACATCGGATTCATCTTCCAATCCCACAACCTGATCGCGCGCACTACCACTCTGAAAAACGTGGAGCTGCCCGCGTTAGTGAGCGGGATGCCGGGCGATGAACGGGCAGAGAAAGCCATAGACCTTCTCAAACGAGTGGGATTGGGCGACAAGATCAACAGAAAGCCAACGGAACTTAGCGGCGGCGAGCAACAACGTGTCGCAACTGCGCGAGCGCTAATCAATAATCCAGCAATCGTGCTAGGCGACGAACCCACAGGAAACCTTGACTCGAAGACAGGGTCCGAAATAGTTCAGCTGATGCGAGATCTGAACGAGGAGATGAACATCACATTCATCCTGGTCACGCATAATCCGGAAGTTGCGAATGCGACCCGAAGAATCATTCACCTACGAGATGGCAAAATTGAGCAAGACGAATTACTACCATAATTTAAGAGAGCTGAACGCTTCTGCAGGGAACCGAAGAGGAAGCGTGCCCGTGAATAGCCCGAGGAAACTCATCGTTGCATCCTTCCTGCTGATCACTCTGCTCCCTGTCGCTTCACTATGTCTTCAACCCGTTCAGGCGGATCCAGTTTCAGAACTATCCGTCCAAGTCACTGCAAACGTCCTGCGTGCTGGCTCGAACAACACAATCACCATGCGTGTCACGGGAATCGGGAAGTTGCTTGCGAACCTAGACGTCTCACTAACACTTCCTTCCCCTCTCGTATTGTTCGGAGATAACCATTGGCGTCGTAGCAGCTTCGGACCAGGAGAGACCATAGATGCGACGCTCATGATCTTCGCGCCAGCCTCTGCAGCCGGGAACAGTTACCAAGCAACGGTGAACGGGCTCTACAAGGAGGCTGGAGAGACCACCTATAGTCAGGAATCACACACGGTTGGACTGCTTGTTAGAGGTTGGACTGATCTCGTCATCTATGATCTTTTGGTGACTCCCTCTCCCGCGGGTCCCGGCCTATCAGTAGAGATTTCTGGTAGCTTGCTGAACCGTGGGATCACTTCTGCAATGTTCACCAATCTAACCATCAAGCCCCAGCCGCCGCTAATCGTGAGCTCTCAAAGCGTTTCGTACATGGGGCAGGTTGATGCAAACGCGCCAGCGCCATTCAGCCTCACCGCCGATATTGAACCAGGCACAGCTGATGGGCGGTATGCAGTGACGCTTGTTGTGTACTATCAGGACGATCTTCACATGAACCAACAGGTCGAGACATCATTCTTCATTGATGTTTCACATGCCGCAACTCAAACGCAGACGACAACGAGGGCCACAGGGGTGGTATCCTCAGTTCTTGAATACGCTCAATACCTGATTCTGCTCGTCATCGTGGTTGTTGTGGTTTTGTTAGTTCGGCGGTTCAGGAAGAGGAGTAGTAAGAACGCATTGCAGACACGCCGAACATCAATGCCCCCTACTTGAGTCGAGAAACGTTATTCCGAGAGATAGGTGAAATTACAAATGTCTTATCGCTGACTCAGCGAAATCTTGCCCGATTTCGGTGACTCATGACACGCGATAGAGTGATGCGAAGCCTATGAAGAAATCCCCAATTCCACCCATCATTAAGCGCAATACGATTCGTCTAGTCGTAAGTCAAGCGATCTACTCGTGCGTGAATCAAGCAGCATTCGTCCTCGCAACTCTCGTCGTATTCACGTTGACTCAGTCCGCGGCCTTGGGAGGTTTGGCGACAGGCGCGATTTGGGGAGGGCGCGTTCTGGTGGTTTACCAGACAGGGAAGCTGATGGACCGAATGGGACGGCGATCAGTGCTGCTGATAGGGATCGCCACAGGATGCATCGCACTTACCATAATGGGCTGGGCGGTGGTCATGACTCGCCTCGAGTTATTCTGGTTGGGACTGCTAGTTTTCGGTTTCGGGTCTGGAATAATTCAGCAAAGCAGGATTGCTGTGATGGACATGTACCCAGTCGAACGTCGAGGAGAGGGCATGGGTTACTTGATGACCGCAAACATCGTCGGGTCTTTTCTTTCGCCCGTGTTCACGGAAGCGATGATTCCGGTCGCTGACTTCTTGGCTGTTGATGTTTATGCTGTGATCTTGCTGGTTGGGACTATGCTGCTCGGCTCAGCCTCGATTTTCATCTTGCGTTTGAAACCGGATACTAAGGAGATAGCAATGAACCTGAGCTCTTACTATCCGGATTCAGTTGCGAATGCTTCTGCTGAAAATGTCGGCACAGAGAACGTTTCGCCGCTGCGATCGATTTTGTTCTTCCCGCTTCTTGCGGCGTTTATTGCGTCGGCGTTGGCTTGGGGTGACAGAGCATGATGATGTCGCTTGTCTCCGTCATATTACACCAGCATCATGTCGCGCTCACCCTCATCAATTTCTCGATAACGCTACACGTCTTCGGCATGTACGGCCTATCATTTCCTTTGGGTTGGCTTTGCGACAAGTTGGGAAGGAAAGTCGTCACCATGCTTGGAGGAGTGATCTTGGGGGCCGGAGCGCTCTTGACTCCAATAACCTCTGTTTATTGGATCATTGCACTCGCAATCTTTCTAGTTGGCTTGGGTTGGAGTGCAGCGAACGTTGCCACAACCGCTCTCATCACTGACGTAACCCTAGCCGAAAGACGCGGGCGCATTCTCGGAGCGAATGATATGATAATCGGGTTATCCTCGCTCTCCCTGCCCGCTTTCGGCGGACTCGTGATCTCCGGCCTGGGGCTCGTTGCCTTCGGCCTCTCGGGACTGATTATTGCCGTACCAATTTTGCTGGTGATGTTGCCGCTTCGAGAAGTGCGGCCGGGGAAATATTCTACAGCGGACTAGCTAAATCGCCAGTTCTTGAATGCTTCAACCAATGATTCAATAGTCCGCGTGACGAGTTCGCGGGGTTCATCAGGCGAGAAAGTGGGGCTACTTGTCAGGGAATTCTGAGAAAATACTGGGCATACACCATGTCACTGCGATCGCAGGTGACCCGCAGAAGAACATAGACTTCTACAGTGGCCTGCTAGGGTTGCGGCTGATCAAGCTGACGGTGAACTTTGATGATCCCGCCACATACCACCTATACTACGGCGACGAACTCGGCCACCCAGGAACAATCCTAACCTTCTTCCCATGGCCCGGAGCACCAAAAGGACGACTGGGCACGGGACAGTTGACAGTCACCTCATTCACAATCCCAGAAGGATCCGTAGATTTCTGGATGAACCGACTGAGGAATCATAGCGTGGAATATCAGGGCCCGATCAAACGTTTCAATGAGCAGGTACTCTCCTTCTCGGATCCAGATGGACTGAGCCTGGAACTCGTTGCCACCGCAGATTCGGAGGAAAGCAAAGTGTGGAGGACCGGACCGGTTGACCCTGCAAATGCGATTAGAGGTTTCTTCGGTGTCACGCTCTCAGAACAAGGCTACGATCCAACAACATCACTCTTGACGGAGACTCTAGGTTTTCGCTCCGTCGGGCAGGAAGGCAACCGCACTCGCTTCGAAAGTGGAACAGGAGGGCCAGGATCCATCGCCGATGTCATCAGTGACCCCCATGCTCCTCGTGGAGTGGTCAGCGTAGGAACGGTTCACCATGTGGCTTGGCGGACACCTAACGATGAAGAGCAGAAATCTTGGCGCAAGAAAATCGAAGACTCAGGACTGAATGTGACTCCCGTAATCGATCGCAAGTATTTCCATTCGATATACTTCCGAGAGTCGGGAGGCGTGCTCTTTGAGATCGCCACTGATCCGCCCGGTTTCACAGTCGACGAACCAGCCGACCAACTAGGAACCCGACTCAATCTCCCTCCTTGGCTAGAGCCGCTCAGAGGCGAGATAGAGCAAGCCCTCCCACCAGTCACGCTGCCAAGCATTGCAAAGATACGATAGCCGAGTCCAGCTCAGCGGTTAGATTTAATCGTTCAAGATAATCAACCGGAGGATTATTGTTCGCATCTGTCGGGTTCACTCGAGAAGGCAAGTTGGTAAGCAAGAAATCTATGGGAACGAGGATCGTAGGGACCATTCTTGTGGGGGTCTTCTGGTTCGCTTTCATAGTTCTCTATCTAGCGTTCTTCGCGTCAGGCTTCGATTTCTGGCAGAAGCTAGCAATCTTCCTAGCAACGGGAGCAGTCGCGAG
>MEMY01000084.1 GCA_001768965.1 archaeon RBG_16_50_20 | reverse complement strand
TCCTCCAGTGTGCGCATGGTTATTGCGATGCTTGTTGCTGTGAGCGCTGCAGCGACAATGAGCGCTCCTGGTAAGTCGGTTGGAGGCAGAGGAACGAGGAGGATGATGTATAATCCGAGCAGGAATGGAACGAGGACACCGCAGGCTCCTACTACGAAGGATTGCCTTCCGAGAGTTCTGAATTGTGCGAAGCCAACTTCGAGCCCAGCCACGAACAAAATCAAGATCGCTCCTATCTCAGCGAAGGCCAAGACATGCTCATTCAGTGCAACCAGGGGCTCACCACCAATTTGCAGAGATCCAAGCGCAAACGGACCAAGAACTATGCCCGCGAAAAGTTCCCCCAGGACTTCGGGCATGCCCAGTCGTGCCATGAGACCTGCGAGAATTTTTGCCAAGGTAACGAGTATGCCGATGTCAACGATGGCGCGAATAACTGGGTCCAAGTGCTAACTGCCTCGCCTCTGCCTCATCTAAGCAATCTCGCTGTCGCTTGAAGACAGCTAAGTCTTAAGCTCAGCTATGTGACCGTATCCTCTAACTCAGTTGTCTCAGGTAGTTCAAGATTATGTATCCGCGAAGACTCTGACAGGGATCTGGTGCTGAGCGATAGTGACCGGCCTGCCGGAAAGAGAGTTGCGCAGAATTCGACGAAGCGCAATTCGCGATTCAGCAAAAGTCTGATTCTCCAAAAGGAGAGTTCAACCGTCCTAATCCACGCTTACCAGGATGTGTCTTCTTCGCGGCGACTGTTGTCCGAATGAAATTTAAGCCGCACCGTCTATCTGTGTCTGGAGGTTGCGCGCGATTTCATCTGAACTAGCCCTGCAAATCGGGGTATCGTTAGGCTCTCTGGTCTCGTATTTCATAGTGATTCTGCTTGTTCTGGTGATCCTATCGTCAGCGATCAAGGTCGTGCGGGAGTACGAAAGAGGCGTGATATTTCGGCTCGGTAGGCTCATCGGCGCTAAAGGACCTGGCCTTTTCTTGATCCTTCCCATGGCTGACAAGTTCATCAAGATCGACCTCCGGACCGTCGCGTTCGACGTTCCGCACCAACGCGTAATCACTCGGGACAACGTCAGCGTGGATGTCGACGCCGCCGTCTATTATCGCGTCTATGACCCCAACAAGGCAGTTGTGCAGGTGGAAAACTACCTTCAGGCCACCAACCTCCTGGCTCAGACCACCCTTCGAGACGTCCTGGGCCAAGTTGAGTTGGATGATTTGCTAATCAAGAGGGAGGAGCTGAGCAAGAGGGTAGGAGCAATCTTGGACGACTACACCGATCCATGGGGCATCAAGGTCATGACCGTCGCGATCAAAGACGTCAGCATGCCTGAGAGCATGCTTCGGGCGATTGCCAAACAGGCGGAAGCTGAACGCGAGAAGCGCTCAAGAATCATCATGGCAGAGGGTGAGTTGCTAGCTGCCGACAAGATGGCGCAGGCCGCGGACCGCTACATGAGCAGCCCCTTCGCAATCCGTCTTCGAGAACTGCAGACGCTTACGGACATTGCCCGCGAGAAGAACATGGTGGTTGTCACCTCCACAACCCAGATCGAAGAGATGGCGAGAATCGTTGGCATGGTGAAGGGTGTCAAGGCTGAGGAGAAAAGAGCCTAGGTGAAACCGAGGCCAAGCCTTGCTTTTTTCTTCCTAGTCATTTTCCTCAGTTTTCAGGCTGCGGCACTTGCTGTTCAGGCTCAGGCGTCGCCTCAAGTCTTAGTCGTTAAGTTGTCTGGTCCCATCACATCGTCCACAGCGGAGATGGTTACTGAGGCAACACGCAGTGCAGAGAGCGATGCGACCAGCGCGATCGTTCTCCTGATTGATACGCCGGGTGGACTTCTAAGCGCGACCATGACTATCATCGACACAATCGAAAGGTCCACGGTTCCATTCATTGCGTACGTGTATCCCGCAGGAGCGAGAGCTTGGTCCGCGGGAGCGTTCATTCTGATGGCGTCGCATGTTGCAGCCATGGCTCCTCACACTGTGGTAGGCTCCAGTCAACCCGTGAGCTACTCTCCGCTTGGTGGCTCGGAACCGATAACGGATTCGAAGACTGTGAACGCGCTGACAGCGTTCATCGTGGAACGCGCGAGAGCTCACGGGCGCAACGAAACCGCCGCCCGAGCTTTCATCGGGCAGAATCTCAATCTCAACGCGGACGAAGCCTTGGCGCAAGGAGTGATAGAGATCTTGGCTCCGAGCGTGACTGAGGTTGTCGCAGCAGCTGATGGAAGAGTTGTACAGACATATGCTGGCGGGGTGATCCTTCAGACCGAGCATGTCAGAATTGAAGAGTACGGGGTGAGTGTGAGGATTCAAATCTTGTCAATAATCTCCGATCCGCTTCTCGCCTCAATGGCCCTTCTAGTTGGTCTGTACGCGGTGATCTTCGGCATATCATCTCCAGGATACGGTGCCGAAATCATTGGTGCTTTTCTGCTAATCACAGGTCTTATCGGAACAGGACTCAACGTAAGTCTGGGGTCTCTTATCCTAGTCCTTATAGGGGCAATTCTGATGATAGCGGAAGCCTACACGCCAGGCTTCGGGTTACTGGGCGGCGCGGGGTTTGTGTTCATCGTGCTGGGGAGTCTGCTGCTGATTCCTTTTGAGGCGACCCGCTGGATGATCTCGCCCGAATGGTACACGGTGTTCCTCATGGGCATTTTGAGCGTCTCTCTCGTGATCGGAGCCTTCACACTCTTCATGGTGTACAAGATCGTCAGAGCGCGCAAACTTAAGCCCGCTGTAGGTGAATTCGTCGGGCAAATCGTTGAGGTCATTGAAGAAATCCAACCTGGAGCGACAGGCTACGTCAAGTGGCGCGGCGAGTACTGGAAAGCAAGGTCAGACAATCTCCTCAGGCCCGGCGACACAGCAAAGGTCGCAGGCAAGGATGGACCAGTACTCCTTTTGTCCGCGAGTGAAGAACCCCGTACATCTATTGTCTAGTTCACACTCATGGTCGACGATGTCAGTATTGTGCTTGATGACTTCTGGGGACTCGGTGGGAATCGTGTTTGACAGGTGCACGACCTACAACAGGAACCGTGCTACTAGAATCAGGTTGCCCAAGGCCGTCGTGAGGACCATTATCGGCAAGCCGACTTTTGCAAATTCTCTGAAAGTGATTCTCACTCCTCTCGCCTGTGCGATTCCAATTGCAATAACGTTGGCCGATGCTCCAATTATCGTCCCGTTTCCGCCCAAGCCAGTCCCTGCTGAAAGTGCCCACCATAGCGGATAGACGTCTACTCCAGACCGGCCAAGTTCTGCAAGGACTGGAATGAACGCCGCTGTGAACGGTATGTTATCGATAAATGCTGAAAGAATGCTGGAAACCCACAATACTACCGTGATGCCGAGTATTGTATTATCCCCTACAAGAAGGACTAGGCTTTGACTGGCCAACTTCAGCCAACCGGTCTTATCGAGCGCTCCTACAATTATGAACAAGGATCCGAAGAAGATCAAGGTGCTCCATTCGACTTTGTTTAGTATCTCAGGCATTCTTGGTCCTCCCATGAAGAGAAGAACAGTCGCTCCTGCGAGAGCTACTGCGGTGGGATAAACTCCAATGGCATCCTGCAAAATGAAAAGAGCAATGGCTGCCACAAGCGTAACAAGTCCTGGGAATGCGAGTCGGCGATCAAGCGTGACTCGTGGTATTTCACTCGGGGAGATTTCCCCAGCAACGGATCTGATGGCATATCTCTTGCGCAGATAGAGAAAAGTCAAGAGAAATGCTGCGAGAGAAACAGGGGCCACGTTGATGATGAATGCAGCGAACGAATATCCAGTTGCAGATGCGATCATGATGTTCGGGGGATCACCGATTAGAGTTGACATTCCACCGATATTTGAGGCAAAAATCTCGCTTACCACGTAAGGTTTGGGATCCAGCCCAGCCAACTCTGTAAGGTCAAGTGTCACGGTAACCATGAACAGAACGGTGGTAACGTTGTCAAGAATGGCTGAAAGGAGGGCTGATAGACCCGTAAGAGCAATGAACAGATAGTATGGCCTACACCGACACAATCGAGCCACGTAGATACCTAACCATTGAAAGAAGCGGCCCTCGCGGAGCGCACCTATAATGACCATCATGCCGAACAGTAGTCCGATCGCTCTGAGGTCCAGATAGCTGCCTATTTCCTCCGGGGTGAGAATTCCGAAGGCCCAAACCGCACCGGCACCGGCCATGGCTGCTATGGTGCGTTCGCGATATTCCGTTGCCAATATGATGTATGTCACAACGAAAATTACTAACGCAATGGCCTGTTGACTTAGATACTCCATTTCTCCACAACCTAGAAAGTCTCGATCGCCATTGATCCATTACAGTTCTGACCGAGTTATCAAGGAGGGACCGTTTCACCTGGAGCGGGCAGACCTTTGAAGTTCGGGTCGATCTTCGACACTAAGTTCCAGGGAAGCGCATACGGGGTCGGTACCGTCCCGGTCACCGCGATGCCCTTCGCAGACAGAGCATCTATGAGTACCCTAAGTCCTCCGCAAATCGCGTACAGGTAATCCCTGTGGGGCCCTGTAGCTATTGCCTCGAGGTTCACGAATCGAACTATTTGAGATTTGGACTTGTCGATCTCATCCATCAATCCTTTCACGAATTTCTTCTCGATGGCATCAAATACTTGACCGGGCAGCATCTGATGTAGTTGGGATGTTGGTTGGAATGCCTCCAGATTGTACGGTTCGAGAAGCTTATTCACTGCATTTCCATCGATCACGTACTCTGCCGGTGACGACAAATTCAGACCTTCCGGATTTTGTGGCAAGCCATGTCAACACGAATCATTGTAATATCCGTTTCCCAAAATATCTCAAGTGCTAGTTTCGATAACTCGGGGCGGAATCATGCGCTTTCTTGTTAGACTCGCAAATCAAAAAGCGGCCTCCTCCGCAGATAGAAAGCAGTTAACTAAAATCGCATACGATGCGGTTCGGCCTTTCGGGGCAGATGTCGGCAATCTTCGCGTCAGTAGCAGAGCAGTGGAACTAGACCTCTTGCTTGAGGCAGAGACAGTCTTACAGCCTTCTCTGAAGGTTCTCGAAGACAAGATGGGGCCTATTCTTACACTGAGGAAGCTCGACATCGCAAGTCCTCCAATCGACAAGGCTGAAGCTATCAGATTGGGATTCGATTTGTTCAACGAAGAGCGATATTGGGAAAGTCACGAAGCGCTTGAATCTGCATGGCGGGTTAGTGATGGGCCTGAGAAGGCTGTCCTTCAGGGGATCATTCTCCTTGCCGCCGCGCTGGTGCACTGGCAGAAGAACGAGAGGGAGGTATCCATTTCCGTGATGAGGCGTGGGCTTGAGAAGTTCACTGATCATAGTGGTGATTACTTCGGCGTTGATATCATGGCTCTCAAGAGCAAAGTGAAGGATATTCTCAGCGCGGATCAGCCGGAGTTCTTCAGAATCGAGTCAAAGTAGTTCCAGCGCGCGATATAGTCCACATACAGTCTTCGCGTCACAGATCTGGCCGTTTCGCATTTTGTCCAATGCTTCTTTGATCGGAATGACTTCTATCTTGATTCGCTCATCCTCTTCGGTTTTCATTTCCGTGCGAACCAATCCGCGCGCTATGTAGAAGTGGATTTTCTCAGTACTATAACCCGGAGCAATGTGACATTCGAATATTTTCAGGATCTCCTTGGACTTGTAACCAGTCTCTTCCTCAAGCTCCCTCAGAGCACAGATTTCCGGATCTTCGTCAGGCTCCAACGTTCCAGCGGGGATCTCCAGAAGTTCCGAATTTGCTGCGTACCGGAACTGGCGAACAAGAACAACCCTGTCGCCTTCCAGAATTGGGACGATGGCGGCCGCGCCTCTATGTTCCACGACTTCGCGTATGGTTGATGTGCCATCCTCGAATTGCACTTGGTCGACGCGGAGATTCAGGATTTTGCCTTCGTAAAGGCGTGAAGATTCTTTGCACTGCTCCAAATCAATCGTCCTAGTTTCGCTTTGGTCTGTCGATATGTGACTTTTGCGTATGGGTTCTCCTCGCGACCTCCGGGACGAATTTGATACCCTTTTATGGAAAGTTCTCTACTTCTGGCGCCGTAAGGATAAGTTAGAAGATGACGCAGAAGCTAGTTCCGGACACATCAATTATCATCGACGGCAATGTTCCCGCCGTCATAGAGAAAAGCGCGTTCACCGACTTTGAAATTGTAATCCCCTACGCTGTTTTAGACGAGCTGCAGGCCCAAGCCTCGAAAGGTCGCGAAGCAGGCTTCGTTGGACTTCGCGAAATCAAGAAGCTCAAAGAATTCTGCGACAGTAAGGGAGTCAAACTAAACTTCTTGGGTTCGCGTCCGGGGCTGGATGATATCAGGCTCGCGAGGAGCGGACGAATGGACGCACTCATAACCGATGTTGCGAAAACGGAGGGGGGTGTCCTCCTAACCGCAGACTACGTTCAGGCCCTAGTCGCGGAAGCCTACGGGGTTCAAGTCAAATATGTCCCAGGAGAGGTGAGGACCACAGATCTCACGTTTGAGAAACTCTTCACGCCGGACACCTCAAGCGTCCACTTGAAGGAGGGCACGAGGCCTCTCGCAAAAAGAGGTAAGCCTGGCAAATTCGAGCTCGTGCAAATCGCTGAGACGCTCAGCACGAGCGAGGAGATTGAGCGAATAATTCGCGAAATAACAGAGGCCGCGAGAGTGAGCCGCGAAGGCTTTGTGGAAATAAACAGAGCCGGCGCCATGGTGATTCAATTGGGGCAGTTTCGCATAGCGATAACTAGGCCCCCGCTCTCAGATGGTCTTGAAGTCACAATCGTTCGACCCGTTGTGAGTCTAACGTTGCAGGATTATGGGCTCTCCACTAAACTAATGGAAAGGCTCTCAACTCGGGCGGAGGGCATCCTTATCGCGGGGCCGCCTGGTTCAGGCAAGACCACTTTTGCCTCCTCACTGGCTGAATTCTACCATAAGCAGAGCAAGATTGTGAAAACCTTGGAATCTCCTAGGGATCTCCAGGTAGGTCCCGAGATAACACAGTACGGCCCGTTAGAAGGGGACTTCGAGAAGACCGCAGAAATCCTTCTGCTCGTGAGACCCGACTATACAGTCTTTGACGAGGTAAGGAAGAGCAAGGACTTCATGATATTCGCCGACATGCGATTGGCTGGAGTTGGGATGATCGGGGTTGTGCATGCTAGCGAGGCCATTAATGCGATACAGCGATTTATCGGGCGCGTTGAGCTTGGTATGATTCCACACATAATCGACACGATCATATTCATCCAATACGGGGAAGTTCGGAGCCTCTACACCCTGAATCTTACAGTCAAGGTTCCTACGGGCATGATTGAAGCTGATCTTGCAAGACCCGTTGTGGAAGTCCGCGACTTCGAAGCTGGAGGTCTCGAGTTTGAGATCTACACCTTCGGCGAGGAGAACATAATCATCCCAGTCAAAGACGCCAAACCAGTTGTCAGTGCGACACAGAAGCTCGCTGAAGAAAGAATACTCCAGGAAATACGAAAGTTTGATCCTGAAGCCCAAGTTACCCTCGTTTCCAATAATCGGGCGCAGGTTCGCGTGGATAACGAGATCGTCCCAATCCTAATCGGAAAGAAAGGTGTTACCGTAACAAAGCTCGAGGAAAAGCTAGGCGTCAAGATCGACGTAGAACCCCTAACCCCTAGCTCATCAGGTAAAGAAGTGCGCTATGAGATTCAAGAGGTTGGAAATCGAATCGATCTCGTATTCGATGAACATCTGACTGGCGAAGTTGCGAATGTCTATGTCGGGGATGAATACCTCTTCTCTGCAACAATAGGCAAGAAGAGCCAGATCAGAGTGTCTAAGAAATCTGATCTTGGACGAAGCCTCTTGCGGGGTCTAGTATCAAAACAGAGGATAAGAGTTCTGATCTAATCTCTAAGCAAGTTGGAGTCGGGGAGTCGTCCCAGAAAACTTGCGAACGAATACCTCAATCTCCCTCAGCAGAAGACCAATCTGCTCATCTATTCGCCTTTCATTTTCTAGGGTTCTCCTTAGGTCGGTTCTTAGCTCCTTCTGTAAAGCGTGATTTGTTCGCCCGTTTTGGCGTACGTCCTTGAGGCGTTGAACGAGGTCGGCTGTTTCTCGATCGACAAGCAAGCCATCATGGGTATGTTTGAGCTCTTTCGCTTTTGAGTGTATTTTCGCCAACGATTCTCCGCTTACAACTTGCTCGTTTCTTTCGATTACTTTCTTCGCTTCCCTCTGTTTGAGCGCTAGTTTGCCGCTTGACACGGCGTTCGATAAGGCCGACATTACTCCCTTCAGACGTGGATAGCCATCTTCCTCGTTGAGAAAAGTAGTGAAAGGCTTCTTCGTGTATTCCTTTGCACTTTCTCTGACATCGATCTGAAGCGGGTAGTCTCCCCGTTCTGAGATTGAGATGAGCTTCTTGAGTGGTCTTCCGAGCCTGCTGAACCCTGTTCTGAGTAGTTCACTTCTCAGCTCCCTTAGCTCTGAATCGATCTGCACATACTCCTTCATCTTCGGATTCTCGCGAATCTCCCCAACCTCAGCCCGAAGTTTCCGTTCCCCATGCTCAGTCTCCTCAATTCTTTGTTCAAGTGATTGTCTTTCAGAGACTGTAGACTCCATCGAACCTCTGATTTTTGTTAGCGAGTCGAGTTTTTCATTCAACTCTTCCAAAGAGCGCAATAAGGATCCGTGTCCCATGAGAAAGTTGTGAAGTTCCTCTCCCAATCGCCTG
>MEMY01000083.1:9557-9675 GCA_001768965.1 archaeon RBG_16_50_20 | reverse complement strand
TTCTTGCTTGAGTGTGGGTGAGAGCATGACTACCGGCAAATTCAAGCTGCACCAGTTTTCTGGTGCATTTCCCGCAGAGTAACATGTTGTCCCAAGAAAACTACATACACCCCCTCCC
>MEMY01000083.1:9252-9452 GCA_001768965.1 archaeon RBG_16_50_20 | reverse complement strand
CGTGATCTGAGCTCGCCAGGATAGGCGATACTACTTCAATTCCTCTAGTTTGTCTTCCTCAATCTGCCTCAGAACCGCGAGACCGAGAGCTGTCAGAGACACTAGATTATTACCCTCGGAAAATGTTGCTTGCAGAAAACCCTGGGCATGTAAACTGGCTATTTCCCCACTCAAGCCTTCCAAGGCGCCTTCCGGGGCCA
>MEMY01000083.1:8900-9025 GCA_001768965.1 archaeon RBG_16_50_20 | reverse complement strand
GCAGACGAAGCCACCGCATTCATGGAAGTCCTATCCAAGAGTCCACAACTCAAAGTTCTCACCATATTGGCCCAACGCCCACACGAAGAACTAACCAAAACAGAAATTGCCCAACGGGCCGGCAT
>MEMY01000083.1:1574-8651 GCA_001768965.1 archaeon RBG_16_50_20 | reverse complement strand
GGCCCAAGCGTCTTGACAAAACTCATGCAGTCCAATGCCCTTTCCGCAGAGACTGCAAAGAAACGAAGTGAATTTCAATTCTCGCAGCGCGAGGCCGAGGCATTAGAGGGCCTTGTAAAAGGGGGCCTAGTCTTCGAGAGCGGCGGATTACTCTACCTAAGTCAACTAGGAACTCAGACCGCGCAAGGAGCTACAAGAATTTGGGGATCCGACAGTTCACAGTCTCTCGACCAGGCAATATCCACTGCGCGAGTCGCGCTGAATCTGATTAATCAAGAAATCAGAAGGCTCAAGGGTCAAGTGCCTAAGTGACCGGAAAGTAACTTCCGGTCTCCGTCCACCGTCTTTTCCCAACTATCTCCGTTTTGTTATCGGAGAAACTTTAAGTTACGCGATCGCTTCGTGTGATTTATGCCGACAGATACGAGATATCTTTTCGTCACCGGCGGTGTAATGTCCGGAATAGGAAAGGGCATCACAACCGCTTCCATCGCGAAACTGCTTCAACTTAGAGGCTTCAAAGTCTCCGCAATGAAGATCGACCCATACCTGAACGTCGACGCCGGCACAATGAACCCCGTGACCCACGGCGAAGTGTTCGTCACAGATGACGGCGGGGAGATTGACATGGACTTAGGAACTTACGAACGCTTTCTCGATATCAACTTATCACGAAGTCACAACACGACGACGGGCCAAATCTACACCTCGGTCATCAACAAGGAGCGCCGTGGCGACTTTCTCGGACAATGCGTTCAGATAATACCGCATGTAACTGATGAAATCAAATCAGTGATCAGAAACATCGCCTCGAAAGTGGAACCAGACGTCCTGTTAGTTGAGGTCGGTGGGACCGTCGGCGACATCGAAAGCCTTCCCTACCTGGAAGCTGCACGCCAATTGCGATTGGAGGAAGGTCATCGAAGAGTACTATTTGCCCACGTAACACTGGTTCCCACTCTAGATGTTGTTGGCGAGCAGAAGACCAAACCCACTCAGCACAGCGTGCAAGAGCTGAGGCGAATCGGTATTCAACCAGACCTGATTGTGGCGAGAAGCAAGGGACCATTATTGTCTGGACCGAAAAAGAAGATAGCGCTATTTTGTAACGTCGAGGAGCAAGCGGTCTTCGCGTCGCCTGATCTTCCGACCATTTACCAAACACCCATGGACCTGGACGACCAAGGAATGGGGGAGTTTCTTGCTGACCGGTTCGGACTTGACCATCATTCTGTGGATTGGAGTGGTTGGAAGCGAACGGTAGATCGAATCTCAAACCCCAGCCAAGTTGTGCGAATCGCGCTCTGCGGGAAGTACGCTGAACTCGCAGACTCCTATGTTAGCGTGAATGAAGCCTTGAAGCACGCGGGAGCGGCATGTGATACACGAGTCGAAATCGAATGGATCGAGACCGAACTCTTTGAGAACGAGCCGTCCAACTGCAAGATATTGTCACGCTTCGACGGCGTTTTGGTCCCTGGCGGTTTCGGGTCCAGGGGGACCGAGGGCAAGATCGCAGCCCTAGCTTATGCTCGGGAGAACAATATTCCGACGCTTGGGATCTGTTTTGGATTCCAGTTGGCAATTGTGGAATTTTGTAGGCACTTGGGATTGAATGGAGCGAACAGCGTCGAGATCAATCCGAACACGCCTCATCCTGTGATTAATCTGATGCCAGAACAACTCGCAGTAGAGTCGAAAGGGGCGACTATGAGATTGGGAGCTCATGAGATCCGCATCTCACCAAACACCATAGCGAGTCTGCTCTACGGGCGTGAAGTAATTTCTGAAAGACATCGACACAGATGGGAGGTCAACCCGGACTACATTGAGCGGATTGTCAAGGCGGGAGGAAGATTCTCGGGACGAAGTATCGACGGAACTAGGATGGAGATCTTCGAGGTCCCAGACAGGTATTTCTACATGGGAACGCAGTTCCATGGAGAATTCAAGTCGAGACCCGGCAAGCCGTCGCCTCCATACTACGGACTGATTAAGGCGGGGTTGGACAGGAAGCTCGGAAAGACAGCGCCCGAATTCACGCCGCTAATTCAGAAAGCAGTCGCCTAGCCTTCGATGTCTGTGTTACCCCTTGTCAAGGAAACCCAGAGCATACTGCGCTTTGTCATTTCCAATCCGCGCTCTATCTCTGAAGAACATCCTGTAACCTTCCCTGAGTGTCCGGAATCCCTTCGCCTCCATCAAACGAATGGCGTCTTTATTCCTCTGCAGACAAGACACTTCCGTAGGAAGCTCGCCAACTTCGGACAGTGCGAGATTTAGCATTCTTTCAGGTTCGCTTCTTGGCGGGTTCAGACAAACCCATGGTCCGAGTTCGCACATGTCGCGATATTCTCTAATCATAAGGTAGGATAAGCTGATCTTCTTCCGGGCGGAACCAACATACCACCCCGCTCTCGTGGCGAGCATGTCTCGCACAAGTCTCGACCTGTCCGCACCAAAAGCCCTCTTATCACCCAACAGCAACGCCTGCAGCGAAGGCGCATGATCAAATACGCGCCAATTTACCCCAGCGGCTCTCGATTTCGCTTTTCTCCTCATCCGGAGGAACGGCGCATCCTTCACGAAGCCAAGGTTTTCGTAGAAGTCTACGTTCTCCTTGAAACAATAAAGTGCAATATTCTGGATCCTTGACTTCTTCAGGAAAGCTACTGCATGGTCGACGAGATTGCGGCCGATGTGCATGCCCCGATATTCCCAGTCGACGATCACATTCCCAATCCATGCGAGCTTCCTGCCGTAGATGGTTGTTGTCGTGAGGCCCAATTTCTTGGCCCCTTCATATGCTATGAAGCAGCCAGCAGGAGTGAGCCTCAAGAGGCGTTGAAGATCGTTCCTTGTAACGCCCCAGTGTTCCTGCTCGGACAGTCGAACCGCGAACGGAACGTCTTCGATTCGCATCCTGCGTATTCGAAGCATTTTCAGCGTTCCTTGACTAAGCTATGGAAAGATTCTGTTTATCAAACGCGGGAAGGCGATAGAGTCTCGGATGTGTTCGAGCTTGCAGATCCACATCACAGTCCTCTCCACACCCATTCCGAAACCGGAATGGGGTACCGTCCCATAACGACGAAGGTCAATGTACCACTTGTAATCGTCTGGTTTCAAATCGTCTTCTTTGATCCTCTCGAGCAGCAGTTTGAAGTCGTGGATGCGTTGGCCACCTCCCGTGATCTCTCCATATCCTTCAGGTGCCAACAGATCTGTGGAGAGAGTTACTTTGGGATTCTTCGGATCAGGCATGTGGTAGAATGCTTTGACTGCCTTCGGGAAATGGCTGACAAAGAATGGTTTGTCGAAGCTCTCTGTGAGTATCTTCTCTTCTTCGTAACCTATGTCGGTTCCCCACTTGAAGTCGCGTCTCGATTTCTGGATCAGCTCAACGGCTTTATCGTACGTGATTCTGGGGAAGGGACTCACTACACTGGCAAGTTGCTCAGGATCGCGTCCCAGAAGTCGCAGTTCTTCTGGCATTTGATCTCGGAGGCGTTGGCAGACATGCGACACAAGTTCCTCTTCAAGGTGTATGAGTCCGTCCAGATCGAGCCAAGGCGCTTCAACTTCCAGATGCCAATACTCGGTCAAATGGCGCCTCGTTCGCGATTTCTCTGCACGGAATGAGGGAGCGACCGTGAATATCTTGCCGACTCCACAAATCATCGCCTCAGCGTAGAGTTGCCAGCTCTGGGTCAGGTAGGCCTTCTGATCGAAGTATTTGACTTCGAAAAGCGTTGAGCCCCCTTCAACTGCCGCGGTCACTAGAATAGGAACTTGAACTTCCAAGTATTCATGATCAGCAAGCCATCGTCGGGCCTCGTCAAGGAACCTTGCGCGAACCCTCATCACCGCTTGGAGTTTGGGGCTCCTTATCCACAAATGGCGATTATCAAGGAGGAAGTCGGGGCCATGATATTTCTTCGCAATCGGAAAACCTTCTTCCGCTGGAAAGAGAACAGTAACCTTCTCGCCAAAGATTTCGTAACCACGAGGTGCACGAGGGTCCTTCCTCACGGTCCCCGAGATTTCGACCGTGCTCTCTATCGGCAACCCGCTCAGTCGTTCAAACTCCTTCGCGTCAGTCTGGTCCTTCTTCAGCGTGCATTGAATGATGCCTGTTCCATCGCGTAGTTGAAGAAATAGGATTCCTCCGCTCGACCTGATGTGATGCAGCCATCCTCTCAGTAACACGTGGCTGCTGTCGAGTTTACCTGCGAAAATATCAGAAACCGTAGGCGTGTCCGGTGTCATGATGGTTCAATCCGAGAAACTTTCAGTGCCCTGAATAAGCAACGATGTGGACGTATACTATGGGACCTTGATAGGGGCGTTAAAGCCGTCACCCATGGGCTAGAGCACCTTCACAAAAACAGTGAGTACTCCGTATTTAAGTCGATTCGGAATTCGTCACAACACTACCTATCTTTCGGGACTCGCCGGTGTTCTGATCTCACTTTCTGAGTTATCTGCGGTGATGAATATTGGAACGTTCTCCATACCTGTTGCTATGTAACTTGAGACCAGCCATTGGCCTGGAGCGAACTCTAAGGTCTTCTCAAGTATCCCTTGGTCTATTGTGAAGGTGCTGCTCACTAGGCTTCGGTCGTAAGGTCTGGGCAACGGACCAACGAAGTATGTATGGAGTTGCTGCAATGCATTGGTATTGAGGTACGCTATTCTCTGTGTTGCGACGCAGCCACCTAGACCATATTTTCTGCCTTGCCGAAGGAGCGTTTCGATACGCTGCGTGCACGTTGCATCTATTCCTCTTGCCTTGTCCAATGCCGGAATGAACTCCTGTGCTTCATCAAAGACGAAGAGGATTTGCGGTTCTACTTGGAATTCACGTTTTCTATGGCGCAGCATTTGTGTTGTCATATCAATCGCTAATTGCTTGACGACGCTCGGTTCAACTATCGACAGGCATAGGAGTCTCGTCTCCCCTTCCAGGAGGTGGACAAGTTGCTCCGTGGTAAATGAATTCTCATCTTGTGCATCTGTCTCCTGATGGAGGAATGCTTTGAGTTCTGTTCGAGTTGAGGCCCATGCCGCGAGGGCGCTGCTTTTCCATACTTTGAACAGCTCGGTGGCGTTTTGGGCTTCCGTCTGCAAGTAGTCTAAGAATTCTTCGCTGACTGTAGCGGACCTCACGACATGGTGCTCTTTTGTCCATTCCAGCACTTTCAGTCGTATTCGATCGATCGCATTCAGGTTCGCAGCTTTCTTGGCATCATCCACTGCCAGTAATCTGATCTCGTTCAGAATATCCTCGTAGGTTGGCGGATGCTCGCGGCCCTCTTGAAAGTTCCCTACTTTCCCCTGCTCCAGTATGCCTTCGAGTCTTGATCTGATGTCTACTTTCTCGAAACCTCTTGGCGTGACTATGATCTTGCGAAATCGTTCGGGATCGGCAACAGGAACCTCTGTTATGATCTTGCTTTTGATTGATTTGTCAACGAACACATCCTGAAGCAAGAAGGGATATTCCATGGAGATATCAAAGATTACGATCTTCGTGTCCTTTGTGTGGTACAGAATCCGTCGAAGGATGTTCGAGAGGAGATTGCTTTTGCCGCCCCCCGTGAAGGAGAAAATCCCGAAATGGTAACGCACAAGACGTTCGAAACTTACGTAGATCGGAATAGGCTCCTGCTCCTGGAACATCTTGATTATCCCCAGGCGCGGATCCTTCCGGGCCTCTGCAGATGTTCGAATTTGATCCTCACCCCAAGATAGCCCAAACTCTCCGAGTAGCCGGAGGTTGTACATCCTGTGGATTGTGTTTCTTCCGAGAATGAATACTCGTTCGCCCACAATCGGGTAGGTGAAGCCCTTAACGTACTCTTGATCGTCGCTCTTCAGAATTAAATCATAGTTCAAAGGAATAGCGGCGATCTGAATCATCATCGTAGCTGTGTCGTTGGTGTCCCAGTCAGACACACTCTGTTCGATTATCTCAAACTGGTAGGGGTAGTAGCTTGTGTCTGAAAGTCCCCTGAGACCGAAATGCTCAGGGCCAATCCTGGAAATTTCAAGCAGAGTAAACCGCTTGCCGTCGTGCTTCTTTGCCTTGAAATTGCGAACCGCCAGCAGCATGCCCTCCTCGAGAAGGCCCATTAAGTCCCTCTGGTATTGCGCCTTCACGCGACACTCGTACTTCGCCGAGAAACCTGTGGTTTCAGCAGATGTCTCAGTTCGCCTCACGGCGAGTACCGCGGCAAGTCTGGCGTCGAACCGGCTATCCAGATCCGTAAAATGATGGTTAAGTTCTGCCTCTAGCATGCTCAACCTCACTCCTACGTGCACGAAACGTGTTCATGTAGAATGAGAACTTCCTTAGCTTCGGATGCGAAACCAACCAGTGACCTGTAGCTTTCACTATTTGTGCTGCACGGTCCCTCTGAGCCTTCGCGATCTTGTCGGCTATGAATAGCGGTTTGTTGTGACCAAAGACTTCGGGCAGACTCTGTTGAGTCATGGCTTTGAGCGTCACCATAACCAATTCCTGCACCCCGTTAACCGATGTACTGGACTGCCAAAGAACAGGTCGGACTTCTTCGATTGCGGAGTATTCATGATTCAGTTTCAAAGTCGGAGCTTTCTCGAAGCTCCCGTGGTACAGTCTGTCGATGAAGAGAACATTGCTCCTGAACTGATCATCAGACTTCGCTTTGTCAAGTTGAATGTAGGATTTCACGAATAGTTGCTCTAGGATTATGCGGTTCTTGACAGCTCCGGACACATAACCCACACGATGCTCAAGGTCGGGGATAATCGTCTGGAATGCGGTATCGTACTCGATCGTAGTCCAAGGAACAGGGAGTTCAAGATGATGGAACATGCTTACAGCTTGGAGCAGCATCCTATCTGTGGTTGCGACATGTTTGATATCACTCCTCCAGATGCTCTGATTGATGCAGACTGGAATCAGGTGGGTAATGAGGTCCCTTGCGGTCGTGTCTTTTGTTATGCCGACTAACAAGATCCGATTGTTGAGACATTCTTCGATGAGTAGGTTCAAAGTGAATAGGGACAGGAAAGCTATGTCGAGTGTTGTCA
>MEMY01000083.1:764-1553 GCA_001768965.1 archaeon RBG_16_50_20 | reverse complement strand
CAGTAATCCTCAAAGGATTGCCGAGGCTGCTAGCAAAGAAACGGGTGCCGAACTGTTCGACCAGTCGTCTGATGCGATTCCATGAATTGGAATATCTCAAGTCCAAAGCGTACTCAGCGTTCGATTCCTGCACGTAGCCTTCTTCAACAGACTTGTTGAGATAGCGTTTGAGCTTTGAAATCTGGTCCTCGTTTCTTACTTGAAGTGCATCCGCAATCTCCGAGAGATCAAGTGGCTTGGTCGACTTTTCGAGTACGTTAATTGTGGCATAGCGTAAGTAGTCGCCCCTGGCTGGCAGCTTTCCGTCCTCGTTCAGAGTGTGATATCTGCCGTATGCCAACTCCTGTTCATTGAATGTGACGTTATCCATTTCCAGGCCGCATATAGTGCTCTGTCGTCTCCACAGCGCGCGTTTTGCAGTATCATAGATGAGGCTGCTCAAGGTTCCTGAGAGTGATCGATCCAGGAGAATGATCTGATATTCCTTGGACCTTGCGAGGTGATATGCTAGATAGAGTTCTGAGAACAGCATGATCCAACTTGCAATCGTTGAATTATCAACTGTCGACTCCTCGGTCATAGGTCGTGAAACGGTGCCTTGCGCTCCAGCTGCGCTGAGCGTTGCTTGTGGATCAACTTCAGGAATGGAATCTACGTATATTGGAACGCAACTCGCCAGGCTCTGGCCTTTCTCAACGAAGCCCGCATCGTATCGGACTTCAGGTTGTGCGTCGGGGTGATAGGTTACGGTGCCAGTTGCGGCGTAGGACCCCGCCCAGAACACGGCCA
>MEMY01000083.1:0-755 GCA_001768965.1 archaeon RBG_16_50_20 | reverse complement strand
GAAGTTGCTGGTCTTCGGATCCATCAACGGCCGCGAAACTAACCTCACCCTTATCAAAGAACTTCAGAACAGTCTCGTTACACCGCGCCAGATTGAAATCGGAGATCACAAGCTTGTGGATCAGAGGCCAGTAAGCTTCACTCGCGGTTTCGAGTCGTCCTTGGCTTTCTTCAACCTGCCCTTCAGCACCAGTCCTCAGGATCTGACCGAGCCTCTTGACATTCACGCTGAGCGGTGAGGACACAGGGAATCTGACTAGCATTTGACAAGTTCACTAAAGAGACTTACGTGAGCATCAAGCAAGCAGAGGAACACGAAACTGTGTGGCGGTATTCATTCTAGCGGGTTTATCTTGTGGTAATGATTAGCGCATGAATCACATGCGTTGGCGATGGTTTTGGCGACCGCGAACCAGCAATTGACCAAGAAACTCGCTGAAATGAAGTCTTTCTTAGAGCGCCGTATCAAACAGCAGGAGGAAGAAGTCAATTCGTTACGATCTTTTCTGGAAGTGGTTGACTCACTGCTAGCTGAGCGAAGCTTTAGGCAAGTGGAAATAGCGCCCAAGACTGAAACTCCAGTTCCTCCCAAGGTCCAGGCGCGAACGGTTTCCGACAGCGTCCCAATCATGACGACCGACGGTGTTCGCATAGCCTCAATCGCTTTTGATCAGCGGGGGCTTCATGTAGTTCCGGAGTCGAACGTGAAGCTGGATTCAGATTCACCCCCTCTCAGAGCGTTTCTCGTGGGGAAAG
>MEMY01000082.1 GCA_001768965.1 archaeon RBG_16_50_20 | reverse complement strand
AAGAATGCGAATCCAGTTGGTGTTAGAGAGACTCAACGGGCCCTTTCGATGTCAAGTCCGAGTACAGCGCTATATCATCTTGAGAAGTTGCGCGAACTTGCCGTGGCCGACAAAGATCAGATGGGGCAGTATTTTCTGAAAGAACAGGTCCAGATTGGAACGCTTAAGATGTTTCTGAAGATCGGCCGCGTAATCCTGCCAAGGTATCTGTTCTACGCGGTTTTCCTCACAACGGCCGTCATCGTATATGCCGTAGCGGGAGCGCTCCAGATTGGTGTAATCGAACCGGCCGCAATTGTGTTCGGAATCATTGGCGCGGGTTTCTCTTGGTACGAGTCTGCTAGGCTTTGGAAGGAAAGAGTCCTGTAATCTGAGGGCGTACTGTTCGAAAATGTAGACTTAACCCCGTTGAGCAAGAGTAAGGATCAGGATATGATGATGAGAAGAATCTGGTTGGCAGCCGTACTCGGAGTAATCTTTGGTCTTGGGATAGCCGCCTTTCCGACCTCCCTTGGTTCGCAGGAAAAGGCCATGCTTCCTCTCACTGCTTTGAACCAACCTCAACGATTCGAAGCCGCTGGGGCCTTGCAGCCTATACAATACGTCTTGCTGGGGCTCATTGCAGGCGTTGTAGTAGCGACACCAGTATTCTTGCTAACCAAGAGTCGGGTTAGGTAATCGGACCTACTTCAGCGGTACGTACATGCTCGATCTCGAAGCTCCGATGCCTGGCGTTCCGTGGACGACCTTCTTGTTTGTTATGACGAATTCACCAAGATAGTGTCCTACCATTTCGGGCTTTACTTCAACAGAAGCGAATTCCTTTCCACTGTGAACCAGTAAACTGAGGCCGACCATTTCTGGAAGAAGGATCATGTCACGGCAGTGGGTCTTGATCGGTTTGCTGTCTTTGCCTTTGCTGCTACGATGAGCGCGAATCAATCCCATCAAGATCTTCTGATCCGAAGTCAAACCCTTCGTCAGAGATCTCCTCTGCCTCGAAGGAAGCAGTCGAATAAACTCGTCCATAGACATCCCTTGCAACTCATCGATCGAATGTCCCCGGTATGAGAACTGTCGAGGCAAGGTTCAGCACTTGAGGTTTGGTTTGGCTTTGCTCTAATTAACGTTGCCGCTTTCAACCAGAGGCAATCATAGAATGCCGAGTCTTACGGCGAGGTCCGCGGCTTTGAAGTCCGTCGTCAGCTTCACGAAGGCTTTCTTGTCACCTTCTGGTGTGATCAGGGTTCTAACCTGCTTAACCCTAACTTCATAGAGTTCCTCTACTGCTCGTCTTACATCGTGCTTGTCAGACCGCCTGTCAACAATGAACGTGATCTTGTTCTCAGCCTCAAGCAAAGTGACCGCGTCCTCGGAGAGCAGCGGATATCTTATGACTTCATTTGTTGCGAGTTTCGTCATGCTGCACTGCCTCCCAGACGTCCTCCGACGACCTTCAATGCCGATTGAGTCCAGATTGTCAAACGTCCCGGGTGTGTTCCCGGAGCAAGGTCATTCACGTTTAAGCTGGCGGCATTTACGACTTTTACGCCTGAGAAGTTTCCGAACGCTTTCTCAGCGCCCTGTCTCTTTTCAACTACAAGTAGCGCACTGACAGGGTGTTTGAGAGGTCGTCCTCGCATGCTACCCCTTCCGGCGCGATGCTTTCTAACGGAAGCGCGCTCAATGTCCTCCCACACTCCAAGGTTTCTGAGCCACTTCTCTGCTTCAAAAGATTTCGTGATTTTCTCCAGATCATCTGACACGACAAGAGGGAACTCCCTGTCGTCAGGTATTCTGTGACCTCTAGCCTTGATGAGATCCTTGGATGATGTTGCCGCTAGGGCTGAAACCATTGCGAGTTTCATTTCCTTCCGGTTGATCTTTTTCCTGATCTCCTTGCTCGACACTGGTGGGAAAGTCAGTCTACCTTTCACTGTCATAGGAGCGAATGCGCCTTGGTTTCCTTTCGGATACCTATCGCCCTTTATCCTTGGAACACGAGCCATCCCGTGGCCAACGCCGATCGATTTTGCAGTGTTCCTCTTGCCAGCCATTGGGTCGCGTCCTTGAGGCTGGAACATGTGGCTCTGCAGGGCAACAACTGCGCGCCTTATGAGATCGGAGCGAACGGGCGTGTCAAAGAGCTTCGGAAGCTCGACCTTTCCGACCGACTTCCCCTCAATATCGTACACACTAACAGTCTTACTCAAGTCTAGTCACCGAACCGCATTAGATTCAATACGCCTAGCGAGATTAGAAGTGCTTCCTCGGTTCGCACTGTGGAAACCTTCTGCCCGGGCGCCGTGTTAACGAAGTAATCGAAGACATCCTGTGTAGCCTTTCCTTCCTGTCTGAGGATTTCGCGTAGGCCCATGCGAGGTGAACCGAAGGCAATCAAAATAGATCCAGCATTTTTCATTGAATTCGTGATCTCTGACCATACATCCAGTATTCTTGTTCCATATCGGGAGGTTCCGACTTTTAGTTTGAATTTCTCCTTTTCGAGCAGGCTTCCAAGCCTGAATTTCGGCTGTCTAACTCGATAGCCCCAATATATTCTTATCTTGGCCTCATCGACGATTTCGCCCGTTAGATTTTCTCCGAGCTCTCTGATTTCGACTGTTACTCGCGTCCCGATGGAAAGGTCACCTTCGCATTCGAGCAGTTTTTCCAGACCCACTTCGACCCTTAGCTTGCCCTTCTGTTTGGCGACTACAATACCCTGTCTCAAATCGCCCACCTTACACGCTTCAAGCGAACGTGGACCATCATGGGGAGGCGTCTGAAGCGGAGGCAGAATTCCAGTAAATCTCAAGTTCGGACTGAGTCGGAAAAGTCTCTTTCGCAGATATTGTGGTGTCTCAAGGAAATTGAGAATCTCCGCGCACAACTCAAGATCGGCCTTTTGATCACGCCGGGCATCGTCAGGGTAGAGTATGATCTCATTCACGCCGAAGATTGAACAGGCTCGGGCAATTGCTCCAAGTCTCCCGGTCTTCTCCCTTAAGTGAGGTATATCCGAGATTGCTGAAGCCGGAACTGCAACGGAGAGCTTCCTACCATCCCAACTTGCGCCCATCTGGGGTTTCCTTCCTGTGCAAGGAGGTGGCGTGTGAAAGATGAATCTTATTGCACTAGACCGCGTTCTGTTCTGGGACCCTTATGTTGCTCGATGACGCCGAGACATTGAAGCGAATTGACCGGTTGGGTACCCTCTCGCTCATGGAAAGGACTCCCAATCGTTTAGCTCCACCTTCCGACGCATCGTCAACCTGCGGTAAACCCTTCGAGAAGCCTGCAAACGTGGTCATGGGAGGGGTCGGAGGTTCCGGAATAGCTGGAGACATCGTCTCCGATTATTGCAGGCGCGTAACTGATGTTCCGGTTTCAGTTTGCAGAACGCTGAATATCCCCAAGTGGGTTGCGAATGGCACTCTTTTTGTCGCGATAAGTTACTCGGGTGAAACTCGCGAAACTCTCGGCCAATTTGATCAAGCGAGGAAGCAAGGAGCGGAGCTAGCCGCCATAGCTTCCGGAGGGGAACTTCTTTCCAAGGTGAAGAATGAGAGCGTCCCATACCTGAGAGTTCCCGCAGGTCTTCCTCCTAGGGTCGCTCTACCTGAACTCGTGGCCGCCGTGATGTTTGTGCTGGGTTCTGCGAAGGTTCTAGAGAACATCCCAAGGCTCCTCTCTGAGGCCACGAAGTCTGTCAAAGCACAGATAGACCAGGTGAAGTCGACTGTGCCCTTAGATCGGAACGATGCGAAAAGCTTCGCTCAGGCTCTTGTAGACAAACTTCCATTGCTCATAGGTGACGAGGAGTATGGAAGCGTCCTAAGACGTTTCAAGAATCAGATCAACGAGAACGCAAAGATGCCTGCATTCTACTACACCCTGCCAGAAGGGTTTCACAACGACATCGAAGGATTGAGAACGCTGAGCCAACTTGCAAGAGTGCAACCGATCGTGCTTCGCACACTTGAAGAGCTTGAAGGTCAGAAACGGACTCGTGAACAACTGGTCAATTCCTTGATGGAAATGGGTTTTCCGTCCGTCATCGAATTTGAAGGATCTGGACCGGACAAGCTGAGCCGACTGCTCACAGCCGTAACTTTCGGCGATTTCGTGTCAGTCTACCTGGCGGCTCTGAGAGGTGTGGACCCGGCTGATCTGACTCTGATACCCATGTTTCGCGCTGTCATGCGCGGTGGTTAGCGTATCGTGCTAAAGATCGAGAATGAATCTCAGAGTTGTGGCTGAATCCTCTCGCAAGATTTCCATTTTGTGGTATGTCACGGCCTTGACTTCAACTTTCGCTCCGTGTCTTTTCCGATCAAATTTCTCACCCGAGATCCGAGCCTTCGTCTGCAGTATTTCCGCAGATTTCGTGATCGGAGCAACTTCGAATTTGGAATATACTTGCCCTTTGAGCTCGAATTTTAGAAGAAGCGACTCAAGCCAGTCGTAGAGCAAGCGCACTTCATCATTGCTGGAAATATCGACCTCTTCAGTGAACTCAGGTGACACAGACTTGATGTCGCACATCGTATCGAAAAGAGCCGCCGCGGCGTATTCAAGTGCCTGTTCCAGTGTTGTACCTCTCGCCTCAATGTAGGCGTCAGTTGTGTGTGGTAGGAATTCGTAGCCAGGTTTTTCCAAGGAAAGAAACCTCTTCGCGAGATTCGGGTTGGCAATTATCTCGGAACTTAAATAGGAATCGGCCTCAGGCAGTACCAGCCGGGATGGCCGAGCGGATTAGCAGCAAAACAACTCGATCTAGAGGCGCAGGCCTTGAGTGGAAATATTCAATGCAAGCCTGTGGCCCTTATGGGCCTCGGGGGTTCGAATCCCTCTCCCGGCGCCAATCATTCGGGGAAATGAGAGTACTATAATGGAGACCAATGCGAAATGAAAATGGGAAGAACCGCAGCAATCGTTCTCGCGCTCTTCGTTCTTGCGTCGGCCCTTCCCCTCGCGGTCCAAGCTGTCCCTACGCTCCAAGCCTCCAGTGACCCACGCATTCCTCCACTTTACACACTGCGTGATAAGCAAGTCACGCTGAGCGGCTCAGGTTACTCGACGAACCAAGTCTACTACGTTTGGGTTAGGAGTCCGATGGAAAATACGACGCAACATGCTGAAGTTTTCTTCACGCCACTCGCAAGTGGTCAGATACCACCAGGAATGGGTCTGCCGATTTCTACTAACGCCACTCTGGGCACGTATCTGGTCAGTATTTCCACCTCGTCGGCCGTCGATAACTCACAGGTGAAAGCCCATTTTGGCCTGTGGGGAACTCTGAAGCCACTCTACCAGCGCACGGAGTCCGTTGCGATAATGGGCGGAGGGCTCTTCCCTGGCGTAAGCTCCAAGCTAAGCATTCGCAATCCTTCCGGGGAATATGTGAAAACAGCAAGCATTGCCTCAGGCGTCAAAGGTGACTTCAATTACACTTGGCGAATCCCAGAGGATGCTCTGACCGAGGCGTACAAGGTAATCGTCGATGGAACGGGAACGTTCGATGATTCACAGCAGGATTACGTCTCCGAATCGAAGTTCAGTGTGACTCAAGCAGCACTGATCGTGAAAGTAGTTCAGCAGCCCAGCCCATCGTATCAGCGGACGGAAAAGGCGAAGATCGCTTTGACCTTGAGTTACCCAGACGGTAGTCCAGTGGTGAAATCAGGGCAGGATGCCCGCCCGTTGTTGCTTCGTCAGAACCAGTCTGCTGTTGCATCATCATCGATGTCCCTGACTGACTCCGCGAATGGCGTTTGGGCAGGGGAGATCAAAATCCCTGTGAACGCAACAACCAGTTCAAGATATCGCTTCGCCTTGCTCGCGATGTCGTTCGATGACGGTTTTGGGAATAAAGGGGGAGCGGCTGATACGTTCTCTGACTACTTCCAAGTTCGGAATGCGAGCATGGTGATCACTAGTGAGGTGAATGGAACCCAGATACAAGTTCCGTTTGGTCAAGTAAGCATAATTTCGAGAGTGGCGTACCCGGATGGTACTTCGCTCATGAACGGGACGGTTAGCGTGTTTGTTTCCACCGGTTCATCCATCTTTGAGATCAAGCTTGTTTATGACGCTGGCATCAATGCCTGGCGTGGTGCCTATGCAAGCGGCTTGGGCGATCTGTGGCGCGTTGGAACTTGGAAGTTGCGTGTAGATGTTGTCGACCCGTACGGAAACTCGGGAACAGCTGTGTATGAAGTGGCTGCACAACCATACCTATTCTTAGTCATAATTGCAGCAATCATTGCAGTGGCTTTGTTCGGTCGCTGGACAATATCACGATATGGAAGGAAAGTGTACTTCCGAATTAGGAAGCTCATACAGAAGTTGCGGGCTCTGTCTACTGAAAGAATCCGCCCCTAAACCCGTGAACAGATAGCTCCTTTCTCTGTCCATGCCACTCAAATGCGAATGAGTAGACTGGCATCAGATATTCCGCTAAAGTCGTGACTTGAAATCTGTTGCTAAGAATCTTGGAGAAGGCAAGTGGAGGTTTCACGATGGTTTCATGGAGCCTTCGCACCAAGTCTTCCTTTGCAATTGAGCTTCTTACAAGTTCAGCGTCCGGGAATTGCCCTGTAAGTTGGTCTGAAGTAATCTTTTGGAGTGGCAGCTCCCGCTCGAAGAAGGCCTCAGCCTCGAGATCCTCTTTCCCTTCAGAGTTAACGAAGAAAGAACCCTCCTTGTACATGTACGCCAATTCTGTCACCTCGTTCAAACGAAAGGCCTTGACACCCGACCAGTCGCGCCTTCCAAGCAGACGCCTTGTTAGGCCTGTTATGCCTTGAATGTCACCGGTTTCACGGCCGACGAGGTCCCGAATCTTTCCTTCAACCTCTACAGCTACAACATCCTCTGGCAAGTCGATCTTGTATGAGTTTCCGCGGAAATAGAAGCACTCATGGAACCCTTTGATCAACCAGAACTGGACAAGCTTGAGGCTGGGTTTTCCCAGTAGCCGGACTTCGTGCTCTTGCGGTTTAATGAACGAGAGCACGCGATGCCGAAAGAGCGACCGCTTACGGACTTCAGCGATCTTTACGAGTTCTTCTAATGGTGTGGGCTGTAAGAAGTAAATGTCTGGCGTGATTGTTTCGGGGTTCCAGCCGTTTCCGACTCGTGAGTCCTCGAAACCGCCGGCAGATTCGAAGAGTGATTGAAATTCGCTGACGGTAGAATCAAGAAGCCGTTTTATTTCCTCAAATCGGTCGTCCGTGCTCAAACTCGGCACTAGCAAGAAAGAGGCGGTGCTGGTGCGGGCTGCTACTGGACGGTGAGCTTCCCGTAGCGTCCCACGTTGAGTTGTGTCTCGCCTCTAAAGCTGGTTACATAACCATTCTCTATCTTGACGCTGCTGTTGACTTTCACTTGATCTATCTGCTCGTTCCAAAGAGTCAGCTTAACCGTACCTGAATCGTCAGTCACATCCGCCGTGGCAACTCTTGATTGTTCACCTGCCCGCGTCGTCACCTCTCTTGCCTCAGAGAGGCTCAGTACTTTGGCTTCTACGTCGACGCGTCTCATTCCCGGCTTTAGTTCGGAGACCTTCATCGAAATCGAAAAACTAGAACTGCAGTTCTGCTATTAAACTGTTACAATCCACTAGTGGCTTGAGGTTAGTGAATGCATTTTGACGAGGTCCTCTCGGAATGGTGTTAGCGCTTTCGGTACTTGCATTTCTACGGGATCGCGTAGAGCGAGATCCTTTTCTTCTTTCACCTTCCAAACCTCGCGATTGAACGTCAACATGGGTTCTGTGTACCGTATGTGAGTTTTCGGCCAGGTTGACTTCGGAAATCTCTGCACATGAATGCTTGTCTTCGAGTAGAGCTGCCGCCAAATCTTGTCGGTCATGAATGGGGTTATTGGAGCAAGAAGAAGGAGCACGGTTCTCAGCACCATGTGAAGCGTATACCACGCAGCTTTCTGCTGCGCCTTCGAAAATCCTTCACCGTAGGCTCGGGCTTTTACCATCTCCAAGTAGTGTGAAGCGAAGGTTTCCCATACGAAGTCTCGAATCTCGCTGGCTGGGGTGAAGAAATTGAACTCTTGGTAACCCTTCAGCGATTTCTGCACTAGACTCGATAGTTCTGAGAGTATCCACTTGTCGCTCGCCCTCAGCTTAGCCGTGCGGACCTGCGGAAATGAAGAGATGAAGCGTGAGATGTTCCAGAGTTTGGTCAAGAACTTGTGTGCCCCAGCTATGCGCGCCTCTGAGCATCGAAAGTCGGAGCCTTGAGTGGCTTCGGATGCGTTCCAGAACCTGAATGCATCGGCTCCGTATTTCTCCAGAATCGGTTCGGGGTCGACGACGTTACCTTTGCTCTTGTGCATTGCTTCGCCCCGCTCATCCATGCCCAAGCCCCCAATCCAAGCATGTGTGAAGGGAGCGCGGCCTGTCAGCTGGTAGCATCTCAGTATAGAGTAGTGAAGCCATGTTCTGACGATGTCCTTTCCTTGCGGCCGGATCGTAGCTGGATAACTCCGTTTGAAGAATCCCGGTTCCCCCTCGTATCTTGCGATGAACAAAGCCGAAACGCTCGAGTCCATCCAAGTATCGAAAGTTCTCGTGTCACCTTCAAACTCGGTCGATCCGCACTTGGAGCATCGAGCGGTCGGGGGAGGATCCCTCCAAGGCTTATAATATGTCCCCGGGGGTGGAATGAACGGGGTTGAGCAGTTCCTGCAATACCAAACCGGTATTTCTGTAGCGTAGAATCTGCGGCGTGATATAGGCCAGTCGATGGAAATGGAATTCAACCAATCTAACAGAATCTGTCTGTTCGCGTCTGGATAGAAGATTATCTTCTTCGCCAACTGCTTCAATTTCGGCAGGAGATCAAGTTGTTTCAGGTAGTATTCGCGCATTGGAATAATCTCAATAGGCGTCCCACTTCTCGAACACACAGGAGTTCGATGGCGAATACTCTCAGTCTTTACAAGGAGACCCTTGGACTCAAGGTCCTGCACAATCCTAGTTCGAGCTTCCGAAATGCTTAGTCCTTGATATGGTCCCGCGCCCTGGGTGAGCCTGCCATCTTGACCTGTCGCTAGGATTTCCTCTAGTCCAAGTTCTCTGAATAACAGGACGTCGGTGTAGTCGCCATAGCTACAGATCATTACGGCTCCGGTCCCGAATTCGGGGCGCGCGCTGGAGTGCGGTTTGATCTCAACATCTCTATTGTAGATTGGTAGTGTCGCGTGTTTGCCATGAAGCGCGGTGTATCTTTCGTCGGTGGGATTCACAATCACTAGTTGGCATGCACATATGAGTTCGGGCCTAGTTGTGGCGATGATTAGCGGCTCACCAGTCTCTTTCACTGTGAATCTTACGTGCACCAAGCGTGTTGGGAGTTCGTCGTATTGTACCTCAGCGTCGGCTATGGTTGTGCCGCAATCAGGGCAGTAGTTATTGGGGCGCGTGGCTTCGTAAATCATCCCCCTCTTCCAGAGCTCGATGAAGGTGCTCTGCGTTAGTTTCCGATACTCCTCCTGATCAGTTCGATATTTTGCTGCATAGTCTCCGCTGAGTCCGATGTTTTTCATCGTCTCGATCATTTTGCTCTCTAGATCGTCGAGCGCAGTTCGGCAGAGCTCGATGAATTTCTCTCGCGAAATTTCGCGCATCTTGACCTTGTACAGGTTTTCTGTGTAGATCTCTACTGGCAACCCATTTCTGTCGATACCGATTGGGAAGAGGACTGGGTTTCCGGACATTCGGCCGGTTCGCGCTATCATGTCTATCTGAGAATATTGGGCGACCGCTCCGATGTGCCATGTGCCTGATGGGTAGGGGGGTGGCGTGTCAATTACGAAGGGTCTCTTTCCTTTCGCCAGTTTGAACTTGTAGATTCCGTCCCTCTGCCAATCTTCGAATATGTTGCGTTCTAGTTTGTGGTCCCACCGTTTCTCAGTGATCAAAGGGAAAAATTTCTTCGCGGGCACTGGTTTTTCCAAGCTCATCTATTGCAATCACCTGGGCCGAGCTTCCGCGTCGCTACCTCATTTTGAGAATTAGACCAACTTGGAGTTACTGGACTTGGCGGTGATGCAAGCTCCTGCACCAACATTTCTGAAGGCGTTTTCAGCGTATAAGATTAACGACTCATAAGGTGGGGTTGGATTTTCCGCTCAGCCCTGATGCCCTCACGGCCAAGTAGCATCCTATCTTGTAGGCAGTGTACAGTAGAAAGACAACTAGGATGATCTGGCCTGCGAGGAGATTGGTTAGCTCTGCGAAGTTCGATAGACCATGGAAGACGCCGCCATAGACCGAGTCCGCACGGTACAGTACCTCGAAGTAGTAGTTGAAGAACCAGTGAAGTAGAATTGACGCGTAGGCGCCGTAAGCTACGAACATGATTCCGAATACAAGCCCAGCTAGAAACGCTGTAGAGACCTTACCTACCTCCCATCCGCCCCCTGACAGAAAGTGAGCTAGACCGAATACCGTTGAAGTCAGCAGAATTAGCACCCACTCGACAGGGCCTATGCCACGCGGAAACCCATTTGCCCCTAGACTGCGATATCCCAACTTTGTTTTGGCACGTTCTGGGCTGAACATAGCGAGAAATACCAGCTTCACCTTGTTCTTGGGTCCAGAGATTCTTGGGTCACTTCGATACAGGATCAGCAGAAGGATAGCGATTGGGATGCCAATCGATGTTATGCGGAAAGCGAATTCTTCCTGAATCGCGGCGAAGGAGAGTTCGGTTAGGATCACGTAAGGGTTCGTGGTCGGGAAGTTGATGCTACCAGTTTGGACGCCTTGGGTTTCCTGAAATTGCGTGATTATGATCGTCGCGTAGACTAGGGCCGAAGCGACAAGTGGCATCACGAACAGAAAATTGGTTTTGGCTAGTGAAATCGACTTTGAAAGTGCCCCTCTTACTGAGCCAAAGAAGGTCTCCCTGTCGAACCAGGCGAGGACAACACATGCCACGAAAATCACCCAAATTATTACGAAGAAAGCCCCCAAGCTGAAGTTCGTGGGAATCGGGAACACAATTATCATGAAGACATCTATCAGGAA
>MEMY01000081.1:13984-14163 GCA_001768965.1 archaeon RBG_16_50_20 | reverse complement strand
TGCTCGTTCCCAGACCAGTAGGCTCGAATGAAATATGTTCCTGGGCTGTTAGGTTTCCACGTGTAAGAAAACGTGCCATCATTAGATGTGAGTACGTCCGCTAACGGATCCCATTTCGTATTGTCCGAACTATAGAAGAGATTGACTGTCGATGAAATATCCTTGGCACTAATCTTTCC
>MEMY01000081.1:1771-13757 GCA_001768965.1 archaeon RBG_16_50_20 | reverse complement strand
CCAAATGTCGGTGGGGTTCGAGCCGTTTACAACCTGATTCTGACCGTTCACGCTGACTTGTGCGGTCGCATTGGAAGGAACGCCAATTAATTCCAACTTGACATTGAACTGCGTTTTCCAGATCGCCGTAACATGCTTCGGCGAGTTCATCGGCAAGATTCCAATAGTCGACGTAGAAGCGTAGTCCCCGTCCCAGCGCACGAAAACCCTTCTCGTACCATTCTCGGCCGAGATTACTTCAATGGCGCTGAAGCTTGCATTCGCACCATGATCATACCATCCAGCACCTTGCACATTTCCATATTCCGAGTCGACGGTGAGCAGGAACTGTTCGTTGTAGTTAGCGTTCAATTCCAAAGGGGACCCAACTTTCATCGTTAATGGGTTAGAGGTTCCAAAACTGCTCCATGAGGAGAAGTGCCATCGCGTGCCGTCAACCGGGTCGAGCTCATTGGGCGCCTCGATGGTGACAGGCCCCTTTGGCACGTAGATCGTGGCTACGCCCTGGCTGTCAGTTTTGACTGGGAAGCCATTCACCTTAACAATGGATGGTTGTGGCAATCGCACGGTCAGAAGATGTGGAAATCCTTTGTTGGTCCATGTAGCGTCGAAGGTTCTTCCGCTAAACGTCTTGTAGTCATTCAGTCTGACTTGGTGTTCGAGTATTACGTGATTCGGATCATTGTTCGGCAGATAGAAGATTCCGAAGTAGTAGCTGCCCGCGTCATCAGTGAACAACGACCAAATCTCATTGTACTCGTTTGCTCCTTGGAAATACTGTTCGAGGAGAGGGTAAGTCTTCCAAGTGCTTGTTTCATTTATGACTTGACCGGAGTCTTGGTTAATGTATAGCTCAGGGCCGATGGCAGATATCACATTGCCCGGCTGCGCCTTGGGAATGAATTTGATGGTAGGAACCTCAATGGGCGGTGTTGTGGTGTACCTCGAAAATACGTACTGAACCCCCGTGAGTACGAAACTCTTGAGAGTGGCGTATCTGTACTCGAAGAGCCGAACTATCATCGGTGTCGAGGAATTCGTCAAGTATAGGTAGGCAATGTAGAAGTTGGTTTCCGTGACGTTTGCCAAGAAGATAATGTAGACCCTGCCAATCGTCCAGTCAGCGGTAACGTAACCCCATGGTGTCAGAGTTATGGTTGTGCCGCCAGTATTGAGATAGCCGCCCTTCGACGAGATCTTCATGAATATGTTCGTGTAGGCCTCGCCCTTGCCTTCTGCGTAGAAGTCAGGAACCTTATTCACAACCGACATCGTAGTCGACCCCGGCGCCATGCCACCTGAAGCACTTGCGCTAGGACTAATCGCTACAATTGTGGCAAACAATATGGTTGCAAAGAGCACGACAGCTAGTGCACTAGTCTTCGTTGCCATTTACTTCGCCAGATGATGAGCGTGTAGGAGATCTAGACGTGAAACAACAGAGATGTACCTTCCCCACTCCGACCGTTAAATCCGAGAACTCAGTCGCTCAGAACGATTGCATCATTCATGTTCAGTTAAGCAGTGTGCACCGGGATCTGTAAGGGTGCAGGATTCACATGGGAAGTGCTGCTCTTTCGATAGCCATGTGAATCGCCCGCCATCCATGCATCAGAATCGATAGAAACATGGAAATGGCATGTAGAATGCACGAAAACGTTTATTGGCAATCTTACATGGTGTTAGATTGAACGAACATGAGGCTACTGCCTTACTGGTTATCATTAGGCATCGTCCTTTCCGTTCTCTTCATAGGGGCTGGAATGGCTTCCGCACAAAACCAGCCGAAGCAGTACGGGGGCGGCTACGTGCAAGGAGCTGTTTATGGCTACAACATGTGGGATGAACTCATCCCAATAGACTGGGCAGAGATCACAGCGAGCAACGACATCTACACCTTCAGATACTCCAGCTATGCCGACGGGAGCTACGGCTTCTACCTACCTACAGGAACTTTCAACTTGACAGTTGATGAACCTGGATTCGTTGCCCAGAGCAGGACGATTGCTGTCTCAGACGGATCAGCGACGACGGGTTTCAACTTCTTCCTACAGAGATCCAACGTGCCGATACCTGAATTCCCGACACAGTTCTTCGCCGTACTCATGATAATCGCAATCGCCGGTGCACTGATCGCGAAGAGAACGATAAAACGCAGAAACCGTTAGCACGCCTCAATTGGCTGTCACTACGAAACTCACATTCCTAATTTTCTTTTCTTCTTCCGTATGACAAGAAGGGCCCCGCCAAATCCCAGGAACAGAACAAAGGCTTGTGCACTTTGCGGGAATTCTGGGATCTGTATGAATCCAGCTCTCACAAATGCATAGACCGCGGAAGCGGTTACACCGGTCCTTGCGTTGCGATGAACAACGTCGGGCAAAATCGCGCTATAGAAGCCCAAAGCTGGTCCTGAGTGACTTGCTGCCGATTGCAGATCAACTCGAAGTTCGTTTCCTCCAACAATCCACTCGTATGGTTTCTGTGAGTCGCCATAATATTCGTTTCCCCCCAAATTCACCCAAATGTCAGCTAAGGCTTGAAGCATCCAGGAGGCCGCGCTGGTTGTCTTCGGATATTCAAGAATCCCGTTCGAATTTCTTGCGAAATATGGTCCCCCGTAAGAGTCACGCATCTTTCTGACAAATCCGTCGACCCAGTCAATCATAACTCTCCGCGCGTCCCATATAGTGGGTGACGCTCGCGGATCCAATAGACCGATGATCGAGTAGTACGAATTCACACCGAGCAGTATGATGCCGTTCTCTTCAGAGATCTGAGTCGAATTGAGGTCGGAGTGTGGAAAGCCTCCGTAGTTCGTGAAAGTGCTGTTCGCGACTTGCGTTGAGAAGAGCCAATTCGCGGTCTTCTCCGAAAGTTTCCCGTAGTATGATGCCTGCTGGGAACTTCCCCACTGATATTCAAACAACCCGATATAGCTCAAACCCATGAGCATGACCGCGTTCTCGCTCGTAAGAGCCTCGTGCCTACCAGTTGTGTAATTGCGAAACATCCAAGCTCCATCACTACGTTGATTCGAGAGCAAATTGATGACGCTAGTTTTCATTTGCGCTTCGACTGCAAACCAGTATGAGCGTTCCTCGGGGCTCTTGAACGCAATTTTGTAAGCGGATGCAGCCAGCGCAGCAATCGCATAGGCGTCCCACGAGTAGAGCCCCCCTTCATGCACCCATTGACGTTTATTCAGATCGTAGTACTCATAGAACCTGCCAGATGGCGTTCGAGCTTGGATGATGAAATTTGCAGCAACCTTGAGCAAGTCATCATAGCGCGCATCGTTGTGTGTGGAATGATAATCGCTAAGGGCAAGGGCTACGAGTGCCTGGTCTTCAAGATACAAGGTTGAATTCAGCGGACGATCGGTTTCAGCGATAAAACCAGAAATTGAATAGCTCGAAACTTTCTGTGCTCGGATCCATTCGATCGCGGAGGCAATCCTTGACTCTACGTCTGCCGACGCCTGAACTACTGGCAAAGCCAAGAACATTGAGATAGCCATGCAAGCCAGGAGGACCTGTCTGAAGTTCAAGCCGGATTGCTCAATCCCGAGTAGTTCAATACGGGGCAATCTGTTGCCCTATTTTTGCTTTCTCAAAGACCACGCAAATGTCCGTCTTCGAGTCGGATTGGTTTCGTTTTGAACATGTTCAAGCCCGCAACTTTCAATACCCGCGGAGGGATGGTTCTAGACATGGAAAATTCCGCAACCACGCCGAGAACTCAGTTCTACACGTTGATTCGAGTTGCCAGCATAGGCTCCATAATCGCAGCCGCCCTCTACTACCTGCCGGACTACTTCATAGTGGAAAAGTTCACGGCTCTGCATTCAGCGATCCTCATGGAACTGATTGGCATCAAAGCTACGGTGTGGTATGAAGGCAGCAAGGTGTTCCTTAACGAGTTCGAGATTCAGCGCATATGCACGGGCGTGCAAGTGATGGCGATTTTCCTCGGAATCGTTGTGGCCATGCCCAAGATTGCGTTGAAGAAGAGGCTCTTTGCTTTCACCGTGGTCGCGGTGAGTGTTTACTTTGCCAACATCGGAAGAATCGCTCTCGAGATCTGGCTACTCTATAATGGGATCTTGCCTTGGGACTTGGCGCACTATCCCACCGGCCTTATTCTCGGCGTTTTCTCAGTTGCCTTTCTGATAATCGCAGCAGACCATTTCATACCCGAAATAGGCGATATGGCCCTTTCAGCTTTGGACGGATTCCGAAGACCCTAAGGCCTTCCCACAGTGCACGCAATGCGTCCAGCTCTCCTCAATCGGTTCGCCACAATTACCGCAGACTCCTACCGGTTCGTCTTCGACTTCCTCTTCAATCGCAGTCGGCGTTGGACTTCTACGTTTTCTCAGAACTGCCAGCATTGCTCCACCAACTATCCCAAACAACAAGATCGCTGGGATGACTATTGGCGTGTAGTCGACGTCGAAATTCGCGTTGATCGCTCTTGGCTTGTTCACGATCAGAGTCACTGATCTTGCGGTTGATTCAATGTCGCCGGACCATCCTCTGAACACATAACGCAATCCAAACGTTCCAAACACACCGCTCATCGGGACGGAATCGTCAGCGCGCAGCGTAATGTTGGATCCTGCATCGTACCATTCCGAGTAGGAATAGGCCGACAGAACCGAGCTTACTCTAAGTAAGTATTGGGTTCTGTAGGAACCTGAAATCTTCAAGTCGCCGTCCAGTATCAAAGTCCGCTGTGTGTCGTTTGATCCGTCCTGCCAACCAGCAAATACCAGCCTAGTAGAATTGTCGAACAACAGAGCTAATTGGACGGTGATCTGGTGAGCAACCCCAACCGGAAGTTGCACGTTGACGGTACCCAAGGACGAAGTGCGTGCAGTTGAGCCATCAACTTTCACTGGTATGTCTGATAGACCTAGATCTATCTCCAAGGCCGCAAGCGGGGCAACTTTAAGCTTGGTTTGCGCAAATCCAGGTCCTTGATCTGGATCTGTGAAGTATTTCCATTCCCCCTTCTCGAAATAATATGCGAAAGCCGTCAACGTCCATTCGCCTTCCGAAGAGGGCGCGGTGAGATTCGCGGTCCATAGCTGGTCGCCCCCTGCACTCAATACGAGCGGATCGCTGTGCCACAGCTCTGCTCCAAGATTTCCGGGAGATCCATCAAAGAGAGATGTCCTCACAGTTGCATTGAAACGAATCGCATACTCCACATCAATCACGAAGGACACCTGAGCCGCCGGGGCCACTTGCCTGGGATGCCTCACATCACTGACTCTCAACAAGCCGACGTTCGGCTCCTCTGCAAGAGCAATCGACAGACCACTCATCGACACGGCGACTAGGAAAACAAGAACGGCTGCGACTAGCTCGCGTGACGAAACCACTCTCATGCGGAATCACTCGTTCTTACGTTTAGTCCCTTTCTTCATTGCCCACTCCATGGCCTTGCTAATCGCCTCGCTTGAGTTCCTTGCAATTGAAAGCGGGACCTCAATCGCGTCAGACAACCCCGGGGCGACTGGGATGACTTCGAATTTCGCTTTGAATCCTCCGCGTTCGATTTCATCGATGAATGAGCGCAGATGACTCTCCACGCCCTCGCTCGGTAGGAGCGGGACAACCAAGTCTGCTCCCAGCTCTTCCGAATTTCTCAGAAGCTCAAGCGCAGTTTGGGTCTTGCTCAGGTTTGCTGCGCGAAAACCAATCGACCTTAGAACAGCTGAAAGGGCACAGGACAATAGACCACCGGCGCTCAAGCCGACCGGCCCCACAGTCGCCTTCAAATTGAATCTTCCCTCTGTCGTAGCAAGCCTTTCTTCGATGACCTGTAAGCTTGAGTTGACCGCTGCTTCTGCAGGACTTAACTTCTCTTGGTCGTATTCTCCAACCTCATGGAGGTCGACGATTATGTTCACGGCTTCGACAATTGCGTCGAGGACATCATTCGTCGTGCAACCCCTGGCAAGCGCGGCATGCGTGGTCTGCCTTGCCTCTTCTTCCTTCCCTGCCAAGACCGCATTGGTCAACTGTTGGAGTCGCTGTTCGATTTCGCTCAAGGTTGGCGCGTTGTGGATTGGGGCTGTCAAATTAGGGCTTCGGTCAGGCCAGGACACTTCACACTAACGTAGATTGCTCGCTCTGAGCCTTGACTGGAATCATATGGATCTTATCATCAACCGGAGAGATGCCGTACAGGAAACTTATCAGCTTGGACACTGCGACGATTGGAACGCCATCTACGATCGGCTGACGTGGGTCACCCAAGCAGAAAATTACAGGCATCAACGACCTTTTCTCAACGCTGTCCATACCACGCTTCTTTAGCAAATCCGGCCTCTCCGCCAGAGCAACCGCTCGCTCCGCCTGTGCGCGTGCGATTTTTCGCGCTTGAGAGGGAGAGACTCCACGCAACCAATGCTTGCAGTCAATTGCAAGAAGAAAGGTGTCATTCCAGGCGAGAAGATCGATCTCACGCCTCCCACTCCTCGCTTTGAACACGAAATGTTTGACAACCCCGAATCCGTTCTGCTTCAAAGACATGGCCGCGAAATCTTCAAACTCCTGCCATTCGAGTAGCCGCGAAATCCTCTGCGGATCACAACCTTCTCCTATTAGCCGTTCAGCAATTCTCATTCGATGTTCCGGATAAAGTTCGATTGCCCCTTGAGCTGAAGCAACCAACCCATCTCGGGCAAGTTGCTCTAACCGCTGGTTCAGTGCTTCGGTATAATGAACGCGAACGTGCTCGGTCAACTCGGGTATAGTAATCCTTCTCTTTTGCTTGGTGAGTTCCAGGAGTTTGATCTGGAGATCCGAGTACATGAAGGCTCGAACCAGGTCCCGACTTTCAGAAGATGACGAATGAGAGTACGAGCATCACCAGAGTTAAGGCAAACAATCCTTTTCGCGACTTGGACAGCGGAGAAACGTCGTCAAGAGGTTCCACACCTTCGAAGGGACGCCGACTAGCAAACATGAAGATGATCAACAGAACCGCAAAGCCGTAGTAACCTGCCAAGAAGAGGATCGCGAACCCGATGAAGGCGGCGATCTTGTGACCCTGGTCCCCGAAGGTCGCCCTGGAAATGTGCCCGCCGTCCAGTTGCCAAACCGGCAGAACATTGAGAAAAGTTATCAGGGCTCCGACCTCAGCAGCGAATGCGACCTGAGTCAGCACCAGTACATATCCGTCCGGCACCGTCCGGAGATTCAGGAACCCGAGCATCTCCACAAGCAGAGGGGTGTAGGGCCACCCCCTTGAGGTCAGAAGATTCTGTGAGATTAACCTCGCCGCTTCTTGCTGCGTTATTAGAGGAGCCGTTAGGATGGCGAATACTGCAACGCCTATTGTCGCCAAGAATCCAGCTAAAGGTCCGCTAAATCCCAAGTCAAATAATTGATCGCGATTCACAGGTGGGCCGCGGAGTGAAATAACGGCACCGAAAGTCCCGAACGGAAAAGGAGGTGGAGCGGGGACGAAGTAGGGGAGCGTCGCATCCATTTTATGATGCCGAACTGCAAGCACATGCCCCATCTCATGCAACCCAACTATTCCAAGGATCGCCGTCGCCAGCACGAAGGCCTGCTGATACAAATTGGAACGCTGGAAAAGCGCCGCCGTCAATTGCGGGTCCACGTCGAAAATCAGCAGGTAACTTGCGAAGCCCACTGTCCCAACCGTTGCGATGAAGAGAAGCAGGTTGATGAGTTTGCGAGGCTGATTCAGTCTTGGTTTGGGGAATACGCTAATGATGAGGTCGTTGGAGACCCTTCTGATCCTCGCCATCAATCCGTGATTGGCGAGGTCTCGCAGAAGCTCCACGAACTTGTCCTTGATCGGCTCATTTTCCACCTTGAATGTTGCTGCGCCCGTGACATCTACATAGGCGTCGAGAAGCCTAAAACGGTACTCGATGAGGCTACGAATCGACCCGAAATTCATGGGGTAAACTGGATACGGGGAAGTTGCGATAGGGGATGATTGCGATGAGCCAGATGCCACCAGAAGAGCCTTCCGATTTTCCGCGCATACCCGAAGAAGCTCATTTAAACGTATTCACAAGCCCCGCTGGCCATGAGGGGATAATATCATATAGCCGAAAACCGGAATGGGGAAAATCTGAAGTCCCCGTTGCTGATTCAGAAAAACTACACGCTACGGCGATTCAACCCCGCCGACCTCGAAGCGGTCATCAACATCAACAGGGTGTGCCTTCCCGAGAATTACGCAGCCTACTTCTTCATCGACACATACAACACTCTGCCAGACACATTTGTTGTCGCCGAATCACAAGGCCATGTTGTCGGGTACATAATGTGTAGGCTGGAGCATGGATTCTCTGATCTGAAGAAGCTAAGATTCGCAAAAAAGGGACATATTATCTCAGTCGCTGTGATACCCGACTTCAGGCGACTTGGAATAGGCTACTCGCTTGTTGAACAAGCACTTTCCGCGCTCTCCGCGGCAAACTCAGATGAATGTTATCTCGAGGTCAGACTGAACAACGAAGCAGCAATCGAACTCTACAAGAAAATGGGGTTCATAATCACCCGGACTATTCCGCGATACTACTTCGACAGCTCCGACGCGTACGTCATGACCAAAGCGCTCACCTAGAGCCGCACACTCAGCGGTTTCGACGACTCAAGAGAGCTACGGGTGACAGCATCGAAAGCATCAACAGTAGGGGAACAATCTCGAACTCTGGAATCGTCGTAGATCCTCCAACCGTAATTATGTGAACGCTCAACGGATACCCGAAGGATACTAGATAATGGGTCGAGTTGCTACTGACGTACAATGATATCGGATTCAGGTTTCCATTATCGATCACTACGACGGGCGAGCCATCGATGAAGTATTTTGGAAAGATCACCGCGGTGAAACCGCTCGCTCCGCCCGGACCACTCGCATTGAAAGTGATGAGGTGGGATCCAGAGTCATAGTTAGCTTGTGAGACGGTTGAGTTGCTAGAGATGAATACATACGCTAAGGTGGAGTTTGTGGTTTGACCGATCACTATCTGAGTTGTGACGCTTGCTGGCGTTGCCTCTCCTACTTCAACTTGCAAGCTCTTCTCCAAGCGTCCGGCCTGGAGAGCAGGCACCCCTTCACCTATGGCGAGCCAGATGACCATTCGAAGGTACAGAATTCGCATGTCTGAAGGTGCTTGAAGTTTGCTCGAGATGGCCGCGGTAATGCTCCACTCAGGCGAGTTTGGATTTACACCCACAGGAAAACCTGACACGCTCAGCTGCCTTCCTGTTGAATTGTCATACAGATCGACACGTCCCGCAACAGGGACAGACGCTTGATTGCATGTAACGGTGAGCAACGTGTCAATCTCAAACCCTTGCCCAGGCTCGACTTTGAGCGGATAGTTCAGATCGTTGATCTGAATGCTGCACTGTATCCCTGCATGGGTCAAGGGTGCTACAAAAGAGGCTATGGAGAAAGAGATCAGCACACCAACTATAATGAGAACAACGCGATGTCTCAGCATGAGAATTCGCTGCACCCGAAACGGTGAAAGAACTTAAGGCTTGCTCAAAGTCCGGAATACGCAACTCTCAACGTGTAGACCATCGATTAGTAATCACTACTATCAATCGGCCTTCGCTGGAATTTGCCTCTTTGAGGAAACGGGTTCGGCATGTATCGTGACAATCGCATCACTGAACTTTTGTCGGATGTTTTCCTCAACTTTCGTAACCATGTCGTGAATCTTGCTTATACTTTCGTCTCCAGCGAAGAGACAATGGATATTGATATGAAGCACGTTGCTGGTCGAGTAGACCAAGATCGAGTTAACAGCCACAACCTCCCGGTAGGATCCTATGATTGACCTGACCGCGCCTGAGACATATTGATCGTCGATCAGGGTACCGCTGGTCTGCTCTGGCAATGAAGGTTCAAGGTGCACGGTCACCTGTCGAACCTGCGGAACCGCCGCCCCAATACCTTTCTCCACGGATTCGGCAATGTCATGTGCCTTGTCGAGCGGTAAGGACGGGTCAACCTGAACGTGCAGCGTCACATACAACTCACCGGCAATATCGGTGACCAATAGATTGTGGAGACCGCGAGCTCCGTCCACCTTGCCGGTTGCATTTCGAATATGCAGCTCAACCGGAACATCCCAGTCCAAAGGTTCGATATGAATCAAGACTGTTGCTTCGCCGAGGAGCCGCGTCAGGTTTGCTTCGATTCTTGAGGCCACCGTGTCGGCATCAGCCAACTTTGCATAAGGTGACACCGCGACAATCGCGTCCACATACGTCATCTGACCCACCCGTCGGGCCCTGAGCTCTTTCACCTTCAGAACTTCATCTGTCCTCCGAATTTCCTTGAGGATTGATTGAATGAGTTTACCCGAGATAGCATCACTCAATTCCAATGAAGAAGAGTAGACGAGTCTGATGCTGGTGTAGCCGAGTCCTATCGCCAAAATTATTGACGCAACAGGGTCTCCACCTGGATATCCAAGGATCGCCAGTCCCAAACCCAATATTGCAATGACGGTGGAGGCGAAATCGGAAACAGCAGCGTAAAGTCCTGCACGAATGGTCGAACTTCCAGTCTTCGAAGCGGCACTGAGTACTCCCATCCGGACAAAATCGACCGCCAAAGTGTAACCTGCAGCCGCGAGGCCGATGGATGTGTGTTGGATAATTGACCCGAAAGCGAGCCGATATGCCGCGAGCACCATGATCGTCCCCGCGAGCACTATTAGGGCTACACCTCCGATGAGAGTGCCTAGGGTCTCTATCTTTCCGTGACCGTACGTATGGTCCTCATCAGCTGGTTTCAGGGAAAGGCTAGTTGCTACTAGGAGGATCAACGTGGAGAGGGCGTCAAATGCGGCATGCGCTGCGTCGCTCATCAGCGCCAAGCTACCGACGACAAGCCCAGCAAGACCCTCTACTATTATGGCCGAGACAATAGCGACGAAGGAGATTTTCAGTGCTCCCGTCTTCGTGATTCTTGGCATCGATGTGAACGCGGGTCGGTTCGAACAAAGAGGAACTTAAGAGTTTGTCTGCTTAGTTTCTTTTGCAGAATCACTTAAGACGATAACTAATCGCCAACCCATCCCCCAATGGAACGATAAGGCTCGACAACCGCTCGTCATTGAAGATACGTCTTGTATAGGCCATGATTCCGCGGGCTCCCTCCCTGCGTTTGTCGCCACGGACCATGGCGCCGCCCCACAGCATGTTGTCGGCGATGATCATGCTGCCGCGCTGAGTCAGCCTAATTGCTTCGTCCAAATAATCGGGGTACTCATCCTTGTCAGCGTCGATGAACACGAAATCATACGGTCCCTGTAGATCCCTCAGTACTGAGAGTGCGGGGCCGTTATGTATTCGAATTCGACCTTCCAGTCCGGCCTTCTTGACGGCGGTTTCAAGAACTTTGGCTACAGCTTGGTTGTATTCGATGGCGTCCAAGGTTCCATCCGAACCCATCCCTTTCATGAACCATAGCGCACTGTATCCTGCACCCGAACCAATCTCCAAAACCGTCTTCGGGGACCCTAATCTCGCCAAGAGTTCCAGGAGACGCCCTCGAGTCGGGTCTATCGCGTATACTCCGTGTTCTCGTAATTCTACAGATCTCTTGCCAACCCAAACTTGGACGTCATCCCCCTTCCCAACTAGTTTGGCAACGTATTCAGAAACATCCTCGTAGCGCACTTCGATTCACCTCAGCAACAGTCATCGTAAAAGCCACAGCTCAGACACCTAGACCGAGTTTTGCTCCCCGAGATGAATTCGACGGGTTGACCACACCGCGGGCATGGTATGATGGCCATGGACAGTTCACGGTTAAGGTCAATCTCAATTTCCAACCATGTTGATAAGAATTTCATTTGACAGATCAGTCGAAGCGAAGAATTATCTTCCCAGAACACCATACATCGCTCAGTGAAAACCTTGCCGAAGAAATGCCAGTACTGCGACGCTGAGAACAGAGATGT